>NZ_JAKSYG010000110.1 GCF_022829725.1 Methylobacterium sp. E-005 | reverse complement strand
GCAGATCACCAAACTCAAGCTGGTGAAGCGCCAGATGTATGGCCGCGGCAAGATTGACTTGTTGCAAGCTCGCCTGATCGGCTTCACCTCCGGATGATCAGCGAAAGTACGCCAGAGCCAAAGTTGCACGCCGAAACACAGTTCAGGCCGAGCTTTTCCGCGGCGGCCCGGACCGAGCCGGTCTGGACGACCTCGTGGAGGAACAGGACCTGCCGCGTGTCGAGAACATCCATCGCACCGCCCGCCGAGGCGCGCCACTCCTCATGGCCGGCGCGGTCCGGATCGGACGCGGGCGGGCGCCCATGTCAAGGGCACCGGCGAGCCGGGGCCGGCCCGCTCTCGACCGGGCGTCGGTCGGCGCCACGCCCGCCGCGAGTGGAACGTGCGCCTCCGGCCGGTTCCACCGCCACGACGCCCGTCGCCCCGTCCCGCGGTCCCCGGCTCGGGCTTGCCCCGGTAATCGACCAACTCGCGTACCCGGGCATCGTCCAGGTAACCTTCGTTGAAGAGGCCCTCGGCCAGTCTACCCAACGCGTCACGCTCCTCCCGCATCAGGTCCAGCGCGCGTCCGTAGGCCGCCTCCAGGCGTTCCTGCACGGGCCCGATGAGCCACGGTGCGCGCGCTATGCTGACCAGGGCCTCGTCGCCCACGCTCACCAGGGGATGCGTCCGCGAGAAGCCCCATTGGGCCTCCATCAGGAGGGCGATCCGGGTGGCGCAGGCGAGGTCGGAGAACGCCCCCGCCGAGACGCTCCCCAGCGCCTCCTCCTCGGCGGCCCGTCCCGCCAGGGCGACCACCAGGAAACGCTCGATGGAGACCTCGGTCTGGTCGTCCAGGTCCGGGTCGTCGAACGCCTTCGCCGCCCCGCCGTCGGCGTTCAGGGACAACTCGACCCTCTTGGCGTTCCTCAGCCGCACGAGTGCCAGCCCGTGACCGGCCTCGTGGATGGCGGAACGCAGGCGCACGTGCGGGGGCATCCCGTCCCGCCCCTCGGTCAGGGCCGTGCGGAGGTCGTCCGGGGCCATCGGCCGACCGGCCCTGCGGGCGGTGCCCATGGCACGGCGCACCGCCGCCGCGACGTCCGCGCCGGTCATCCCCCGCGCCTCCACCGCGAGCGGTCTCAGGTCCACCCGGGGCAGCGACTCGCCCAGGCAGGTGCGCAGGATGTCGCCGAGGGCCTCGACCCCCGGCAGCCCGATCCGGACGTGGCGGTCCAGCCTGCCCGCCCGGCGGATGGCGGGATCGAGCCTGTCCGGATTGTTCGTGGCGGCCACCACGACCATGCCGTCGCGTGCCACGGCTCCGTCCAGGAGTTCGAGCAGGGCGTTGACCACCTGGATGGAGTAGTCCTTGTGATCGTGCGTGAATTTCTCTCAGTCCCCGAACGAGTCGATCTCGTCGATCAGCACGACGCAGGGCTCGCGGCTGGCCGCGTCGAAGAAGGCGCGCATGGCGCCCAGGGTGTGTCCGAGGTGGCCGTCGCGCGCCGCCTGCCACTGGCCGAGCGAGCCGGCCAGGAACGGCAACCCTACGCTCCTGGCGAGGGCAGCCGCGAACATGGTCTTGCCCACCCCGGGCGGTCCGGACAGCAGGATGGAACTCTCGCATTGCGAGAAGGGAATCTCTCCGTCCGCCCACCGGCGCAGGTCATCGACCAAAGCCAGGCCCCAATCCCTGGCCTCGTCGTAGCCGCTCAGCTCGTCCAAGGTCGGACCGCGTACCTCCGGGACCTTGGCGTGCAGGAGGCGCCGCAAGGCAGCCATGGAATCGCCGGGGCCACGCCGTCCCGACACGGTCAAGAGCAGGTCCGCGGGCTCGCAACGCGCCGCTTGGGCGCTTCCGACCCGGATGCGCGAGCCGCCCCCGGTCGCGCATCCGACCACCCGGGAGATGGCGTCCGGATCGAGCGTGCCGACGTCCAGCAAGGTATCGCATATCCGTACCAGGTCAGCCGGCAGTGACCGCTTCGGGGTCGGCGAAAAGCCGACGATGGCCCACCCGGCCTGCACGGCCTCGCACACGGCCTCGTTGCCCTTGTCGCGATGATGGTCCCTACCCGTGCCATCGCGCATGAACAGAAGGAGTTCGGTCCGTGGAACGGGCCAACTTAATCCGCCGCCCTTGTCGCCGTCCTGTCCGGTGGTAGCCGAGCCGAACGCGCAGATCCTGAACGCCTTGGCCACCGGCCTCACCCACGCCGGCGACGGCACTTGCACGACGTATGCCCCCGCCCGCAGACCGAGTTCGGCCAGGTCGACGCCCGCGACGGTGGCGGCGCGACCGAGCAGGAAGGCGGCGGCGAGGACATCCGGAGGGGCCGCGGCGACAGGCTTGTCGCCGGCCCCGGCGAACATGGCGTCGGGATCATCCTCCTCCGCATCCGTGCGGGGCGCGCTTCGCATCGCCTCCCGGACGCGGCGCATGACGAGGTTGGCCTGGCGGTCGTCGGGGCGGGGTGGCTTCCTCATCGGCATCTCCTGGGTTGCGTGGTAAGCGGTGTCCCGTCCCGTTCAGCGCGTGCGGGTCGGGACATCGTGTCCCCGGCCCGGCGCCAGACGCCGGCGGGCATGGGCGACGACGGCGCGCGAGGCGGCGCAGCCCCCGCACGCGTGGATGAGGACCGCGCTCATGGCGACGTCGGCACCGGGGCCCACGGCGCCGTGCACGCTCAGGTGTCGCAAGGCGACGCCCGCAGCCTCGGCCGCGTCCCAACTCCGGGCCGCGCGCCAACGGGGCTCTCCCAGGAGCTCGACGCGGTCCAGGCTCCGGGCCAGACGCTCGATGTCCCGGTGGCGGATGTCGTCCAGGCTGGCGGTCCGCCAGAGGTGCAGGGGTTCGCGGCGGCGACCCGACGGGCGGTTTCGTCCGCTCCGGCTCCGGCGATTCGGATCTGTTCGCATGGTACCTCGCTCGGTTCGGTCGGGGCGTCAGACCACGATGACCAGGCCGGGGTCGAAGCCCGGCCTCGGGTCGGCGCCGCCGCGGGGGTTGGCGACGATGCGGGTCCGGCCCACCGTGACGTCGACCGCGGCGGGCACGGCGCCGTGCACCCAGGCGGCCGGTGCTCCCCACGCACGCATCACGGCTTCCAAGTCCGAGGCGTAGGAGGCAGCCAGCCAACAATCGTCATCCCAGCCGGCCCAGTCGTCGGGCAAGCAGCGCCGGGACGGCGCATGGTGCGTGACGACGACGGCGCGGTCCCCGGCGCGGACATCCGGGACCATGGCGTCCGGTGGCACCTGAAGGCCCAGCCCCTGTTGGACGATGCCGGCCAGGGCGTCCTCCAGGTAGGCCCTGGAGAGCGCGTGCGCCGCCAGCGCGTCGTGCACGGACCAGCCGGGAGGCGGCCCGGGGTGGGCACCCGGGAGGGCCCAGGCACGCCGGGCCCGGATGCGGGCGAGTTGCCCCTCGAAGGCCCCGGCCAGGCACCAGTCCGTCCAAAGGGTCGCCCCCAGGACATGCACGACCCCGCGGTCTGGGACCTCGACGCGGGTCGACTCGTCCGAGAGCAACCGGAAGCCGTGCGCCCGGGCGGCGGCGCGGGCGTGGTCCAGGCGCTCGCCGGTCGGGGGGCCGCCTTCGAACTCGGCGCTCCCCGGCACGACGATGACGGGACGCCCGTCCAGGCCCCCGCCCAGGGTCCCCGCGAGCCAATCGAGGCCGGCGTCGAGATCCGCTGACAGGTTGCCGGCCACGAGCAGTGCGTCGAAGTCCGGTGGCGGGTCGGGGAGCGTGGCTCGGATGCGGTCGACGCGCAGGTCGGACAACACCCAGAGGCGGACGCCCCCCGCGTCCGGGCGGTCCGGGGTGGACCGTCCGGACGCACCGGCGTTCGGCATGCCGGGGCCGGGCGGATCGTCCGGCCCGACGATGACGTCCGGGGCGGTGTCGGGGTTGGGGACGCGAAGCATCGACGCTCCTCGGCGGCGCGGTGGCAGGGGTTTCAAGGGGGCCGGCCGCGCGGGCCGGCTGGATGCGGATCAGCCGGGCGCGGAAGGGATCTCGACGACGAGCCCGGGGTCGAACGCGTCATTCCCGCCGCCTCGCCCCCGGGGGTTGCAAAGCACCCTGACGCCGTCGATCCGGTAGTCGAGGGACGCGTGGACATGGCCGTGCACCCACAGGAGGGGCCTGGTCCGCGCGACGAGGTCGTCGAGCCGGGAGGCCCGGGTCGGATTCAGCGGGGCGCCGAGGAGGGGCCCGACGATGGAACGTCCGCTCGGGGCATGGTGGGTGACGACCACGTCGAGCGTCTCCCCACCGTCGAGGGCGCGCTCCAGGAAGGACAGCGACCGCGCGTGTAGGCGAGCCGCGTCCGCCGGCTTGAAACGGTCCCGGGCGGGCCTGCGCCGCACGAGGATGCGGCGGTGGTCGTCGAGGCCGGCATCGGCGTCGGCCATCGCCGCCTGCCGCCACCCTGTTCCTTCGAGGTCGTAGTCGGTCCAGAGCGTGCAACCCAGGAAGCGGACGCCACCCACGTTCACGGCCTCGTCCTCCAGGAGGTGGATGCCGCATTCGCGAGCGACCGCCTTCGCATGGCGAAGCTCGTCCGCGTGAACCCGGCGATGGAATTCGCGATTGCCAGCCACCAGGACGACGGGCATCCGGGGCCGTACGGTCCGGGCCAGCCAGAGCACGCTCTCGGTCAGCCCGGGACCGAGGTCCCCGGCGGCGACGGCGACCTCCGCGTCCGGCACGTCTGCCGGGATCCAGGGACGCCCGACGTCGAGGTGAAGGTCCGAGAACACCCAGATCCGCATGACGGGCACCTCGCGTGGACAAGTCGCCACGCGCGGGGCGTGGGTGTTTCGGCACGGGTAGGGACGGATGGTCCGGGGGCCGTTTGCCCCACGGCTGGCCGCCTCAGTGCAGCTTGACCGCGCGGGAGACCGTGCGGCGTGTCCCCAGCCTGTAGTATCGCGACAGGGTCCGCGCCCATGTCCGCCCGTCGGTCGCGAACAGCTCCGATGTCCTCACTCTACGTCCCGGGGGGAACCTCGGGTGCCCATCGACGACGCCGCTCAGGCTTCGTACCGTCCGAACGTCCAAGTCCCACCCTTGCAGGAACGGCGCGTCCGCGAGTTCGGACGCCGTCGGTCCGATACCGGCGGCGATGGCTTCCAGGTCGTCGGCGAGGGCACGGAGCGTCCCGCATTCGCCGACGTCGTATCCGAGCGGGGTTCCGGCAGGGCCTTCGGTCGGAGTGGTGGTTTCCCGGCATTGGCCCAGGACGCGTCGTACCGGACCCGCCAAGTCTTCCCCGAGGGCACCGAGCAGCCGCCTGCCCGCCGCGACGACGATGGCCGGTGGCATCCCCGCGACCAGCGCGTTCGCATCCCCGGGACGCAGGTACGGCGCGGTCACTGCGAGCACTTCCGCGGCCCGGCTTGCCCTCGCCCCCGTCGCGGCACCGCGGACCGAACGGTGAAATCGAGGTTGGTCCTCGTCGGCGCTTTGCCCGGGCCGCACACGGCGGAGCAACCTGACCTCGCCGAGGGACGGCGCGTTGACCATGCCCAGAGCCCGTGCCGCGCGGCGCTCGTCGAGGAGCGTGTTGCCGACACCCACGACGAGGACGCGCGGCTTGAGCGCGGCTACGGCATCGAACGGGACGTTCCCGACCTCGACGATGGTGAGGTGACTCCGTCGGCCACCCGGCATGACCGGTTCCGGCTCGGACATTATCGGCCGGCGCTCGACAAGTCTCACCCCGTCCGGCAATCTCGCGTCGCCCGGGAGGGGCGCGTCACCGGCTCCCAGGAGCCGTAGGTACGTCACGCCGAGGCCCATACCCGCGGCGGCGTGGACGGACATCATGGCATCGAGCGTGGCCGCGGTGTAGCAACCGAAGTCCGCGAAGGCGATCAGCGAGGTTATGGCTTTGCTCCGGACGTCGGGCGTCATGCCCCACTGGCGCGGGGCCGGGGACAGGACGGGCTGAGGTTTTGAGCGACGATTGGAATTATACCATTGGTATAAGGTTGTTCCAAGTGGGTGGGCGACCCGTGGCCGTAAGTAGCCTTCCGACGCTCTCCGACGTCCCGGATCCCACCGCCTTGCCGGGTTATGTCTTCCAGGCCGCGCGCGTGCTTGTCGGGCTTTCGCAACAAGGCCTTTGCGACCAGGCCGGGGTGTCGAAGAAGCCCATCAACGACTTCGAGAACATGCTGTCGACGCCAAGGGCTTCGACCGTGACGAAGCTTGTCTCCGTCCTGACGAAGCACGGCGTCCGTTTCGTCGAGGGGAACGGCGTGACGGGGGTCGTGGCCGTGCTCACGCGTGCGCGCACGGAGGAAGTCTCGCGGTCGCCCCAACGCCGAGGACCCGGGCGTCACGCGGCGGTCCAACGCAGCGACTGATCTCCTCATGCCCGCCGTCGGGACACCGGCTTCCCCCCAAGGGATCAGGTCGCAGGGTCGCGCCCGGACACCGCGCTGGCCTTCGGGAATGGATCGCACCTTCCCAACGGACGGGAACGCCGGTCTCGAACGGCCGTGCGGCTTCCCGACCGACGCGGATGCCGACTATGCCGGTTTCCGCAAGCTGGACCGCGGCCCCGAGGGGAGGCCAACCACCTCCGCACTCTCGCTCGATCTACGTCGCCTCCTCGTTACGGAGACCGGGGTCGTCACCGCCGCCGACCGGGCGTTCGGAGCCGGCGACGTGGATACCCTCCTTGCGGTCGACCATCGCGGCCTTGCGTAAGGCATGTGGCTCGCATCTCCGTCACCGGCTTCGCAACCGGATGGCAGACCGGCGTCATGGCTCGGAACGGACGGGTACATGGACGGTTCGATTCGCAATGGAACCCTATGTCTACGTCGTGGCCGGATTCGGTGCGCTGGTCCTGCTGACGGCATGGCTGCCGATGGTGCTGAAGGCGCTACCGCTGTCCCTGCCCATATGCTGCGTCGGCCTCGGCGCGGCACTGTCCCTCGTCCCGTCCTTCGCGGGTTTGACCCCGCATCCGGGCCAACACCCCGGGCTGGTCGAGCACGCTACCGAGGCCGTGGTGGTCATCTCCCTGATGGGCGCCGGCCTGAAGATCGACAGGCTGATCGGATGGACGCGTTGGGCGACGACGTGGCGGCTTCTCGGCCTCGCCATGCCGCTGACCATCGCCGCCCTCGCCGCGCTCGCCTCCACCCTCCTCGGGCTCGGGGTCGCATCGGCCCTGCTGCTCGCTGCGTCGCTCGCCCCGACCGACCCGGTACTGGCCTCCGACGTCCAGGTCGGCCACCCGTCCGAGGGCCGGGAGGACGAGATGCGTTTTGCCCTCACGTCAGAGGCCGGCCTGAACGATGGACTTGCCTTCCCCTTCGTCAACCTCGCCATCGCGCTGACGGGCGGCGGCCTCTCCGTAGGTCACTGGCTCGCGGTCGACGTGCTGTGGAAGGTTGCCGTCGGGGCGGTCCTCGGGGCGCTGGTTGGCCGAGGCCTCGGCTGGCTGACCTTCCACCTGCCCAACGTCTCGAAGCTGTCGCGCACCGGTGACGGCTTCGTGGCGCTCGGAGTGACCTGCCTCGCCTACGGCCTCGTCCAGGCGGTCGACGGCTACGGCTTCGTCGGGGTGTTCGCGGCGGCGTTGGCGCTGCGGGCCTCGAACAGCGGCCACGACTACCATCGCAAGATGCACGATTACGCCGAGGAGCTCGAACGCCTGCTCATGATGGTCCTGCTCGTCGGCTTCGGGGTCGCCCTCGTCGGCGGAGGTCTCCTTTCGGGACTGACATGGTCGGCCGTCGCTTTCGTGGCGGTGGCCCTGCTCGTTGTCCGTCCCGTGTGCGGATGGGTCGGCTTCGCCGGCACCGGGTTACCCTCCGACGAGCGGGCCGTGATCTCGTTCTTCGGTATCCGTGGGCTCGGGACGGTGTACTACCTCGCCTACGCGTTCGGGCACGCCCAGTTCGAGGCGCCGGACCTATTATGGGCGACCGCTGGTCTGGCCGTGCTGGTGTCCATCGTCTTGCACGGGATCACCGTCACGCCGGTGCTGCGTTTCCTCGACCACCGCAGCGGCCGCGACACGGAGAGTGGCCAACTCGACCTCGTCCTCCGGGATCCGCAATCTCACTGACGGGAGCTCGATGACTGGGGGGCGAGGCTCAACTCCGCGAACCGCGGACCCCAAGGCTCCGGATGGTCGCGTATGTCGCCACGGCGGAAACCACGGCAAGCGCGGACACGAGACCGAATCCATGTGGGTCGTCGGTGAAGGGAAGACCCTTCACGTTCATGCCGAAAACGCCGGTGATGAAGGTCGGCGGCAGGAACAAGGCCGACAGGACCGACAGCGTGTATAGCTGCCGGTTGGTCGCCTCCGCGATGCGTTCGGACACCTCCTCTTGCAACAGCCGTGCGCGCTCCGCCTGCAGGGTCATGTCGCGGTCGAGGGCGTCTAGACGTTGAGCCAGGCGTGCCGCCGCCGCGACCGCCGGCCCGTGCACGTCATCCGTGGCCCCGTCCGCCTCCAGCCGGTGGAACACGGCGGCGAGTCCAGTGATCTGCCGATGCAGGCGCACCGCGTTGCGACGGACCGGCCCGAGCCGGCGGCGGTCGTCGCGCGGCCGTCCGTCGAGGATGTGGTCCTCGATGCCGTCGAGCGCGTCGGAGAGCCTTTGCCCGGTGGTGGCCATCGCGGAAACGACGTGACCGACAAGGGTCTCAAGAAGCAATGTCGGCGACGTGACGGTATCGCCACCCTCGACCGCGGCGCGGGTCGCGTCCGGGCTCTCCGTCGGTCCCCGGCGGCCGCTGACGAGGCTGCGCGGTCCCATGACGAAGTGAAGCCTGCCCGCTGGGGCAGGTTTCGCGCCCGGGTGTGCGAGGTCGGCGACGACGCCCCCGACGTGGTCGGCCTCGACCGTGACGCGCTGGTGCTCGTCGGGCGCGAACACGGCGGTGGCGAGCCTGGTAGGCCCTAATCCGCCCGCGCCCGCCGGCCCCGCGAGATCGACCGAGTCGAGGTCGTAGTGCAGCCAAAGGAACCCGCCGCCGAACGCGTCGATGTCCCTCGCCGTCTCCGCCGCCGCGACGGACCGCCCCCGCCCATCCGCGTCGAACGCCATGGCCCAGAGCGGCTTGCCCGACCAGGTTGGTCCCGCCAAGCCCATCGTGTTTGAGAGCGCGGCGCTGGCGTCCACCGGTGGGTCCAACGGCTTCATGGGTGGTCCATTCGATGATCAGCCCAGTTACAGCAGGCCGACGTGACCCTGGAAACTTTGAGCGGTGGCGCTCCGCCCGTATGGTGACCCCCGTACCTGAATCAGGGGCGACCGACGAGCGGCATGGGCGCCCCAGTGGACATCGAAGCGACACGGCGCTTCCGAACGGTGGGCAAGATGTCCAGCCCCTCGGCCGAACTCGCGCGGCGGGGGCACGCCAGGAACGCGCGAGCGTCCCGTGTCGCCTTCGCCGTCGCCCTGTCCCTCGGCTTCGTACCCATCGTAGCGGTCGCCCAGTACGCGAACACCGGCGCTGGCGGCGACCCGCGCACCTCGGTCGCCCAGCCCGAGGTGTCGGGCAAGCCGTCGGCGGTGGCCACGACCTCGATCCAGGCAACCCTGGGCGACGCGGCGGACCCGACCGGCCTGCGTCGCTTCCTGTCCGACCGCGGGGTCGTCCTCAGCTTCAACGCCATCGCCGACATCCTCGGCGACACCAGCGGCGGCACACGCCGGACCGCGACGGTCCTTGGGCGGCTCGACATGCAGCTCGACGCCGACCTCGACCGCTTCGCCGGCTGGCACGGCGCCGCGTTCCGGGTCGAGGCCTACCAGATCAACGGCGCCGGGCTGTCCCGGACCGCCGTCAACGACCTCGCCGTGGTCAGCGAACTGGAGGCGCTGCCGTCCACCCGCTTGTACGAGCTCTGGATCGAGCAGCAGCTTCTCGACGGGCAACTGGCGGTCAAGCTCGGGCAGGTGGCGGCCGACACCGAGTTCCTCGTGAGCCAGACCGCGACGCTGTTCATCAACTCGACGTTCGGCTGGCCGACCATCGCCGGAACCAACCTGCCGAGCGGCGGCCCGGCCTACCCGTTCGGCGCCCCGGCGATACGGGCCAAGTACCTCCCGACGCCGAACCTGTCGTTCCAGGTCGGGCTGTTCGACGGCGACCCGGCCGGACCGGCGCGGGCGTGGAACGCCCCGGACCCGCAGCGGCGGAACCGCACCGGCACGAACTTCCGCTTGTCCGACCCGGCGTTCCTGATCGCCGAGGTCGCCTACGCCTACAACGTCGAGGAACGGGCCTGCACCGGCCAGATCCTGGACGAACCCGGGACGGTGACGCTCGGGGGCTGGCACCATTTCGGCCGGTTCGATTCCCTCCGGGTCGACGACATCGGGCGCTCGCTCGCCGACCCCTCGACCAGCGGGGTCGCCCGCAGGTTCCGGGGCAACGACGGCCTCTACGGGATCATCGACCAGACCGTGTACCGCGAGCCGGACGACGCCGGGCAGGGTGCCAGCGCGTTCGTGCGGGCGGTGGCGTCGCCGGGCGACCGCAACCTGATCGACCTCTACCTCGACGCCGGCATCGGTTACCGCGGGCTGCTGCCTGGGTGGTCGAACGACACGGCGGGCGTGGCGGTGTCGTACGCGCGCATCTCGCCGTCGGCCCGGGGCTTCGACCGTGACACCATCCTGGAGACGGGCATCGCGATGCCCCGGCGGCGGTTCGAGGCGCTGGTCGAGGCCACGTACCAAGCGGTCCTCGCGCCGGGCGTGACGGTGCAGCCGAACCTGCAGTACGTTTTCCATCCGGGCGGCAACATCCCCGACCCGCGCGACGCGCTCGGGCGGCGGATCAAGGACGCCACGGTCGGCGGCATGCGGGCGACGCTGACCTACTGAGCGCGGTTCGACTTCACGCGGGCCATCGAAAATCGCCAATCGACCCAAGAGCGAACTCTTTAGGCATAAATGCCGTGCGGATAGCGCTCGTCAGGCATGCATCGGAGACGGTTCTTCTGCCTTGTCGAGCCGAGGAATATTCGACGCGGCGAAGGCAAGCATGCGGTCACCCTCGTCGGGGGAGGCACGCTCGTTGTCGACCGAGAGGAGTTCGACCGCCCCGTCCGTCTTGATGATCAGCAGGGCGACCGCGTCGGTTTGCGCCTCCGCGTTCGCGGGGACGATTTCGAATCGCCAACCGGCCTCGTGCCGCCCGGCCAGGGCATCAAAGTCGATCTTGCCGTCACCGAGAACCTTACCGCGGGTATCCCGGCTGACACCCGTGTCCTCGTGCAGGAGGTGGTCCGCCGACGGTGCCAATTGGTAGACGCGCTCGCGGCCGATCTCGGGGGCCAACCGAGTGCACACCAGCGCGTTGTAGAGCTCGTCCCGGGTTGCGGCGAGCAGATGGTCCGGGGGGTGGTCAGCCAAGCCTTCCTCGGCATGACGCGACAGGAGCTCGGCCTGCAGCGTTGGCACCCCCGCGTCACGGGCGGCCTGGAGCGCGCCGGGATAGGTGTCGATCAGCACCACCGGCACGCCCGAGCGATGCAGGGCGACGACCATGTCGCTCGCCCATGGGGACGCTCCGACGACGGCGAGCCGTTGGGTCTCGGCCGCGGTGGACAAGCCCAGTCGCCGAGCCAGCGGTCCCAGTGAGAACCCGTGAAGGATGACCGTGGCCACGATGACCGCAAACACGGTGGGCTGGATCAGGTCGCCACCGGCGTAACCCGCCTCGCTCAGACGGGGACCGGCCAAGCCAGCGACGGCGGCCGCGACGATGCCGCGGGGGCCGATCCAGCCCACGAACAGCCGCTCCCGCCACGACAGGTCGCTGCCTAGCGTCGCGAGCCAGATGGCGGCCGGGCGGACCGCGAACAGGATGGCGGCCGTGAGACCGAGAATAGGCAGGGACAGCTTACCGAGGACGCCGAGGTCGAGGTCGGCGGTCAGTACGACGAACAGGCACGACACCAGCAGGACGACGAGCGCCTCCTTGAACCGCCGCAACTCACCCAAGCCTGGCACGTGGCGGTTGGCCAGCGCGATCCCGAACACGGTCGCGCCGATCAGCCCGGCCTCATGCATGAGCAGGTTCGGGACGACGTAGGCGACGAGTGCGAGCGCGAGCAGCACTGGCGTCTTGAGCGTTTCCGGGACGAGATCCCGCCGGAACGCCCAGGCCACCGAGAGGGCGAAGCCAACGCCGAGGCCACCCGCCACCAGCACGCCCTCGGCGAGGTGGAGCGCCAGGGCGGCCGCCGGGGTCTCGCCGGCGCCGTGCGGCACGCCCACCAGGATCTCGATGACCACCGCGGTCAGGATGGCCCCGACCGGGTCGTTGACGATGGCTTCCCACTTCAGGAATGCGGCGGACCGTCGTTCCAGCCGGGCGTGGCGTAGCAGCGGCAGGATCACGGTCGGGCCGGTCACGACGAGGATGGCGCCGAACACCGACGCGGGGCCCCACATCATCCCACCGATGAGGTGCGCGGCAAGGGTGCCGAGGACGAAATTGACCGGCAGCGCGAAGGCGGTGAGCCGGAGAACACCTTCTCCGGAGGCCCTGAGTTCGCGGAAGTCGAGTGCGAGACCGCCCTCGAACACCACGATGGCCACCGCCAAGCCGATCAAGGGGCGCAGGTTCTCCCCGAAGTCGCGGGATGGGTGAAGCAAGCCAAGCACGGGTCCGACAAGGAACCCGAGCGCAAGCAGCAGCACGATGGCGGGGATGCGCAGGCGCGCGGCGAGCACCTGGGCGGCGATGCCACCGCCCACGATGCAGAGGACGGCCGTCGCCAAACCGTGTTCCATCCATCCCCCTCCAGGCAAACCTGACAGCGCGACCGTCCGACGCTTCACCGGTGGAAGGATCGGCACCTCCGCCGTCGTGCGGGTCGGATCACATGCCCTACTACGGGGCGAGGCCTATGGGATTCCCGACGAGGCCCCCGTTGGGGTCGCATCCCCGGCATCGGTCTGGCGATTGTCGAGCTTGCGCAGCTCGGTGGCGATGTCCTGAAGGCTAGAGTCTCCCTTGCGCAGGATCCGGTCGGCTTCGGACAGGCGTTCGCGTTCCCCCGCCGTGATGTCCCGGGCGCTCAGCACAACCACGGGGAGCTCAGCGCAACCGGGCAGGCCCCGGAGCCGGTCGAGGAACGAGAACCCGTCCATGACCGGCATGGTCAGGTCAAGCAGCACGAGGCGCGGCACGCCGTGTCGGACCTGGTCGAGCGCTTCGCAGCCGTTCCCGGCATCGCGTACGGTCCAGCCGTTGCGCTCCAGCACTGTCCTGAGGCGGCGGCGCATGTCGGCGTCGTCGTCGACCACGAGCACGTCGCCGTCGGCCGCCCGGAACTGGTCGAGGATGGTGCGCAGCCGCGTCCAGTCCACGGGCTTGGGCACCGCCTCCACCGCTCCGAGCGAGGCGCTCAGCGCCGCGTCGGCGACGAAGCTGACCATCACCACGGGGATACCGGCGGTCTCCGGATCTGCCTTCAGGACGGCCAGCACCGACCAGCCGTCCATCTCAGGCATCATCACGTCGAGTAGGATTGCACGTGGCTTGAGCGACTTGGCGAGGTCGAGCCCGGTGCGCCCGTCCCCCGCGGTGCGGACGGCGAAGCGTTGACGTTCGAGGAACCGTGTCATCAGCTCGCGCTGGTTGGCCTCGTCGTCGATGACCAGCACGAGGTCGCCCACCGTCACCTGGTTCTCGGGAACCGCCGGTGCCGCATCAACGGCCTGCTCGGGGGCCGCCGCCGGGACGCGCAGGGTGAAGCTCGTCCCCTCGCCCTCGACGCTGTCGACCGTGATGTCGCCGCCGAGCAACTGGGCGAAAGCGCGGCTCAGTGCGAGCCCGAGACCGGTCCCGCCATAGTTGCGTGTGGTGCTCTCGTCGGCCTGGGTGAACCGCTCGAACAAGCGCCCGACCTGCTCGGGATTCATGCCGATGCCGGTGTCCCGCACCGTGAACCGGAGCCAATCCCTCTCCACGTCGACCTCGCGGGTGGCACTCAACGTGATGGTGCCGCCCTCGGTGAACTTGGCCGCGTTCGAGAGCAGGTTGAACACGCACTGGCGCAGCTTGGTCGCGTCCGTGCGCGCCTGGCCGACGTTATCGGCGATGTCCAGGGCAAGGACGTTGCCCTTCTTGGCGACCAGCGCCTCCACCGTCCCGGCCGCGTCCGTGACGAAGGCGGCGACGTCGATGTCCTCGGGGTAGAGTTCCATCTTCTCGGCCTCGACCTTCGACAGGTCGAGCACGTCGTTGATCAGCCCGAGCAGGTGCTGGGCGTTCGACTTGATCTTGCCGAGGTCCTTCAGAAGGCTGTCCTGGCCGAGCTCCTCCGCCTCCTCCTCCAGCATCTCCGAGTAGCCGATCACCGCCGAGAGCGGCGTGCGCAACTCGTGGCTCATGTTGGCCAGGAACCGGCTTTTAGCCCGGCTGTGCTCCTCGGCCGCGTCCCGGGCTTCCCTTAGGGCGAGCTCGAACGCCTCGCGCTCGGTGATGTCGGCGTGGACCCCGACCCACTCGCGGATCGTCCCGTCCGGGTTACGCACCGGACGCCCCTTGACCGCGAACAGGCGGTATTCGCCGTGCCGGTTCCGGACGCGGTGGCGGAGCTCGTAGCTCCGGTCCGCGGCGACGGCTTCACGCCAGGCAGCCTTGGTCGGCTCGACGTCGTCGGGGTGCACGGCTCCGGCCCATCCCACACCCTGGCACTCGGCCTCTGACTGCCCGGTATAGGCCTGCCAGTACGGTTGCTGACCTACCATCGCGCCCCGCGCGTCGGCGGTCCAGATGATGTCGCCGACCGCCTCGGCGGCGGCCCGGAAGCGCCCCTCGCTGGCATGAAGGTGCCGCTGGACCCGCTGCTGGTCAAAGGACGCGGCGACGATGGCCGCGAAGAGGATCATGAAGGTCGCACCTGCCACCGATAAAGCGAGGTGTTGCTGACCGATGCCGACGCCGACAGCGTGAGCGGCGTGTGCCCCGGCGTCCTCGGCGGTGAAGGTCGCGGCCGCCATGCCGGTGTAGTGCATCCCGGCTACGGCGAGCCCCATGACCGCGGCCGCCGCAAGCTTCTGCCAAACGCCATTCTGCCGGAAGGTCAACCAAAGCGCGGCGGTCGCTGCGGTCACCGCGATGACGACGGACACCGCCACGACGGGCAGGCTGTAGGCGAGGTTGCCCGGCACCCGCATCGCGGCCATGCCGGTATAGTGCATCCCGGCCACGCTGAAACCCATCAGGGGGCCGCCGACCAGGACGTCGCGCGGTCCTGCCCCCTTACGACTGACCCAGGCGAACGCGGCGCCAGTGGCAGCTATGGCGAGCAGCAGCGAAGCCACGGTAATCCCGGAGTCGTAGGCGGCGGGCATGCCCATCTCGAAGGCGAGCATGCCGACGAAGTGCATCGCCCAGATGCCGCCGCCCATAGCCAGCGAGGCCGCCGCGACCCAGGCCCAGCGCAAGTGGGCCGCGGCACCGCGGACGCGGCCACCGAGGTCGAGCGCGGTGTAGGACGCGAACACCGCGACGGCGATGGAAAGCGCGACGAGGGCTGGGTCGTAGCCGGTATGGACCATAGGACTTCCGGGTGGGTTCCGGCCGAGCCATGGCACGAAAACACAGCGGTATCGCGGCAATCGCCCATTCGTGAGGAGAATGGTCGATCAGCCTCGACGGTGATCGGCACATTCGATGGTCCCGCGGCCATCCGGACGCAAATCCGCTGGCATCGTAGCCCGTATCCCGGGGCGTTCGGGACGTACGTCCCGGCATCGAAGCAATCGCATGGACCGGCATCCACCGGCCGCGATTGTCAACAGGGGGTTCCATGAACACCAAGTCCATTTTCGCCGCGGCGGCCCTCGCCCTCGCGTTCCCGGCCGTTGCTCAGGCGCAGGGTTTCGTGCGCGGCGCGTAGGAAGGTGCCGACGACGGACGCGCGGCCGGCGGTCCCATCGGGGCCATCGTCGGCGGCGCTCTCGGCGCGGCGACAGGCACCGTCAACGCCATCCTCGGTGTCGACGACCGCCCGCGCTTCCGCACCTACGTCCGCGGCAAGCGCCGCGCCTCCTACGCCTACGACGGCGATGTCTGGGTCGGCACGGTGCTGCCGTCCGCCGGCGTGAGCTACTACGACGTCCCGGAGGAGTACGGTGCCCCCGGAAGCCGCTACACGGTCGTCAACGGCCGCACGGTGCTGGTCGAGCGCGGCAGCGGCCGCATAGTCGAGATCATCG
Source organism: Methylobacterium sp. E-005 (assembly GCF_022829725.1). Lineage (GTDB taxonomy): Bacteria > Pseudomonadota > Alphaproteobacteria > Rhizobiales > Beijerinckiaceae > Methylobacterium. The sequence continues at coordinate 10,188 of NZ_JAKSYG010000110.1, read as the reverse complement.
ACTGAGCCACGCGAGGGGGCGACCCGGGCCGAGGTGCCTGGGTCGCTGCCGACCAATACCGACGGCGTGACCCGGGCAAACGTCCTAGAGCAGGAACCGAAGACAGGCTGCGACGGCGGTTGTCGAGGCGAGCGGCAGGCCCAGCATCGTGGCCATGGCCCCGGCCCGCATGCCCCGCGGCTCGTTGTCGTTGTCGTTGTCCGCGAGCCTAGCGAGGGTCAGGTGCCAGCGAGCGATGGATGCCTCGACGTCGGTGGTTCGGGTTGCGCTCGTGTCGGTCATGGATCGCCCCTCCCGAACGAACCTACCCATAGCACGGGATGAGGGGCCTGTCCGCCGATACATCCCCACTTGCATCCCTCCCGGTCCGTTGGGGGTATCTCGACCCCGCGGCATGGGAACGTCAGCCCCGGGGCTGCAGCACGAGGTCGTCGGCGACCTCCAGGGTGTGGACGTCGAACTGCGCGAGCAGCGCCGTGCCGAAGCTCGTCGAGATGGCGACGTCGGTCGCGTCGCGACCGCGGGCGATGACGACCCGCCCGATCCGTCGGGCGTCGTGCCGGGCGTCGAAGGTGTACCAGCGCGGACCCTGCGGGCCATCGAGGTAGACCTCGAACCACGCCGAAAAGTCCATCGGGTTGGGGTCCACGGGCACGCCGATGTCGCCGAGGTAGCCGGTGCAGTACCGCGCCGGGATGTTCATGCATCGGCACAGGGTGACGGCGAGGTGGGCGAAGTCCCGGCAGACCCCGACCCGCTGGTGGTACCCGTCGAATGCCGAGCGGGTGGCGTCGGCGAGTTGGTAGTCGAACCGGATGCGCTCGTGCGCCCAGGTGACGATGGCCTGCACCCGGCCCCAGCCCTCGAGGGCGTTGCCGAACAGCGACCAGGCCGTGCCGGCGAGCTTGTCGGTGTCGCAGTAGCGCGAGCCCAGCAGGTAAATGAGCGCGTCGTCCGGCAAGTTCTGGACGGCGATCTGCCGGGCATCCGGCGCGTAAGCGTCCGGTTCGCCGGTATCGGCGATCAGGAAGTCGGCGGAGACCGTCATCCGCCCGCCCGGGGAGACGAGGCGAACGCAGATGTTACCGAACCCATCCGTGTAGGTCCGCAACGGTACCGGCGGGTCGGCTCGCAGCGCGTCCGAGGTTAGCAGGTCATGGGCGCGAGAGGGGTGGACGTTCAACTGGTAGATGATCGGCGTCGGACCGAACGTGTCGTAGCCGATGGTGTATCCAGCCCTGATCCTCATGTTCGTCCCCGTGGTTGGGAGTTCGCCGCATCTTCGGTTCGGCGGTGTCCGGCGATGCCTGCATGGGCCGTGCCCAGCCCGGGGAAGACCGGCTTAAAGCGTGAGCAGCAACGCGGCGTACCCGATGGCCCCGAGCGCGAAGGCCCAGAATCGGCTCTGCCGCTCGCTCGGCACCTCGTCCTTGAGGACGTTCAGGATCACGCCGCCGCCGAGGAAGGCCGTCAGTGCGGCGATGGCCGCGTCCGACACCACCGTCACCGCGCCGACGAGGAACCCCGCGACGACGGCGGCGACCAGTACCCAACGTCCGGTCCTGCGGTATGCCGCCTTGTGGTCCTCGTTCAGGCCGAAGTCGGTGACGACGAAGTGCAGCGCCATGGCCACCGTGAAGAAGGCCAGGGAAGCGGGCCCCGTCGCCTCGCGATGGAGAAGGAGATAGCCGACGAGGCCGTTGTAGAGGCCGAAGGATCCCATGTGGATCCAGAACACCCGGGCCCCGGTGCCAACGTCGGCCGTCGGGGCGGAACCCCGGGCGTCGGCGACCGGGATGCCGGCCCGGCGGGAGCGGTCGACCTTGGCGAGCCGGTCCAGCCCGTAGAACGCCATCAGGCCGGTGAGCGCGATCAGGTAGACGTGGCGCTCCGAGAAGCCGCCGAAGGTGTCCCCGGCCATGCGGCCGATGCTGGCCTCGCCACCGGCTAGTTCAGGGAGGAAATGGACGAACACGTAGGCCACCGCGACCCCGCCCGCGGCGGAGAGCCAGACGCTGCGTGGCGAGCCGTCCAGGAATCGGAGTGTCGGCGTCACGACGTGGACGACCCCGAGCAGGACCACCGCCAGGGCCGCCATGGGCACCATCGCGCCCGTCACTCGACGGCCTTCGAGGCGGCCGCGGCATCGGGGCTCCCTCCGCTCCGCCTGCGGACGAGTTCGACGGTGGGCAGGCCGACGATGTCGTAGGTCGCCGAGGCGATGCCGATGCCGGCCGCATCGAACGCCGCGAGGATGTCCCGGCTCATCGCGTCCTTGGCACCCCGGATCTGGTGCGTGCCGAGGATGAACCGGACGGTTAGTTCGAGCCAGTTGTCGGTGATGCGGTAGAACACCCGCGGTTCCAGGTCGACCGGATCGACCCCGAAGCGTTCCTGCAACCTGGCCTTGGCCTCGACGGTCATGGCGTTCGTGTCCAGCGCGTGCCTCCGCGCGGCCTCCAGCATCACCGCCTCAGCGCGGGCGCGGTCCGCCTGGTAGGTCACCGGCACGGCCATCTCCTCCCAGATGAACGGGAAGTCCCGGGTGTAGTTGAACACCGGCTCGGAGAAGATCTGCGCGTTGCTCACCGTCACGATGCGGCCGGTGAACTGGCGGCTGCGCACCCACATCGCCGGCGAGGCCCTCTGGACGGCCGGTGGCTGGCCCATCTCCATGATCGTGGTCTGGATGAAGCCGAGGCGCAGCACGTCGCCGCGCACGCCGCCCATCGAGATGCGGTCGCCGACCGTGAAGGTCGCCCCGCGCAGGATGACGAAGTAGCCGGCCAGCGAGGTGATGACCTGCTGCAGGGCGAAGGCGAGGCCGGCCGACAGCAGCCCGAAAGCGGTCGCCAGGCGCGTCGGGTCGTTGAACCAGATGGAGAGCAGGCCGAGGACGAGCAGCATCGCCGCGAGCAGGCTGATGCCCTGGCGCGTCCAGAACTTGGTCTGAAGCGTGGCGTGATCGGTGCGCGTCAGGACGAGCCCGACCAGGGCACGCAGCCCGAAGCCGCCCCCGAGGACGACAGCGACGAACACCAGCGACAGGACGAGCTTGCGCCCGTTCTCGGCGTTGACGCCGACCCAATCGATTCCGAACAGATGCAAGAGGACGCCCCGTATGGCGGTGTTTGACCCGGCCGCCGTGCGGCGGCCGGGCGACGAGGGACGACGTCAGCGGCGGCCGTGGACGAGCAGCGCGAGGCCGTAGCCGACGGCGCCCGCGATCAGCATGGCGACCAGCGGGCTCTTTTCGACCTGGTGGCGGACGGCCTGGGTGCCGTCCCGGGCGTAGTCGTCGGCGTGCTCGTACAGGTCGCGGGCGTAGCCTCCGACGTCGCGCGCGGCGTCCTCTGCCCGTCCATAGAGGTCCTGCGCGCGACCCTCGACCTGGCGGCGGCGGCCCTCGACTCGGTCACGCTCGCCGCCCGTGACGCCGCCGACCGCGCTCTGGACCTTGCCGCGGATCTCCTTCGCGGTACCGGCGACCCGGTCGCCGTCGATGCCGCCGCGTTCGACCGCATCCCCCACGGCGTCCGTGGCGTCGCGCACCGGGTCCTTGGCCCGCCCGTACAGGTTCTCGACGTTGCCCTTTGCCTCGTTGGCCGCGCCCTTGGCCTGGGTCTCACGGTCGCCTGTCAGTTCCCCGGCTTTGCCCTGGACCTTGCCGCCGAGTTCCTTGGCGGCGCCGGTGATGCGGTTCTCGTCCATGTCGTCTCTCCTGTCGTCACGGCGGGGGGTAGATATGGTGCACCCGATGCCGGCCGGCCTCAGTCGGGCTTCACGGGCGTCGCGGCCGGCGCTGGCTGGGTCGAGAGTTGCTGCTGCGAGTCGGCCAGCTTCGCTTGCGCGTCTGCGAGCTCGGCCCGGACGGTGCGCAGCTTCTCCTCGACGTCCGCCACCCCTTTGTTCCTGGAGGATAGCGTGTCCGTCAGCGTGGCCAGCTGACCCTGCGCGTCGGCCTGCCGCTTCTGTAGCGCCTCCAGCGCCGCGGCGGCAGCATCACGGTCCGAGGTCAACTTCTGGACCGACTGCTCCGCCAAGCCGTGCTCGGCGGTGACACGGTCGCGTTCGGATTTAGCCGTCGCCAATTCGCCCTGCGTACCGTCCAGCGTCTGCCGCACTTGCTGCACCTGCTGGGATAGCCGCTCGTTCTCGGCACCGAGCTTGTCGCGGTTCGTGGTCAAGCCCGCGACCGCCTGCTCCAGGTCGGCGCGTTGCTTAGACGCCTGTTCGGCTGCGGTCCGCGCGTCCGCGAGCTCCTTCTGCGCTCCTGCCGCCTCCTCGCGGGCATTCTGCTGGCACTCCTCGGCCTGGGCGAGGTCAGCGGTCTTGGCCGTCGCTTCCTGCGACATGGCTGCAATGTCGGCGCGCAGCTTGGCCTCTTGCTGCCGGGCGTCCTCGACCCGGCGCCCGACATCGGCGAGTTCCTGGGTCCGGGCGGTGGCCGCCTTCTCCGCAGCGGTGGTCGCATCGCGCAGGGGGGCAAGCTTCTGCTCGGCCTGGCTCACCTGAGCCTGCAGGTCGGACAGACGCTTCGTCTCGGCGTCGGACGCCGCCCTCGCATCGCCGGCCTTCTGCTCGGCAGCCCGCTGCTCCTCAGAAAGGCTGGCCGCCTTAGCCTTGGCCAGTTCGCCGTCCTGGGTGGCCTGCTTCACCTCGGTCTCGGACGTGGCGATCTTAGCTTGTAGCGCCGCAAGGGTGCCGGCGGTGGACCGCTGTTGGTCGAGATCGGTCTGAAGGGCCGTCCGCTGGCCCTCAAGTTCGCCGATGCGGTGATCCCTGGCGCTGCGCTGCCTGGCGCCGGCGATGGACGCAATGACCAGCCATAGCAGCAGTATCCCGGCGATGACCGCCAAACTGAACGGGAATGGGCGGCGCAGTTCGGAGCGGTAGTCGACTGCCATAGGAACCTCGTGAACGGCGGTACTAGGTGAGGAGCAGGCTTGGGCGTCCTCCTGCCTACGAAGGCGGGAGGGTGCTTCTGCCTAATATTCCACCGGCTTGATACCGGCCTTCTCAAGGCGCTGCTCAAGCTCGGCCGGCAGGGCCTGTACCGCCTGCCGCACCGGCATCTGCACCACGGGGTCAAGGGCGCGCATCATCGCGTACAGGCCGGCCGCGGCCGCCCCGCCGAGGAGCGGGGCGGCGATGAACAACCAGAGTTGCCCCTCCGCGTCCCAGCCGGCGAACAGCGCCGGCCCGATGCTGTTCGCCGGATTGACCGAGGTGTTGGTCACCGGGATCGAGACGAGGTGGATCACGGTCAGCGCGACGCCGATGGCGAGCGCGGCGAAGCCAACCGGCGCCTTCAGGTCGGTCGCCCCAAGGATGGTCAGGACGAGGAGCACCGTCAGCACGAACTCGACAATGAATGCCGCCGTCATGTTGTAGTGGCCCGGCGAACGCGCGTCGTAGCCGTTCGTTGTGAAGCCCGAGGCGGGGTCGAAGCCCGGATGACCCTGCGCGACGACGTAGAGGACGTAGGCCGCGACGACCGCGCCGAGGACCTGGGCGGCCATATAGCCGGGTAGGCGCGCCGCATCGAACTTGCGGCTCAGGGTGAGGCCCAGCGTCACCGCGGGATTGAAGTGGCAGCCCGAGATCGGGCGCAGCGCGTAGATCATCGCCATCAGGACGAAGCCGAAGGACAGGGCGACGCCGGCTTAGCCGATGTGGTCCGCCGCCAGGACCGCGCTGCCGCAGCCGCAGAACACCAGGACGAAGGTGCCGATTAACTCGGTGAGGTAGGGACGCATCAGCGGGAGTCTTTCGGGAGGGTGATGCCGGAGCCCGAGGTGGAGGTGATCGCCGTCGCCGCGTACCTGTCGGGATCGCGCACGGCGCGGTGAGTCGCCGGCCCACGCGGCCCCTTGCCCTTGAGCAGCATCACGGCACCGAGGCACATCAGCAGTACCGGCACCGGGTTCCGACGCACCGCCTCCAGCGCGCCGTCGTAGAGGCCGGCCCCGGTCGCGTCGCGCCGGACGGTGCCGAGCACGTCCTCGACGATCCCGGTGGGGGTGAGGCGCTGGGTAAGCCTGTCCAGCGTCCGGTCCAGGCGGCCACGGCTCGCTTCGATCTCACGCTCCAAGCCATCTGCGTCACGCGTCATGCGTCACGTGCTCCTTAATGACGACGGCATCCTGCCGGAGCTGCCGGCCCGTTCGGGTCGGGATGAGCCCGTCGACCGAAAACCGGCTCTTGGCCATCAGTGCCATGACAACGCTGATGACGAGGAAGGCGGTGCCAACGATCAGGGCGGCGAGCGCCTCCGAGCCGACGACGGTGGCGAGCCACTTCACTAGGGCGTCGACCAAGACCAGGAAGCCGACGACGGCGAACACGGCTGCGACGGCCATTGCCGCGAGGCCGACGATCAGGCGTCGCAGGTTGTCGGCCATCTCCTGACGGAACAGGGCGATCTCACCCCGCAGGACATCGCCGGCACCGCGGAGTGCCTCGGCCATCAGGCCCTGGAGCCCGCCGAACGGCGGGGGAACGGCGCTCACGGATACCCGCCCCAGGGCTGCCTGGGCTCACTGGGGGGCTTGCCAGTTTCGCTACCTACTGACCGAAGGACGTGGAAGGTGCCATACCCGAGCGCGCCGACCACCAGGGCCGTCGCCAGCGGGTTGCCTCGCGCCACCGCCTCGGCATCGCGGAAGAGTTCGCGCAAGCCACGGCGTGCGACGTGCTTCGAGAGCGCGTCGAGGTTGTCGGCGACCGTGTGGACGAACGGCTTCGCCCGCGCCTGCCCGTCTAGCTCGCCGCCGCCCGAACGCAACGCGCTGGCGAGCTCGGACAGGAAGCCGGCCGCCTCGGTCCTGCGCCGGTCGGCATAGCCGCTCGCCTGGTCACGCACAGCGTCGGCCAAGCCCGCCGGCGAGCGTGCCGCCTGCATCGGACCGTCGGCGGCGGATGGCCGTCCCGCAGGTCGGGTGGGATCATTCATGTTGCTGCTCCGGACCTGCGGGACGATGCGGGAGGGGGCCGGACCTAGCGGCGGCCGTGGACGACCATCGCGAGGAGGTAGCCGAGCGCGCCGGCCATCGCCGCCATCATCAACGGGGACTCCTTTGCGTAGCTCGTCACCGTGTCGGCACCCTGGCGGTAGGCGCGCTCGGCGTCGGGGAAGGCGTCGCGGCCCTGCTTCAGCGCGCCCTGCGCAAGATCGCCGGCCTGGTCGGCCACGTCGCGCACGGCGTCCTTGGCCTGCCCGTACAGGTTCTCGACGTTGCCCTTGGCTTCGTTGGCGGTCCCCTTGACCTTGGTCTCGCGGTCGCCGGTCACGTCGCCGACTGCGCCCTGGACCTTGCCGCCGAACTCCTTCGCAGCGCCGGTGATGCGGTTCTCGTCCATGGGTGTTCTCCTGAATGGGGCCGGACGCGCGGGATGCGCGTCCGGCGGTCGGGTTGGGTCGGTTACTTCTTGGCGCTCTTGCCGTGGGCCTTGGTCGAGCTCTCGTGCGCCTTCTCGGAGTGGCCGTGAGCCTCCTTGGAGTGCTTGGCGGCCTTCTCCTCGTCGCCCTTCTCGTGGTGCTCTGCTGCGGTCTTGTGCGACTTGGCAGCGGCCTCGTGGTGCTTGGCGGCCTCGTCGTGCGCGGTCTTGGCCATGGTGGTGTTCCTCGTGCGGCACCGTCACGGTGCTCGTTGCGGTCGTGTCGACCGGCGCGTCCGGACGGGACGGATCCCGACCGGCGTGCGGGATATCCTCAGGCGCGCCGCCTCAGAGGGCGGGCAGCCTGCCGTCGGGGGTGTAGCGGTCCACCGCCGAGGGAAGCTCCCGGGAGAGCCTGGAAAGCAGTTCGTCGTGCGACAGCCCAGTCTGCCGGGACAGGGCGTCCATGACGTCGGGACCGATGGCCTGGCGCAACTGGGGCGGAGCGATCTCCTGGTTGGGACCGTGGTTCACCCAGGAGTCCGCCGCCGCGCCATGGCCGTTCTGCCGGAAGCTCTCGACCAACTGACCCAGCCCCCCCGCCGAGCACGTTGCCGATGCCGGCTCCGCCGAGCGTACCGCCGATGTTGCCGAGCAGGCCCCCAAGGCCGGCTTGGCCAGACGCGGTTGAGGATCCCACCCCCGGGGAAGAATGACTGCCGCCGAGCATCTCAGCGATCTTGTCCTTGTTCTGGAACCCGGCCACGGCGAGCAGGCCGAGCAGGGCGGTCATGGAGGGGAAGCCGTCACTCATATTCGTTCTCCCGTTCGGGTGTGCGAGGTACGGGTTCCGGGCGGCTCAAGACCTCGAACCGGTTCCCCTGGACGCCTTGTATTCGTCGATGGCGGTCCGGCAGCCGGGCGAGAGCTTGCCCATGTTCCTGCGGAAGCAGGCCACCACCTCCGCCCCCTTCGGGTCCATGCCGTTGCAAAGGCTGAGATAGTCCCCGGAGCAGAACGTCCGGAGATGGCCCGTGGCAGGATCGTCGCCCTGGGCGCTGGCGGAGCCGGCTGCCATGACGAAGGAAAGGACAAGGAAGCGAGTGATGCGGATCATGGGGCGGCGGCCGTGCTCGATGCTTGCCTGGGGTTTGTTCTTCGGAAGGGAGGGGCCGCGGGACCCCTCCCGATCCCTCGATCAGACCGGCTTGCGCGGGGTGGTACCGGTGGTGCCGGCCGTGCCGGTGCGCTCGACGTTGCCGCGCTCGTCAGTGACCTCGACCTCGGTGTGGCGCACCTTGTCGGTCACGGTCTCGACGCGCTGGGTTGCGTCCTTGCGGATACCGACCTCGCCGACGACGCGGGCTTCCTTCGAGACCACCGCCTGCTCGCGCATCTCGGTGGCCTCGATGACCTTGTCCTCAAACAGGGCCATGTCGCCCGGGGTCACCGTCCGGTCGACCACGCGGCGGTCGACGTGCACGGTCTCGTCGTGCAGGGTGACGTTCTCGCTCACGTCCTTCTCGACCGCGTAGGAGCGGACGCGCACCCGGCCGCTGTCGACCATGCGCTTGCCGACGTTGAGCCGCTCCTCGACCACCGGGATATAGTCGGTGCCCTGCGCGGTCCCCTGGGCCGCGGCGGCCTCGGTGGAACCCGCCGCACGCAAACCCGTCGTGGCGGTCGTCGAGGCGGGAGCAACGGCCGCGACCGGCGCGCCTGCGGCCTGCCCAGTCCAGCCCTCCTTGCGCCAGGACGCCTCGCGCTCGTCCATATCGACCGAGCCGTGCTCCTCCAGGATGTCGTAGGTCCGCTCGGCGTACCCGTCCTCGACAGTCGCAGTCAGCATGGTGCCGCCCCGGTTCAATCCCTCGGCGTGCAGGTGGCGGTCCTCCTCCGGCATGAAGAACTCCTTCAGCGAGCCCCACATGCCGCCCTCGTGGGTCGTGGCGGCGCTGGTCGTCGTGCCGGCCTCGCTGCCGGATAGGATCCGGACGCCGACCTCGGGGATGCCGATGGCTATAAGCTTGGCCTTCGCGGCGGTTGCGTCCGTGTAGGTATCGTACATGGCGGTGATGGTCTGGGTCATGGTTCGAGCTCCGGTGGGGGTGCAGGGGACAGGGCCGTGACGTGCCCCTCGGGGGACACGCGTTCGATCACGGCGTGCTGTCTGCGCAGCGTCACCGGCATCTCGACGTCCTCGCCCGCCGTGGTCTGGCGGACGTGCACCTCCTCCCGCAGGACGAGGCGCTTCTCGACGACGAGGATCTCTTCCAGGACCGGGATGATCGTCACCCCGTTCTCCTCGCGGACCACCGGGGGCACTTCACGGCCCTGTCCCCTGCACCCCCATCGGAGATCGAACCATGACCCAGACCATCACCGCCATGTACGACACCTACACGGACGCAACCGCCGCGAAGGCCAAGCTTATAGCCATCGGCATCCCCGAGGTCGGCGTCCGGATCCTATCCGGCAGCGAGCCCCACATGCCGCCCTCGTGGGTCGTGGCGGCGCTGGTCGTCGTGCCGGCCTCGCTGCCGGATAGGATCCGGACGCCGACCTCGGGGATGCCGATGGCTATAAGCTGGGCCTTCGCGGCGGTTGCGTCCGTGTAGGTGTCGTACATGGCGGTGATGGTCTGGGTCATGGTTCGATCTCCGATGGGGGCTACACAGGTAAGGTCACGCTCATGCGCCAGACCGACCCGAACGCCGGTGCCGAGGGCTGGACCACCAAGGCCCTGCCGCTGGCCGGTCTCGCCGAAAGCGACCCGGTGCTGTGGGCCACACACGTCAGCATGCAGCG
>NZ_JAKSYG010000097.1 GCF_022829725.1 Methylobacterium sp. E-005 | reverse complement strand
CCAAAGGGCTCGCCCTTTGGAAACCCCTTGTTCGCCGGGGTTACGCCGCCAGCAGGCCGTTCTCGTCCTGCGTGATCCGGCGCAGGTGATGGGCGGTGTCGCCGAGCTGGTACTCGATCATGGCGAGCCGCTTGAAGTGGTGGGCGCCGATATATTCCAGCGTCATGCCGATGCCGCCGTGGAGTTGCACCGCCTCCTGGCCGACATAGCGGCAGGCCTTGTTGATCTGGACCTTCACGGCTGACAGGGCCGCGGCCCGCGCCCTGGCGTCGGCCGTGTCCACCATCATGGCGGCGTAGAGCGCCATCGAGCGGGCCTGTTCCAGCTGGATCAGCATGTCCACGGCCCGGTGCTGGAGGGCCTGGAACGAGCCGACGCTGACGCCGAACTGCTTGCGCGTCTTGAGGTACTCCACGGTGAGCTCGTGAAGCGCGTCCATGGAGCCCACCGCCTCGGCTGCGAGCGCCGCGATGCCGTGCTCCACCACCCGCTCCAGAAGCGGCAGGCCGCCCTCCGGATCGCCGAGGGCCGCATCGCCCGGCAGCGTGACATCCGAGAACGAGACCTCGGCCGCCCTTCCGCCATCCTGAGTCGGGTAGGCCTCGATGGCGACGCCGGCGGCGTCGGTCGGGACCAGGAACAGGCCGATCCCGTGTGGGTCGCGCCGCTCGCCCGAGACCCGGGCCGAGACCACCATCAGCCCGGCCGCGTCGGCGTTCGGCACGACGCTCTTGGCGCCGCTCAGCACGAAACCGTCGCCGCTGCGCCGGGCCGTGGTGGCGACATCCGCGAGATCGTAGCGGGACTGGCGCTCGGTGTGGGCGAGGGTCAGCCGCAGGTCACCCGCGACGAGGCCGGGGACGAGGCGCTCCTTCTGCGCCGTGCTGCCGCCGAGCCGCAGGGCGGTCGAGCCGAGGACGAGGCTCGCCAGCAGCGGCTCGACCACGAGGTTGCGGCCCACCGCCTCCATGACCAGCAGGGTCTCGACCGGACCGCCGCCGAACCCGCCCTCCTCCTCCGAGAAGGGCAGGCCGGGGATGCCGAGTTCGGACAATGCCGCCCAGCCCTCCGCGGGGAAGCCCAGCGGCGCCTTCAGCCGCGCCTGCCGGCTCTCCAGGGACGGGTAGAGATCGGCGGCCAGTCGCTCGACGCTGTCGCGCAGGAGCGACTGGTCCTCGTTCAGGTCGAAATCCATGGTGTTCCCTCACGGATGGTCGCGGCAGCGGCGTTCGTCCCACCAATCTCCCTTATCCTGAGGTGCGGCGCAGCCGCTTCGTAGGAGCCCTCCAGGGATCTCGCGGCCAGCTGGAGGGCTCCTTCGAGGCCCGCTGACGCGGGCACCTCAGGATGAGGCTGTGGGTGGGATGGGACTGTCGCTCACAACCCCAGAATGCCCTTGGCGATGACGTTGTGCTGGATCTCGTTCGAGCCGCCGTAGATCGAGACCTTGCGGTTGTTGAAGTAGCTCGGCGCGGCCGCATCGACCCAGTCGAAGCCTCCGGGCAGGTTGTTGGCCCCGGCCCCGCGGGCCGGCGCGGCCAGCGCGAACGGGCCGGCCAGTTCCACCAGCAATTCGGTCGCCGCCTGCTGGAGTTGAGAACCGCGGATCTTGAGCAGCGACGAGGCCGGATCCGGCTCCACCGAATCCGCCCGGCCCTTCTTGGCCGCCACCCGCATCTGGGTGATCTCCAGCGCCTTCAGCTCGACCTCGACCTCGGCGACGCGAGACCGGAAGGCGGGATCGTCCCACATCGTGCCGGGCCCGGCCGGCATCTCCCGGGCCAGCCGCTTGATCCGGGCGATCCGCTCTTTGGTCAGCCCGATCCGCGCGATGCCGGTACGCTCGTTGGCGAGCAGGAATTTCGCGTAGTCCCAGCCCTTGTTCTCCTCGCCAACCAGGTTCTCGACCGGCACGCGGACAGAGTCGAAAAAAACCTCGTTGACCTCGTGCCGGCCCTCCAGGGTGAGGATCGGCCGCACGGTGATGCCCGGGCTCTTCATGTCGATGAGCAGGAACGAGATGCCGCGCTGCTTCTTGGCCTCGAAGTCGGTGCGGACGAGGCAGAAAATCCAATCGGCGTGCTGGCCGAGCGTCGTCCAGGTCTTCTGGCCGTCGACGACGTAATGGTCGCCGTCGCGCACCGCCTTGGTCTTGAGCGAGGCGAGGTCGGAGCCGGCGCCGGGCTCGGAGAATCCTTGGCACCACCAGTCGTCGAGGTTGGCGGCCCGGGGGAGGAAACGCGCCTTCTGGTCTTCCCGGCCGAAGGTCGCCAGCACCGGGCCGAACATGTAGCAGTTGAACTGCTGCGGCAGCGGCACCGCCGCCTGGAACAGCTCTTCCGTGTAGATGTAGCGCTGGATCGAGGTCCAATCCCGGCCGCCCCATTCCTGCGGCCAGTGCGGCACCGCCCAGCCCTTGGCGTTCAGGATCCGTTGGCTGGTGACGTAATCCTCCTTCGAGAGGCTGCGCCCCTCAGAGACCTTCTTCCGGATCTCCGCCGGGATCTCCGTCCGGCAGAAGTTCCGGACCTCGTCGCGGAACGCGATTTCCTCGTCGGTGAAGCGCAGGTCCATCGGTTCAGCTCCGGGCGATCTCGAACAGGCCGGCGCAGCCCTGGCCGCCGGCGACGCACATGGTCACGACGGCGTAGCGGGCGCCGCGGCGGCGGCCCTCCAGCAGGGCGTGGCCCACGAGTCGCGCCCCCGACATGCCGAACGGGTGGCCGACCGCGATGGCCCCGCCGTTGACGTTGACCTTCTCGGGGTCGATCCCCAGCGTGTCGCGGCAATAGACCGACTGGGACGCGAAGGCCTCGTTCAGCTCCCACAGGTCGATGTCGGAGACCCGCAGGCCCTGCCGCTCCAGCAGCCGCGGCACCGCGAAGACCGGGCCGATGCCCATCTCGTCGGGGCCGCAGCCCGCCGAGGCAAAGCCCCGGAACGTGCCCAGCGGTTCGAGGCCCCGGCGCGCCGCCTCGTCGGCCGACATCAGCACCGAGGCCGAGGCGCCGTCCGACAACTGGCTGGCATTGCCCGCCGTGATGAAGGCGCCCTCCCCGCGCACGGGCTTGAGCTTGGCGAGGCCCTCCAGGGTCGTGTCCGGCCGGTTGCCCTCGTCCTTGGCGAGCCGGGTCTCGACCTCGCGGGTCTCACCGGTGGCCTTGTCGGTCACCGCCATGACGGCGGACATCGGGACAATCTCGTCGTCGAACAGCCCGCGTTCCTGCGCCGCGGCGGTGCGGCGCTGGCTTTCCAGGGCGAACCGGTCCTGCGCTTCCCGGGAGATGCCGTACCGCTCCGCCACGATGTCGGCGGTCTCGATCATCGGCATGTAGATCGCCGGCAGGTGGGCCTCCAGCCACGCGTTGCGGGTCAGTTCCCGCTGCACCTTCGGCTGGACGAGGCTGATCGACTCGACGCCGCCCGCCACCGCCACCGGCACGCCGTCGAGGATGATCCGCCGGGCCGCGCTGGCGATCGCCTCCAGGCCCGAGGCGCAGAAGCGCGAGACCGTGACACCGGCCGACTCGACCGGGATGCCCGCCACCAGGGCCGCGTGCCGGGCGACGTTGCCGCCGGTGGCGTTCTCCGGATAGCCGCAGCCGAGCACCACCTCCTCGACCGTCTCGGGCTCCAGGCGCGCCCGGTCCAGGGCGCCGCGGATCGCGTGGGCGGCGAGGTCGGCGCCGCGGGTGAGGTTCAGCGCGCCCCGATGCGCCTTGCCGATGGGCGTGCGGGCAGTCGCGACGATCACCGCGTCGGTCATGACGGGTTCCTCTGGGGTTTCCGAAGGGCGTCACGCCCTTTGGTGGGGTGTCGGGGCGAAGCCCCGACGGATCGCGCTTGGGCCGGCATCAGGCCGCTTTCCAGTCGGCGAAACCGCCGCCCTCGGCGGCGAGGCGCTTCAGGAGCGGGGCCGGTTCCTGGCTGTCGTCGCCGGTCTCGGCCGCAAAGCGGGACAAAGCTTCGGCGATGGACCTGAGGCCCACGGTGTCGGCCCAGTGCATCGGGCCGCCGCGCCAAGCCGGCCAGTTGTAGCCGTTGATCCAGATCGTATCGATGTCGCTCGGCCGGGCCGCGATGCCCTCCTCCAGGATTCGCGCGCCCTCGTTGACCATCGGATACATCAGCCGCGCCACGATCTCGTCCGGCGTGAAGCTGCGGCGCGCGATGCCGTGCTCGGCGGCGACCCGCGCGATCAGCGCCTTCACCTCCGGGTCGCGGGTGCCGGTGCGGGCGCCGTCCGGGTAGAGGTAGAAGCCGCGGCCGGTCTTCTGGCCGTAGCGGCCCATCTCGGCGAGCGAATCCGCCACCGGAGCCCGGCCGCCGAAATCCCTGCGCGAGCGCCAGCCGATATCGAGCCCCGCGAGGTCGCCCATGGCGAAGGGCCCCATCCGGAAGCCGAAGCCGGTCACCGCCGCGTCGACCTCGTGGGGCAGCGCGCCCTCGAGCAGCAGGCGCTCGCCGGCGCGGCTGCGGCGCTCCAGCATGCGGTTGCCGACGAAGCCGAAGCAGACCCCCACCGTCACCGGCAGCTTGTTGAGCCGCTTGCCGAGGTCCAGGGCGGTGGCCAGCACATCCGGCGCGGTTTTTTCCGCCCGGACCACCTCCACGAGGCGCATGACGTTGGCCGGGCTGAAAAAGTGCAGGCCGAGCACGTCCTGCGGCCGGTTGGTCACCGCCGCGATGGCGTTCACGTCGAGGTAGGAGGTGTTGCTGGCGAGAATGGCGCCGGGCTTGGCGATGCCGTCGAGCTTGGAAAAAATCTCGCGCTTGACGCCCATGTCCTCGAAAGCCGCCTCGATGACGATGTCGGCGGCCTTGGCGTTCTCCAGGCCGATCGCGCCGGTGATCCGGCCGATCCGCTCGTCGCGCTGCGCCTCGGTGATCGAGCCGCGCTTGGCCGAGCCGGCATAGAGGCCCTTCACCCGGTCGAGGCCGCGGGTCAGGGCGCCCTCCTCCGTCTCGATCACCGTGACCGGGATCCCGGCATTGGCGAAGCACATGGCGATGCCGCCGCCCATCGTGCCGGCGCCGATCACCGCGGCCGTGTGGATGGGACGCCGGGGCGTGTCCTTCGGCAGGCCGGGGACCCGGGCCGCTTCCCGCTCGGCGAAGAAGGCGTAGCGCAGGGCCTTCGAGCGGGGATCCTCCACCAGGGTGCGGAACTCGGCCCGCTCGGTCGCGACGGCGGAATCGAAATCCTGATCCAGGCCGGCGCGCACCGCCCGCACCAGGGCGTGGACGTTGGTGGCGTCGGGATCACGCTTTGTGGCCTCGGCGGCCAAGACCTCGAATTTTTCCTGCGCCTCCGGTGTCAGCTTGTCCGACCGGTCGCGCACCCGCGGCAGGCGGCCCGAATCGGCGATCTCCAGGGCGCGGGTGCGGGCCGCCGCCACGAGGTCGCCGAGCACCACGGCATCGACGATGCCGAGCGCAGCGGCCTTCTCGGCCGAGACCGGATCGCCGGTGAGCATCATCGGGAAGGCCGCGTCCGGCCCGATCAGGCGGGGCAGGCGCTGCGTGCCCCCCGCCCCCGGGATGATCCCGAGCTTGATCTCCGGCAGGCCGAGCTTGGCGGCGGGCGCCGCGACCCGGCCGTGGCAGGCCATCGCCAGTTCGAGGCCGCCGCCGAGGGCCACGCCGTTGATCGCCGCCACCACGGGCTTCGGGCTGGCATCGAGGCGGTCCAGGATGTCGGGCAGGCTCGGCGGCTGCTGCGGCTTGCCGAACTCGGTGATGTCGGCCCCGCCCACGAAGACCTTGCCCTCGGCGGCCAGCACGATGGCCCGGACCGACTCGTCCGTGATGGCCTGGTCCAGGGCCCCGTCGAGGGCCGCCCGCAGCGCGGCGCCGAGCGCGTTGACCGGCGGGTTGGCGAGCGTGAGCACGGCCACGCCGCCATCGACCTCCTGACGAACCACCCGGGACTCCCTTTTGTATTCTGCAATGCAGAACCGCAGTCTGCTTGTCGGAGCGATGTTGGTCTGAGCAACTGATCTCGTCAAGAACGTACGGTGACTATCCGCGCGTCCTGACAGGTCATTCCGCAGTGCGGAACAATTTGCACGAACCGGTTTGACCGTGACCCAGGCGTCGTGTCATCAAAACCGCATTGAACAAGACTCGGTTGCGGGCGCTGTCAGGCGAACGTGCGCCGGGCTCTCGAAAGCAGGGGAAGCGCCGTGCATGGCATCGATCGGGGCGTGAGCGCCTGTCAGGCTCAGGTGGGGAACGGGCGGTGAGCGACGGTCCCGCGCGGTTCCCTGAGCAGCCCACCGCCGGGCGCCTGCCCGAGATCCTGCGCGGCCGGCTCGCCCTGCCGGTGATCTGCGCGCCGATGTTCATCGTCTCCGGACCGGAGCTGGTGATCGCGCAATGCCTGTCGGGCGTGGTCGGCTCCTTCCCGGCGCTCAACGCCCGGCCGGCCGAGCTGCTGGACGCGTGGCTCACGCGGATCACCCAGACCCTTGCCGAGGCCCGGGCGGCGGATCCGTCGAAGAGAATTGCGCCCTTCGCGGTGAACCAGATCGTCCACGCCTCGAACGACCGTCTGGCGCAGGATGTCGAGGCCTGCGTCCGGCACCGCGTGCCGATCATCATCACCTCGCTGCGGGCGC
Source organism: Methylobacterium sp. E-005 (assembly GCF_022829725.1). GTDB lineage: Bacteria > Pseudomonadota > Alphaproteobacteria > Rhizobiales > Beijerinckiaceae > Methylobacterium. The sequence goes on along the minus strand of NZ_JAKSYG010000097.1, from coordinate 104,937 downwards.
CGGACGCGGTGATCCGCCCGGTCCATGCCTATGGCGGCGTGGTGTTCCACGACGTCACCAATGTCCGCCACGCCGAGAAGGCGCTGGAGGCCGGCGTCGACGGGCTGATCCTGGTCTGCGCCGGGGCGGGGGGCCACGCGGGGACGCTGAGCCCCTTCGCGTTGATCGGCGAGATCCGGCGGTTCTACGACGGGCCGCTGATCCTGTCGGGGGCGATCACCTCGGGCGCTTCGATCCTGGCCGCCCAGGCCATGGGCGCCGACCTCGCCTATATGGGCACCCGCTTCATCGCCACCCGGGAGGCGAACGCGGTCCCCGGCTACAAGGACATGATCACCGGCAGCGCGGCGTCCGACATCCTCTACACCCCCTACTTCACGGGCGTGCCGGGCAACTACCTGACGCCGAGCATCCGCGCGTCGGGGCTCGATCCCGAGGCGCTGCCGGTGCGCGACAAGACCGCGATGGATTTCGGCAGCGCCAGCGTGAAGGCGTGGCGGGACGTCTGGGGGGCGGGCCAGGGCGTCGGCACCATCGCGGACGCGCCGGCCACGGCCGACCTCGTCGCGCGGCTCGCCCGGGACTACGCGGCGGCGCGGGCGCGGATGGCCGGGGTGTCGGCGGATTACGCGAGCGAGGCCGCGCCGTGAGCATCCGCCTCGCCGAGCCGGAGCCCGGGATCCGGCTGGTCACCATCGACCGGCCGGAGCGGCGCAACGCCCTCGATCGCGCCGCCTATGCGGAGCTGACCGAAGCCTTCCGGGCTGTGGCGGGAGACGAGAGCGTGGCCGCCGTCGTGCTCACCGGCGCCGACGGCTGCTTCACGGCCGGCAACGACCTCAAGGATTTCCAGGATGTCGAGACCGGGGGCGACAGCCCCGGCCTGACCTTCCTGAAGGCCCTGCGCGCCTGCCCGAAGCCGGTCGTGGCGGCGGTGGAGGGCCACGCGGTCGGCATCGGCACGACGCTGCTGCTCCATTGCGACCTCGCATATGCGGGGGATAGCGCCCGGTTCCGCCTGCCCTTCACGGCATTGGGCCTCAGTCCCGAGGGCGGATCGAGCTACCTGCTGCCCCTGACGGCCGGATCGAAGCGGGCCGCCGAGCTGCTGATGCTCGGCGAGCCGTTCACGGCCGCGGAGGCCGTGTCGGCCGGCCTCGTCAACGCTGCCGTACCCAAGGGGACGGCGCTGGCGATGGCCCTCGCCAAGGCCCGGTCCCTCGCCGCCCTCCCCCGGACCTCGATCGCCGCGACCAAGCGGGCCCTGCGCCGCGGCCAGGACGAGCCCGTCGCCCGTACGCTGGCCGAGGAGGCGGAGGTGTTCCACGCGCTGCGCCGCGGTCCGGAGGCGCAGGCGGCCTTCGCGGCGTTCCTGCGCCGATGAGGGACGGACAGACCCTGCTGGCCGAGCCCGATGCCGCCGGGGCCGGCCCCAAGGAGGATCGCCACTTCGTCACGGCTTTGGCCCGGGGGCTGGCGGTGCTCGCCTGCTTCGGCCCGGGCCGGACGAGCCTTGCCAACCACGACATCGCCGAGGCCTGCGGCCTGCCGCGCTCCACCGTGTCGCGGCTCACCTACACGCTGACCAAGCTCGGCTACCTGCAGCACGAGCCCGAGCTCGGCCGCTATCGGCTCGGCACCGCGACCATCGCGCTGAGCTCCGCGGCCCTCGGCGGTCTCGACGTGCGGGCCATCGCCCGGCCGGTCCTGCGGGCGGTGGCGGAGGCGGCCAACGCCTCGGTCGGGCTCGGCGTGCGCGACCGGCTCAGCATGCGCTACGTCGATTGCCAGCGCGGCCCGGCGGCGATCTCGCTCAACCTCGACACCGGCTCGCGCATCTCCCTCGCCCGCAGCGCCATGGGCCGGGCCTATGTGGCGGTCTGCCCCGACCGGGAGCGCGCCGGCCTCTACGAGGATCTGGAGGCGCTGGATCCCGTGGCCTGGCCGGCCCTGCGGGCCAGCCTCGACCGGGCGGTGGACGAGCACCGGGAGATCGGCTGCTGCACCTCGTTCGGCGAGTGGCAGGAGACGGTCTGCGCCATCGCGGTCGGGTTCCATCCAGGCGGCGGGCTGCCGCCCATGGCGGTCAATTGCGGTGCCCCCACCGTCATCACCGACGCGCGCTTCCTCCTGGACGTGGCGCGTCCGAAGCTGATCGAGGCCGTGCGCAGCCTCGACGGCGTGATGGGGGCTTGAGCCGTGAAGACGGGGTTTCCAGAGGGCGAGCCCTTTGGCGGGGTGTCGGGGCGGAACCCCGTTGTTGGGCTTCGCCCAAACCCACCAGGGCTCCGCCCTGGACCCGCAAAAGGTCGAAGACCTTTTGAAACCAGGACTTTCTTGAGCCAAGCCCCCTGTATCGAGGACCTCTCCGATGGATGCTGATCCGGCTCACGATCTGCCGCTCGCCGGGATCCGGGTGCTCGACCTGTCCCGGGTCCTGGCGGGGCCCTGGTGCGCGCAGGTGCTGGGCGACCTCGGCGCCGACGTGATCAAGGTCGAGCACCCGGAGCGCGGCGACGACACCCGCGACTGGGGCGTCCCGACCAGCCCCGGCAACACCTCGTATTTCGACAGCGTCAACCGCAACAAGCGCTCGATCGGCGTCGACCTCGCCACGCCGGAGGGGCTGGCGATCGTGAAGGCGCTCGCCCGCGAGAGCGACGTGCTGGTGCAGAACTTCAAGACCGGCGGTGCCGACAAGCTCGGCCTCGGCTACGCGGCGCTGTCGGCGGAGAATTCCGGGCTGATCTACTGTTCCATCGCCGGCTATGCGTCCGACGGCTCGGAGGCGGGCCGGCCCGGCTACGACCTCGTGGTGCAGGGCGAATCCGGCGTGATGGCGCTCAATGGCGAGGCCGGGGGGCCGCCGCTGAAGTTCGGGGTCGCGGCGGTGGACCTGTTCACCGGCCAGTTCGCCGCCCAGGCCGTGCTCGCGGCCCTGTTCCAGCGGGAGCGCACCGGGCGCGGCAAGGCGATCGACCTCGCCCTGTTCGATTGCGGCGTGGCGCTGACCTCCTATTACGGTCTGGAGGCGCTGGCCCGGGGCATCGATCCGCCCCGCTACGGCAACGCCCATCCCTCGATCGTGCCCTACGGGGTGTTCGAGGCGGCGGACGGGCCCGTGGTGATCACGGTGGGCAACAACGGCCAGTACCGCCGCTTCTGCGAGCAGGTGCTGGAGCGGCCGGACTTGGTCGCCGATCCGCGTTTCGCCACCAACCTCGACCGCTCGAAGAACCGCTCCGCCTTCATCCCGGTGCTGGAGGCCGCGCTGGCGCAATGGCAGCGCGGCCCGCTGATCGCCAAGCTGCGGGCCGCCGGCATTCCCTGCGGCGAGGTGATGGGCCTGCGCGAGGCCCTGACCTGCGACCGCGCCCGGGAGGCCGGCCTCGTGGTCGGCGGCTCCGACAATGCCCACGTCATCGCCCCGCCCTACCGGCTCGACGGGCGGCGCCTGCCGGTGCGCCGGATGCCGCCCGGGCTCGGGGATTCGGGCGCGGAGATCCTGGCGGAGCAGTTGGAGTATTCGGTGGAGGCGCAGGACGCGCTCAAGGCGAAGGGGGTGGTGCGGTAGCGGGGGCGCTGGTCCGCCTCATCCACCGCTGTGCGCGGCCGCCAGTCGCGCCCTTGCATCGTCCAGCACCCGGTTCACGGCGGCATCCCAGGCGACGCGCGGCCGCCAGCCGGTCATGGCGCGCAAAAGCCCGGCATCGCCGGCCGCCATCGGGATCTCGGCCGGGCGCACCCGCTCGGGGGCGACCCGGATCTCGAAGGGCACGCGGGCGCGGGTACGCAGATCCTCGAGCACGCTGGCGATCGTCCGCGGCACGCCGGAGCTGATGTTGAACACGCTGCCGTCCCTCAGCGAATCCGACTGTCTGATCAGGTCGGCATAGGCCTGCGCCACATCCGCGACGTCGAGGAAGTCGCGGTGGGAGGAGAGGTTGCCGACCTCCAGGCAGGGCGGCACCAGACCGGCCTCGATCCGGGCGATCTGGCCCGCGAAGGAGGCCACCACGAAGCGCTCGTCCTGGCCCGGGCCGATATGGTTGAACGGCCGCAGCACCACGAGCTTCACCCCGATCCGGGGCAGGAGATCGCGCAGGAGCTGCTCGCCGACCCATTTCGACCGGGCATAGGTGTTGCGCGGCAGCGGCTCGGCCGCCTCGGTCAGCGCGTGGCCGGCCAGGAAGGCGCTGCCGTAGACCTCGCCGGAACTGACGTCGAAGAACGTACAGCCGGGCACGGCCTCGACGGCGGCGACGAGGTTCATCAGGCCGTTGACGTTCACCCGCCACGTCTGCCCCGGCCCGCTCGCGGAATCCGCCACCGAGGCGAGGCCTGCCAGATGCAGGATCTCGGTCGGCCGGAAGCGGGCCACGACGCCGCGGAGTGCCGCCTCGTCGAGGAGATCCACGGTCTCGTAGGTCACGCCCTCCGGCAGCCGGGGGGCGCATCCGCGGCCGATCCCCGCCACGCGGTCGCCCGCCGCAACCAGGAGCGGCAGGACGTGCCCGGCGACGAAGCCGGCGGCGCCGGTGACGAGGATGCGCCTCATGTCCAAGCCAGGGCGGCGCGGATGCGGATGGGGCTCACCACCTAGCTCGGCTTCCGGGTCCCCCAGCGCACGCCCATGCCGCTCGGCGTGGCGCCCGGCGAGCTTCCGGCATCGGCGCCGATCGCCGGGCCGGAGGCGGTCTGGGGCCGGTGCTGTGACGTAGCCGCCAGCGGCCGCGGCGCCATCGTGTCGGGCACCTCCGACAGGTGCTCCAGATCCCGCTCCGTGGAGAACTGGCCGGCCTTGCGGTAAGTCCAGAGGTAGCCCGGAACCACCGCCTCGGCGGCGGTCGGGATGATCCCCATCCCCTCAAAGGTCCGGCCCTCGGCCTTGGCGGCTTCCGAGACGACGTTGTCGTTCTGAAGCAGGATGACCTGATCGCGGGTGAGCTTGAGCGTGTCGGGCAGAAGGCCGAAGGTCAGGGTGTCGGCGATCTCCAGCAGCCGGGCCTGGAGCTTCGCCGCCGGCAGGGGCAGATCGACCACGACGCGTTTGCGCCGGATGGTCTTCAGCATGTAGCGCACGAAGTGCTCCAGCGTGCCCACCTCCGGGCCGCCCAGCTCATAGACCTTCCCGCCCGTGAGCGTACCGTCGACCGCACGGGCGATCGCCTCCGCGACGTCGCCCACGAAGGCCGGCTGGAAGCGCGACTGGCCGCCGGCGAGCGGCAGGACCGGGAGCGCCCGGGCCAGCCCGGCGAAGCGGTTGAAGAAGCCGTCGCCCGGCCCGAAGATCAGCGAGGGGCGGACGACCACCGCGTTCGGGCAGACGGCGAAGACCTTCGCCTCGCCCTCGGCCTTGGTGCGGGCATAGAGTGAGGGCGAGGCCGGGTCCGCCCCGATCGCCGAGACGTGGATCATCCGGGCGCCCTGCCGGGCCGCCGCGCGGGCGATCGTCTCGGCCCCGTCGACCTGCAGCCGCGCGAAGCTCTGAGAGCCGGTCTCCTGCAGGATGCCGACGAGGTTGATCAGCACGTCGGCGCGCTCGGCGGCGCGGTTCACCGAGTCGGGGTAGCGCAGATTCGCCTGCACGGCCACGATCTGGTTGACCTGACCCAGGGGCTGCAGGAACAGCGCCAGATCCGGCCGGCGCACCGCGACGCGGATCCGGTAGCCGCGCTTGGCCAGCGCCCGGACCACGTGCCGGCCCAGGAAGCCGGAGCCGCCGTAGATCGTCACAAGCTGGTCCTGCGGCCGCAGGGGACCCGGGGCGACCAGGGGGGCTGGCCCGCTGTCCCGGGCGGTGTTCGCAATCGTGTTCGCGGTCGTGCTGTCTGGGCCGGTCATCGCCGTGGTCTCGGGCTCCGCGCGCGCCCCGGGGCGCCGTAACGGGGCCTACTTAGAGCGGGGCTGGAGGGCGTGGCAATCAGGTGCTGTACGACGATCGCGGTTTGCAGCCCTTCCGCAGGCCGAACGGCCCAGCTTTTACTCATCCGCGTCCGAGGCCGGCACGGAACGGCTGCCGGTCCCGCGCATTTCCCGGTCTTCCGCGTCGCATCGGATGGCGCGGACGCGATTCATCGGAGTGCGTGTGATGATTGTCGGGATGCTCGTCTCAGCGGCGATCGCCGTCTTCGGGCTGCTCGTCGCCCTCGGCTGGATCGGCCACCCGATCGATGCGCAGCTCATCAGCAACTACGGCTGGAGCATCCTGACCATCGGCGTCGCCCTGTTCGTGCTGTTCGCCTTCGGCCGGTTCAACCGGACCCGTAAAGCCCGCGCCTCGGCCCGATCGCTCGGTCACTCGGCCTGATCAGGCGACCCTGACCCGGCGGCGTACCTCGCGCGCCACGGTGGGACGACCATTGGGCCGGCGGCTCACGGTCCGGGGCGCGCCGACCGTGATGCTCTGGGATTCGCGGGCGATGAAGGCGGTCGGCATCTCGGCCTGGAGATCGGCCTCCATGTCGCGGAGCACCGTGTCGGAATGGGCCGGGTGCAGGTGGATGATGGCCAGCGCCTTCACGCCCGCGACCTGCGCCAGCTCGACGCCCTTCTGCCACGTGGAATGGCCCCAGCCCCGGCAGGTCGGATATTCGCCGTCGGTGAACATGCCGTCATAGACCATCAGGTCGGCCCCGGCGACGAACTCCGCGAGCGCCGGATCCGGCCACGGGTCGCTGTGCTCGATGTCGCTGATCAGGCACAGGCGCCGTCCGCCATGCGTGAACCGGTAGCCCACCGAGCCCTGCGGATGGTTGAGCGCGATCGTGTCGACCCGGGTGCCGTCCGGGAAGGTCAGGGTCTGGCCCGCCTCGAAACCGTGATGGTTGAAGGTGCAGCATAGCTTGTCGAGTGTAACCGGGAAGAGCGGTGGCGCGAACAGGCGGTCGAGGGTCGGGCCAGCCGATTCGCCGCCGAGATTGCCGCAATAGGTGTTGATCACCCGGTCGCAGTCGAGCACCGCGGGCTTGAAGAAGGGGAGCCCCGCCGTGTGATCGAGGTGCAGGTGGCTGAACAGCAGGTCGACTTCCCGGGGCAGGTCGGTCCGATGGCCCTGGCCGAGATTGTAGATGCCCGAGCCGGCATCGACGACGAACAGGCGCTCGCCGCACCGGACCTCGAGGCAGGGGGTGCTGCCACCGAACTCGACGTATTGCGGACCGCTGACCGGGGTCGAGCCCCGGACGCCCCAGAAGCGCAGTACGAGGTCCTGATTGGCCGCCGGGACGGTCGGCCCACACGAATTGGACATGGCGATCACGAATCTGCGGACGTCGATCCCGATCCGTTACGATCGAAACCCCGTCGCCGTTCCGGGAAGAGTGCAATGATTACGGCAGGCTGTCGGCTGAAGAGTACCGCACGTCTCCTGCCGTACCATGAATTGGTGTGCCGCACGCCGCTGTGATGTGCGTCTGCGCACACGGATGGGGCCGCGCGGCCGGCTCCTGCATGCCTCACGGGGTCTCGGCCGACGCGATGAGGCCGGACGTCGAACCGGAGAGCGTCGCGTGGCCCAGGGTGAGTCCGCCGGGGCCGGCGGTCAGCCAGGAGGGCAGGCCGTCGCCGTAGCGCGTCGGAATCGGGCCACTGAGCGCCCCGAACGGATCCGCGGCGCGGGCGTAGACCGGGATGAAGCCGGCCATCCACCGGGGCGACAGGGTGGACTCCGCCGCCCAGGCGCTCCAGACCGATTCCGGCACCGGACGTGCGACGCGGTGACCCGGCACGACCACCACCTCCTGCCCGGCAAAGGCCAGGGCCTCGGGCCGGCTGATATCGCCGACCTCTCCGCCCCGGGCCGTGTAGGCCGCCCAGAAGGCGTTCTGGCCACCGTCGGAATAGGTGGTGCGCACGGCCGGCTCCCCCGCCTCGGCGAGCGCCGCGATCCGGGCCTCCTCGACGGCCTGTCGGGTCGCCACGGCCGCCTCGACGGCGGGGTTCCTGGACGGTGCGAAGGCGTAGCGGCCGGCGACCACCGAGACCTGAAGCTCCTCGCGGCTCGCCTCGAACCGGTCGGACCCGGCCTTGAGCTCGCGCCAGAACGCGATGTTCGGATCGGTCCGGTGGCGGGCCATGTTCTCGGCGCTCATCCGGAACGGGTAAGACTGGAACTGGAACGCCGCCTGCCCGCCCTTCAAGGCCTCCCGGGCGATGGCGTAGATCTCGCCGACCGTGCCGTTGGTCATGGCGAAGCAGCCCATCGACGAGCAGATGCCGTGGACCATCACGGCCGAGCCGGTGCCGCCATGCGCCCGGTCGTAGGCGTTCGGATAGCCGACGTCGAAGGACAGGTAATAGTGCGAGTTCGGGTTCATCTGGCGCTTGGGCACCGTGTAGAACCCCTCCGGGGTCTGCCGGTCGCCGTTCTTGCGCTTGGGGCCGAGCTGGCCGGACCAGCGGCAGATCGGGAAGGTCTTGATGAAGACGTAGCCGGACGGGCCCTTCTTCCAGACCTCGATCTCCGATTCTTTCTTATAGGCCCGGAACAGCACCGGTGCGCCGGCGGTGACGCCCTTCTGGGCCATCAACGCGAGGGTCGCGGCCGGGATTGGCGCCTCGGCCTTGCCGGCCTGGGCTGCGGCGGGGGCCGAGAGCGTCAGGAGGACGAGGCCGGTGGCGTAGGTGATCGAGGGCGTTCGAGGCATGAACCGTCCGGACTGGATCGGCCGGGAGGACGCCGGACGGGCCGGGTTTCCGAGGTGGCGGATTATTGCGGCGGCGGTGAGGCTGCGGTCTCGGTCGGTCCCCGCCCGCAATGCCCGTCGTTGGATGCGATTGAGGTTCAGGGAATCGGTCGCATCCGCCACGCCGTAACCCGCCCTAGCTCACCGGCATGGATCGCGCCTTTCCCATGACCCGCGACGCCGCGCTCGACCGGCTGTCCGCTTTCCTCGCCAAGGCGGGTGTCGACTACGCCGGCGCCCGCAACACCGACCGCGGGGCGGGCGCGGAGCCGACGACCTCGGCGCTCTCGCCCTACCTGCGCCGCAGGCTGATCACCGAGGCCGAGGTGGTGGCCGCGGCCGAGAGCGCGTTCGGTGACGGGGGAAGCGACAAATTCGTGTCCGAGGTGTTCTGGCGGACCTATTTCAAGGGTCATCTCGAGACCCACCCCGGAGCCTGGACCGGTTTCCTGTCGCTGGCCGCCGCGGACCGCGGGCGGCTGGATGCCGAACCGGGGCTGCGCCGCGCCTACGAGGCCGCCATCGCGGGCCGGACCGGCATCGACGGGTTCGACGACTGGGCCCACGACCTCGTCGAAACGGGCTGGCTGCACAACCACGCAAGGATGTGGTTCGCCTCGATCTGGATCTTCACCCTGCGCCTGCCCTGGGCGCTCGGGGCCGCCTTCTTCATGACGCATCTGATCGACGGCGATCCGGCGAGCAACACCCTGTCGTGGCGCTGGGTGGCCGGCCTGCACACGCGCGGCAAGCATTATGTCGCCCGGGCCGAGAATATCAGGCGCTATACCGATGCGCGCTTCGATCCCGTCGGCCTCGACGAATATCCGGATCCGCTGGACGAGGCTACGCCGCCGCGGGAGGTCCCGCTGCCGCGAGCCGATGCAGCGCCGGCCGGCGACGCCGCGCTGCTCCTGCATCTCGATGACCTGAACCCGGAAAGCCTCCCGCTCGGCGAAGCCAGGATCGTCCGGGTCGGCGGCCACGTCGCCCATGCGCCGGGCGCGTCCGACCGCGTGCGGGGGGCCGATGAGGCCGCGATGGCCGACGCCCTGGAGCGGGCCGCAGCGCATTTCGGCTGTCCGGCGAGCCTGGTCCCGGCGGACTGGGACCCGGGGTGTCCGCTGGTAACGGCCTGGGCGCCGGTCGGGCCCTCCGCCGATGCTCTCCCGGCCGGCTGCCTGCGGGTTCGCCGTGACTGGGACGAGGCTGCATGGCCCTTGGCCACGCGCGGCTATGCGCGTCTGCGGAAGGCCATCCCCCGTCTCAGGCCGCACTGAGCGCGGCACGCCCCCGGCACGTCGCGACAGCCGGCGGCCGACCGCGCGGGGACCCTATGGGCAGGCTTGAACCAGCTTCCCGTGAAGGTCTTTCAGGCCGGACAGATCGACGTCTTCCGTAATCGCCTCGTGCCATTTGTCGAGGATGCGGATCTGAAACCGATGGCCGTTCAAAATCCCCGCCAGCGCGTCGCCATCGAGGACGATGATCCCATCGGTCTGCATGGCGCTCGTCGGAATCGCCGGGGTCGAGGCAGGCTTGTCGTCTATTCGGTACTGATAATTGAAGATCGAATTTTTCGGCAGACCGGTGACCACCAGCCTGTCCCTGGTCACCTGGATACGAGACGGTGTCTTCGGGGTCAGACGGCACGCGGCTTCGCGCGTCGCACTGCTGTCCGAGCGTTTCAGGTCCCAGTTGCCCGCGCTGGCCAGGGTCGCGTCGCCTGCCTGGGCAAGGGCGACCGTTGCGTTCAATGCCGCCAGCACCGCCAGGACCGACACTCTCATGGGGATCTCCTTGGGCCCACGCGGGCGCGGTTGCGGAGATCGGGCGCGCGTGACGTCCGACCACCCCGGACGCGCGGGCGAATCTTCGCAGGGGACCCGCATCGATCCGATGGCGCCCGGCTGACCTCCCGCGGGTGGTGAGGGCCGCCCTACGCGACCCCTGAGCGCTCACGCCACCGGGGCGGGCTCGGCGACCACGTCAACCGCGGGGGGCGCCACCACGGCGCTGTTCTCCACCGCGATCACCGCATCGAACGGAGCGATCTCCTCCAGCACGCCGGCGCCCGGCAGGCAGACGATCAGCCCGCGCCCGGCCCGCATCTGCCGCAGTCCGGCGAGGCGATCGTGCAGCCCCTCCTTGCGCTCGTCGGCGGCGATCGCGACCACCAGGATGTCGGGTTCCCGGGCAAGGCAGCGGACCAGCTCGATCGCCATCCGCTCCCGGGCGTTGATCGCGCCGTCCGCCAGTGCGCCGGTGCTCGGCTGGATCTCGACCTTGCTGTCGAGACCGAGTTCATAGACCGCGGCCTCCAGGCCCTCCTCGGCGAGCACGCGCCGCACCAGGGCCCGCACCCGCGGCTCGGCATTGGCCTCGCCGAGGCTGATCCGGCCGAACAGCAGGTTCTCCTCCAGGCTGGCGGCCGGGTTGACCCGGCGGGGATCGTGGAACTCGACGGCACCAGCGAGGTGGGCCGGCAGCATCCGCGCGAAGGAGCGCCGGGCCTGGACCAGCCGCGCCTCGAAGGCGGCGTCGATCAGGCCGAAGCGGTGGCGCGATTCGCTGTAGCGCAGGGCGAGCCCGATCAGCCGCATCCGGTCGCGCTGGCCCGCAGGGCCCCGGCGCAGCGCCCCGGCATCGGGCAGGCGCACCACGAGGTCCTCGAAATAGCCCCGTTCCGCGGCCTGGAACAGCGAGTAGGCGTCGAACAGGGGATGGTCGTTGGGCAGGTCGGCGAAGATCTCCACGGTGCTGCGGGCGACCGACAGGCCGATCTCGGTCAGCGGCCGTACCAGCCCCTCGGCCTCCAGCACCGCCCGCAGGTAGGGATGGCGTGCGAAGCGCAGGGGCGCGAAGGCGCCGCCCACGGGTTCACCGAACAGGATGTTCTCGCCGATGCTGGCCTGATGGTTGTAGCGATCGGGGTCGAACGGCTCGACAAGGCGCTCGGCCCCCTTGGCGGCGAGCGCCTGCCGCATGGTCCGGCGGGCCGCCACGATCGCCGCCGCGAGCCGCGGCCGGGCCGCGGGATCGAGCCGCCCGGTCAGGCCGCGGGCGTAGACGAAGCCGTCGAGCCCGGTCAGCCGGCAGAGCCCGACGAGGGCGATGTCGTCGGGGGCGCTGCTCGGATCAGTGCCGTAGAGCAAGTTCTGGCGCAGGGAGCCCGCCATCAGGATCGCCTCCCCCGCCGCGAAGGCGATGCGGCGGGCGCGCTCCGCGGGGTCGAAGCCGCGCAGGTCCGTGCCCGCGTAGGTGACGGTGCCGGCGGTCGGCTCGACCTGCCCGGCGAGCACCGCGGCCAGCGCCCGGGCGCCGCTGCCGCGGCCGCCGGTGATCGCCACATGGCCCGGCATGGACACCGCGACGTCGACGCCGGTCAGCCGCTCACCGGTGACCGGGTCGAAGGCGCCGACCCCCTGGGTCGCCAGCGGGCCCGATCGGGGCAGCGGCACGGGGGCACCGGTCCGCGCCCGGCGGCCTTCGAGGGAAGCGACGATGCGGGCGAGGTCGCGGAGGCGCGGGCGCACGGCGCGGCGCACCGTCCAGAGCCGCGCGCAGATGGCGGCGAGCCAGCCCGCGAGGCCGAAGGCGCCGACCGCCGCCAGGAAGGCCGCGGGATCCACCGGCGGTGCCGGGGGCGCGCCCGGACCCGTCGTCCGCCACAGGGCCGTGCCGACCGCGATCGCCGGCAGGATCACCGCCAGGGCGAGCGCCGGCGCCCTTGCATAGGCCAGTCGCGCCTCGGCGCGCGCCACGGTGCCGCGCATCGCGACCACGCGGATCGCGATGCGCCGCCGCTCCAGGGCGGCCGCCCCGTGGTTGCGCACGGCCGGAAGGCGGCGCACGAGGTCGTTCAGGTTCTCTTCGGCGCGCGCGCTGGTGCGCAGGCGCAGGTCCTGCCGGTCCCGGGCACGTTCAAGCACCAGCCCATAGGCGAGGCCGACCGCCCCAAGGCCCACCAGGGCGGCCGGGATCAGGCGGGGTGCTGCGAGCGCGGCAAACCCCAGGGCCAGGATCAGCGCGGCGAGCGTCATCGCCGGCAGCACGATCCCGGCGGCGAGCAGCCGGTCGGCCCGCGCCAGCACCTCGCCGACGAGGCGGGCGAGGCTGCGCGCCTCGTCACGGGCGCCCGCCGGGGCGTCGAGGATCGCCCGCAGGACACCCTCGCGCACCGCATCGGCGGCGCGGGTCTGGGCCCTGAAGCACAGGCGTGCCACCCACCATCCGAGGCCCGCCAGGAGCACCGCACAGGTGGCGATGCACAGGAACGCCGCGAGTTCGAGCCCGGCCGCCCGCATCGGCAGGCCTGGCGCCAGGACGAGTTCGCGGCCCTGCAACGGTATTGTGAGCCGCAGGAAGGCCAGCACCGGCGCATCGTCGCGGGGCAGCACCGCGACGAGGTCGCGCAGGCACAGAATGGCGAGCGCGCAGAGCGGAGCGCCAATCCCGACCGCGAGGGCCACGGCGGCCCCGTGCAGACGCCGTGCGGCACGCCATGTCAGGAGAAGGGGATCGGATTCCATGCGTCTCCGGGGGATCGGGTGATCGTCCGCGGCGTCCAATCGAAGCGGCCCCGGGCATAGGCCTTCGCACCGGCGGCGGATAGGGTTTCCGTGCCTCTTGCAAAACGCCCGCGGCGCTATCGCGAACCGACGAAAGGTTGCCCGTGAGCGAGAGTTTTATGAGCCGTGCTCAGACCGGTGCGACATGTCGGTCCGCATAATCCAAGTTCTAGCCCCGATCTGGAAGCGCTCTAGGTTGAGGTGTGCGGTGCGTTGCGCGGTCCGCTTGCGACCGGGATCTGAGAGTGGGGCGAGGCTTGCGGCGACGGCTTGAGCAGAGCGAGCGCGACATCCCGGCGGCCCTCCGGCGCGGGCGAGCCTGATGGCGCAGCTCTTCACCCCTGGCGCCGACGCGCTCTATCGGCTCGCGCTGATGACCGGTGTCGCGTGCCTCGTCGGGGTGCCGGTGCTGGCCGCCGGCATCGTGCGCTCGAACTACGTGACGGGCGTGGGCGTGGTGCAGCCCCAGCCGGTGCCGTTCAGCCACAAGCACCATGCGGGCGAACTCGGCGTCGATTGCCGCTACTGCCACACGACGGTCGAGAAGGAGGCCACCGCCGGCATCCCGCCGACCCATACCTGCATGACCTGCCACTCGCAGATCTGGACCGGCTCGGACATGCTCAAGCCGGTGCGCGACAGCTACGCGCAGGACAAGCCGCTGGAATGGAAGCGGCTGAACAAGCTGCCGCAATACGTCTACTACAACCATTCCGTGCACGTCACGAAGGGGATCGGCTGCTCGACCTGCCACGGCGACGTGACCTCGATGCAGATGACCTATCGGGCCAACGCCTTCGAGATGAAGTTCTGCCTCGATTGCCACCGGGCGCCGGAGAAGTATGTGCGCACGCCCGATCAGGTCTGGAACATGAATTGGAAGCCGCCGGCCGATCAGGCGACGCTGGGGCCGAAGCTCGTCGAGCAATACCATATCCGCGGCGGCGCGCGGCTCACCGAGTGCGGGATCTGCCACCGATGACCGGTACGCCCGACCTCGCGGCACTCCGCGAAAAGCTCTCCGGCGGCGATGGCCCGCGCTTCTGGCGCAGCCTCGACGCCGTGGCCGACAGCCCGGAATTCCGGTCTTATCTCGCGGCCGAGTTTCCCTCCGCCGCCCGGCTCGCCGCGGCGCCGGAGCGGCGCGGCTTCCTGAAGCTGATGGCAGCCTCCTTCGCGCTCGGCGGGCTCACCGCCTGCGGGGCCGGCAGCGGGCGCGACTACGAGGTCCCCTACGTCAACCAGCCCGAGCGGATCGTGCCGGGGACGGACCTCGCCTACGCCTCGTCGGCCGTTTTCGACGGCTTCGGCAACGGCGTGCTCGTCACCACCCGCAACGGCCGGCCCCTGAAGATCGAGGGCAATCCCGACCATCCCTGGAGCCGCGGCGGCACCGACGTGCTGGCCCAGGCCTCCGTGCTCGGGCTCTATGACCCGTTCCGGTCGCAGGCGGTGCAGCATCTCGGCCGGCCGAGTTCCTGGGCCGCGTTCCGCGCGGCCCTGCAGGCGCAGATGCCGGCGTGGCGCGAGAACCGGGGTGAGAGGCTCGCCCTGCTGACCGGCCCGGTGACCTCGCCCACGCTCGCCGCGCAGATCGCCCGGCTGCGGGCCGCCTACCCGGCGCTCCGCTGGCATGTCGGCGCGGGCGCGACCCGCGACGGGCTCTACGAGGGCGCCCGCCGGGCCTATGGAAGGCCGCTGGAGACGCTTCCCCAGTTCGATCGGGCCCGCACCATCGTGGCCCTCGACGGCGATTTTCTGGATCTCGGCCCGGGGCAGGTCGGCCTGTCCCGGCGCTGGATCGACGCGCGCCGCGCCGCCTACGCGGATGGGCGCCTGCTCGCGCTCCACGCCGCCGCCCCGACCCCGACACTCACCAGCGCCAAGGCCGATCACGGCGTCGTGGTCCCGGCCGGACGCCTGGAGGATCTCGCCCGTGATCTCCTGGGCATGGCCGGCGGCGGTGCGGCGCCGGGGGGCGACGATCCGGCCGCCCGCTGGGCGCGCGGGGCCGGCACGGCCCTCGCCGGGGCGCGGGGCGCCGGCATCGTCACGGCGGGACTGACCGCGAGCCCCGAACTGCACGCGCTGGTCCACCGTCTGAACGACGCCCTCGGCAATACTGGCGCGACCCTGCGGCATAGCGAGCCCGCCGCGGAGCAAGGCGCCGGTACGCTGGACGACCTCGCGGAGGCGATGGCGCGCGGCACCGTCAAGGCGCTGATCGTGCTCGGCGCCAACCCGGTCTACGAGGCGCCCGGCGCCCTCGATTTCGCCGCCCGGATGGAGCGCGTGCCGCTCAAGATCCATGCCGGCCTCTACTACGACGAGACCGGCGCCCATGCCGATTGGCACCTGCCGATCGCGCATCCTCTGGAAGCCTGGGGTGATGTCCGCTCCCTCGACGGGACCGTGGGGCTGATCCAGCCGACCATCGCGCCGCTCTATAACGGCCGCACCCTGCCGCAGATGCTGGCCTTCCTGGCGGGCGGCGGCGATGCCGAGGACGCGCGCGCCCTGGTCAAGGTGCGCTGGCGCGGCGACGGTGAGGACGAAGCCGCCTTCGAGGCCCGGTTCTCTGAGGCCCTGCGCCGGGGCTTCTGGGCGGACAGCGCGCGGCCGACGGAGACCGTGGCGCTGACGCAGAATGCCGCTCCCTCCCCCGCGCCCATTGCGCCCGCGGGCGGGATCGAGGTGCTGTTCCGCCCCGATCCGACCCTCTGGGACGGCACCCATGCCGACCTCGCGTGGCTTCAGGAACTGCCCAAGCCCCTGACCAAGGTGGTCTGGGAAAACGTGATCGCGGTGAGCCCCCGGCTTGCCGAGCGCGAGGGGATCGCCACGGGCGACGTGCTGCGGATCGAGGCGGCGGGTCGCGCGATCGAGGGGCCGGCCTGGATCCTGCCGGGGCAGGCCGACGACACCGTGACCCTGACGCTCGGCTACGGCCGGGACGTGCCGGATCACCTGTCCCGGGGTCTGGGCTATAATGCTGGGCCCCTCCGGCCTGTCGGCGCGTCCTGGCGGCTCGCAGGCGCCCGGCTGACGAAGACCGGGCGGCGCAGCGTACCGGTCACCACCCAGCATCTTGGGACGATGGAGGGCGAGGATCTCGTCCGCGTGCAGGCGCTCGGTGCCGCGCCGGTGGGCGACCCCAAGGGCGCGCCGGCGCCCGCCTCGTTCTACCCGCCTCCGGAGAGCCAGGATCGCTGGGTCGCGGCGCAATGGGGCATGGCCATCGACCTCGACGCCTGCACCGGCTGCAATGCCTGCGTCACCGCCTGCCAGGCCGAGAACAACATCCCGGTGGTCGGCCGCGAGGAGGTCGCGCTGGGGCGCTGGATGGGCTGGCTGCGGGTCGACCGCTACTACGCGGGCGAGCTCGACGCGCCGAGCACGCATTTCCAGCCGGTGCCCTGCATGCATTGCGAGCAGGCGCCGTGCGAACTCGGCTGCCCGGTCGAGGCGACGCTCCACGACAGCGAGGGGCTGAACCTGCAGGTCTACAACCGCTGCGTCGGGACCCGGACCTGCCAGAGCTACTGCCCCTACAAGGTCCGCCGGTTCAACTACCTCGACTATACCGGCGGCATGACCCCGGTGGAGCAGCAGCAGCGCAACCCCGAGGTGACGGTCCGCGCCCGCGGCGTCATGGAGAAGTGCACCTACTGCATCCAGCGGATCACGGCGGCGCGGATCGCCTCCGCCAAGGACGCCCACGCCCCGATTCCGGACGGCGCCGTCGAGACCGCCTGCCAGGGCGCCTGCCCGACCCGGGCGATCACCTTCGGCAACGTCGCCGATCCGGGGAGCCACGTCTCGGCCGCGCGCCGGGATCCCCGGGAATACGCGCTGCTCGGCCACCTCAACACGCGGCCGCGCACCACCTACCTCGCCGGGCTCGCGCCGCCTTCGGAACCCGGCGGACGGGAGGGCTGAGCATGGCCGGTTCTGTCACAGGCGGCCCCCTGATCCGGCCGGACGAGACCCTCCAGGGGATCGGCGGCACGGTCACGGCGATCCCGCTGACCCATCCGGGCAACCGGCGCTGGTGGATCGCCTTCGCGGGGGCGGCCGCGCTGCTCGGCCTGTTCCTCCTCACCCTCGGCTACCTGCTGGCCACCGGCCCCGGGATCTGGGGCAACAACAACGCCGTCGTCTGGGCCCTCGACATCGCGAGCTACGATTGGTGGATCGGCGTGGCTTCGGGGAGCCTGCTGGTCTCGGCCGTGCTGCTCCTGCTCGGGGCCGAGTGGCGCGGGGCGGTCAACCGGGTCGCCGAGACCCTGGCGCTGCTGGCCACCGCGGCGGCCGGGCTCTACCCGATCATCCATCTCGGGCGGCCGTGGTTCTTCTTCTGGAACCTGCCCTACCCCAACACCTACGACCTCTGGCCGCAATTCCGCTCGCCGCTCCTCTGGGATGCGATCGACATCGTGTCGTTCCTGGTGATCTGCGTGAGTCTCTGGTTCATCGGCCTGCTCCCGGATCTCGCGACCTTGCGCGACCGCGCCCAGGTCGAGGCGATGCGCCAGGCCGACGCCAAGGCGGCGACCCGCAAGCGCGCCCTGCTGCGGGCCCAGGTCTACGGCATCGTCGCCTCGGGTTGGCGCGGCTCGGCGGCCCATTGGCAGATCTGGGTCCAGGCCTACCGGACGGTGGCACTGCTCGGCGTGCTGCTGGTGGTTTCGGTCCAGACCGGCGCCTCGGTGATGCTGGCGGGCTCGCTGATGCCGGGCTGGCACAGCACGCTCGTGCCGGTGAGCTTCCTGGTCAACGCGGTCTATTCCGGCGTCGGCGTCACGGCGGTGATCGTGATGCTGATCCGCCTCGTCTACGGCCTCGACGCCCTGGTAACCCCGCGCCACCTCGACGTGCTGGGACGCCTGCTCCTCTGCCTCGGCTGCGCCAGCGCCTATTGCTACGCGGCCGAATATTTCGACACCTTCCTCAACGGCGACGCCCAGGCGCGCGGCGTCCTCGCCCGGCGCATGACCGGCGACCACGCCCTGGTCTCGTGGACGGCGATCCTCTGCCTCGTCCTGCCGGCGCAGATCCTGTGGTCGGCGCGTGCCCGGACGGCGCCGGTGGCGCTGGCCGCGGTGGGGCTGCTCGTCGCCGTCGGGGCCTATGCCGACCACGTCATGGTCCTCATCGTGACCCTGACGCAGGACTTTCTGCCCTCCTCCAGGCTGCCCTATGGCGTGGACATCTGGGGCATCGCCACCTTCGCGGGCTCGGTCGGCCTGTTCCTGACCCTGCTGCTCCTGTTCCTGCGCTACCTGCCGGCGGTTTCGATCGTCGAGAGCCGGCGCCTCGCCCTGACTGAGGCTCCGGCTGTTCAAGAAGCCGCGCGCGAAGCCGCGTCCCGGGCGGCAGCCCGGCCCGAGGAGCGCGCCGGCCCCGGGCCGTTCTGGGGCGTCTCGGCGAGCTTCGCCAGCCAGGGCGACCTTGCGGCCGCACTCCAGGCGGTCTCCGGCCTCAGCCCGGACCATGTCCACCTCGACGGGCACGGGCCCGTGCCGATGCCCCGCACGCTCCGGCCCCTCGGCCTGGAGGGCCGCTCGATCCTGCCCTACGCGCTCGCCGGGGCGCTCCTGGGCGGGGCAGGCTTCTTCGCGATGTGCGTCTACGCCACCGCCTACGATTACGTCTTTCTGATCGGCGGGCGCCCGCGCCTGTCCTGGCCGTCCTTCGTCGTGCCGAGCATCTCCTTCGCGATGATGGCGGGCTGCGTCGCGATCCACCTCGCGCTGCTCGTGCTCAACCGCCTGCCGCGGCTGAACCATCCGGCCTTCAACATCCCGGGCTTCCTGCGCGCTTCGGACGACCGCTTCTTCCTGACCGCGGAGGCGCGGGACGACCACTTCGACGCGGAGCGCATCGAGCGGCGGCTCGTCGGCCTGCCGGCCGAGGCCGGGCGACCCCTCGAGATCCGGCGGATCCCGCGATGAGGACCGCCCTCCCCCTCGTCCTCCTCGCCCTGGCGCCGCTCGGCGCGTGCGGCGAGGCCGATATGGCCGATCAGGCCCGGGCCAAGACCTGGGACAAGAACCCGTTCTTCCCGCGCGAGATCACCATGCGCCAGCCGGTGGCCGGCACGGTGCCGCGCCGCGATCCCGCCACGCCCGCACCGCAGCCGCAGACGATCAGCCACGACCTGCTCGACAGGGGCCAGCAACGCTACGCGGTGTTCTGCACCCCCTGCCACGGCCAGGACGGGCGCGGCCAGGGCATGATCGTGGCCCGCGGCTTCCCGCATGCCGGCAATCTCACGGGCGAGGCCCAGCGCAAGGCCTCCGCGGCCGAAATCTACGACGCGATCTCGAACGGCCGGAAGGCGATGTTCGGCATGGCGCAGATGATCCCGTCCGCCGACCGCTGGGCGATCGTCGCGTATGTGCGCGCGCTCCAGCTCAGCCAGGACGCCCCGGTGGCGAGCCTGCCGGAGCCGGACCGGGCTCGGCTGGAGGCGGCGCGATGAGCCGCCCGGCCCGCCACCCCGCCCTCTTGGGCCTCGCCGGCCTCGTCCTCCTGGCCCTTTGCCTGCTCGCGGGCGGCTGGCGCGGGGCGATGGCCTCGTATCTCGCCGCGTGGCTCGTCCTCCTCGCCCTGCCGGTCGGCGCCCTGCCGGTGGTCATCGTGGCCGAGCGTTTCGGCAAGCGGGTTCGCGAACGCGGCGGCGTCGAGATGATGGCGGGCCTGCGGCGCCTGATGGCGCTGATGCCGGCGGCCGCCGTGC
Organism: Methylobacterium sp. E-005; assembly: GCF_022829725.1. Lineage (GTDB taxonomy): Bacteria > Pseudomonadota > Alphaproteobacteria > Rhizobiales > Beijerinckiaceae > Methylobacterium. The sequence continues at coordinate 84,937 of NZ_JAKSYG010000097.1, read as the reverse complement.
TGGGGCTTCCGGTGCTCGCCGCCGCGGCGCTGCTCTACCCGTGGGTGCGGGAACCGGCGCACACGCCGCTGGCGGCCCTTTGGTTCATGGTGCCGTTCTTCGTGGCCCGGGTGATCGCCTACCTCGCCGCCTGGATCTGGCTGTCCCTCCGCTTCGCTCAGCCTTTCGACGCCCCCGGCGAGCGCCGGACCGTCCCGGCGGTGGGGCTCCACGCGGTGATCGGCACCCTGTTCGTCACCGATGTGATCGCGTCGCTCGACCCGCGCCTCGACTCGACGCTGCTCGGCCTGCAGGTCATGACCGCCTGGAGCGGGCTGGCCTTCGCGGCGGCGATCCTGCTTGCCTGGGAGGAGCCCGAGCCTGTCGGCCGCGGCCGCACGGCGCCGGGCCGCGGCCGGCTGGTGCCCCTCGTGGTGCTGCTCGGGCTCTGGGCCTACCTGCACTTCGTGCAGTTCCTGATCGTCTGGTCGGCCAACCTGCCGCCGGAGGTGTCGTGGTACTTCGCCCGCGGTGGCTGGCTCGGGCGGGCGCTGTCGATCGTGGCGGGCGCCGTGGTGGTGCTGGCCGGCCTCGCGACCCTGCGGCCCGGCCGCCCGACCACGCGGATCCTGGCCGGCGCGACGCTCGCCGTGCATGCCCTGGAGATGTTCTGGCTGATCACCCCGGCGATCCGCGACCGGTTCGTGCTCCGCCCGAGCGACGCGCTCGCCGCCGGCGGCGTGGCCTGCCTCGCCGCCGCGCTCCGGCCGTTCCTGCGGCCGCGGGCCGACCGGGTCGCCTCCGCGGCCCGCCGCGCCGGGAGGCCGGCATGAGCGGGGGCGGACCCTCCGGGCTGATCCCGGCGATCCTGGCCGGGCTGACCCTGCGCGGCAGCGGCGTCCTGAACGGACGCCCGCCGCGTCCGCCCGCCAACACGCAGCGCGATCCGAACGATCCCGGGCACGAGACGCGCGACGTCAACGTCCGCAACACCGCCCTGGTCATGGGCGGCCTCGGCCTCACGGCGCTGGCGGTGATCGGCACCATGATCTGGCTGATGCACACCTTCGCGGCGAGCCAGCGCCGGGCCCTGCCGGCGCTCACGCCCCAGCAGACCGCCCGCCTCGCGCCGTCACCCCCGAACCTCCAGGCCAATCCCTATGCCGATATCGACCGCGAGCGGGCCGCCACCGAGGCGCGGATCGCCGGCTACGGCTACCGGGATGAGGCGCATACCCGCGCCCGCATCCCGCTCGACCGCGCCATGGAGTTGACCGTGGGCCGCTCCCTCGAAACGGTGGAGCCCGCCGCACCATGACGCCGAGCCACGAATCCCTCCAGCTCTGGCCCGCCGCGGTCTCCGCCACCGCGACCGAGACCGATCTGCTGATCCTGGCCTTCACGGTGCTGACGCTGCTGCTCACCGTGCCGGTGTTCGTGGCGATCACCTATTTCGCCGTGCGCTACCGGGAGGGCTCGGAGGCGAACCGGCAGCCCTCCGGAATTCGCTCGAACCTCATCGAGATCAGCTGGATGCTGATCCCGTTCCTGCTGACGCTGATCTTCTTCGTCTGGGGCGCGAAGCTGTTCATCCAGTCGAAGAACGCGCCCCCCGACGCCATGGTGGTCGAGGCGGTCGGCCGGCAATGGATGTGGAAGTTCCAGCACCCGACCGGCCAGTCCGAGATCAACAACCTGCACCTGCCGATCGGCCAGCCGATCCGCCTGCACATCATCAGCCAGGACGTGATCCACGCCCTCTACCTCCCGGCGGTGCGGATGCAGGTCGCCGCCCTGCCCGACCGCTACACCGACCTGTGGTTCAAGGCCGATAAGATCGGCACCTATCATCTCTACTGCTCGGAATATTGCGGCACGGACCATTCGGTGATGGGCGGCGAGGTCACCTTCATGAACCCCGGCGACTATCAGGACTGGCTGACCCATGCGGGCGCCCAGCAGGGCAAGGTCGCGGCGGGTCGCGCCCTCTACGAGGCCTATGGCTGTGCCGGCTGCCACGAGCCCGGATCGGCCGTGAAGGCGCCGAGCCTCGCCGGGCTCTATGGATCCCAGGTCAAGCTCGCCGACGGCCGCACCGTCACGGCCGACGAGGGATGGCTGCGCGACAAGATCCTGAACCCGAACGGCGACCGGCTCGCCGAGGGCTACAAACAGGTCATGCCAAGCTTCGCCGGCCGGATCCCGGCGGATGAGCTGGGGACCCTCATCGACTTCCTGAAATCCTATTCGAGTCCGGCCGCCGGTAAGGCCGCCGACGCGACGCCGGCGGGGGCGACACGATGAGCGCATCGGGCAGCATCGGCGGCACCGCCCGCCGCGAACCCCACACTCCGGAATCGACCATCGGGCGCAAGCCCGACTACCTGCATGCGGAATCGACCCTGCGCTCGTGGTTCCTCGCCACCGATCACAAGCGCATCGCGATCCTCTATCTCGCGTCGATCACCGGCTTCTTCGTGATCGGGGCCCTGGCGGCGGGTGTGGTGCGCCTTGCGCTGATCGTTCCGGACGGCGCGATCATGACCAACGACACCTACAACAAGGCCTTCACCATCCACGGGGTGGTGATGGTCTGGTTCTTCCTGATCCCGTCGATCCCCGCGACCTTCGGCAATTTCCTGATCCCCCTCATGATCGGGGCCAAGGACCTCGCCTTCCCGAAACTCAACCTGACGAGCTGGTACGTGTTCATGACCGGCGCCCTGTTCACCCTGGTCTCGGTGGTGCTGGGCGGCGTCGATACCGGCTGGACCTTCTACGCGCCGCTCTCCACCGCCTTCTCCAACACCTGGGTGCTGCCGGCGCTGATCGGCGTGACCATCGTGGGCTTCTCGTCGATCCTGACGGGGCTCAACTTCGTGGTCACGATCCACACCATGCGGGCGCCCGGCATGACGTGGTTCAAGCTGCCGATCTTCGTCTGGACGCACTACGCCACCAGCCTGATCTTCCTGCTGGCGACGCCGGTGATCACCACGGCGCTGATCCTGCTGATCGCGGAGCGCGCCTTCCACATCGGGGTGTTCGATCCGGCCTATGGCGGCGACCCGGTACTGTTCCAGCACCTGTTCTGGTTCTACTCGCACCCGGCCGTGTACATCATGGTGCTGCCCGGCATGGGGGTGATCTCCGAGATCGTCCCGGCCTTCGCGCAGAAGAAGCTGTTCGGCTACCGCTTCGTCGCCTACGCGTCGATCGGGCTGGCCTCGGTGACCTTCTTCGTCTGGGGCCACCACATGTTCGTCAACGGCCAGAGCGACCTGGCCTCGCTGGTGTTCTCCGCGCTCTCCTTCGCGGTGGCGGTGCCCTCGGCCGTGAAGGTCTACAACTGGACCGCCACGATCCATAAGGGCAGCCTGCGCCTCGACACGCCGATGCTCTACGCGATGGGCTATATCGGCCTGTTCGTGCTCGGCGGGCTCACCGGCCTCTACCTCGCGACGCTCGCCATCAACCAGCACATCCACGCGACCTACTTCGTGGTCGCGCATTTCCACTACATCATGGTCGGCGGCACGGTGCTGGCCTTCCTCGGCGGCCTGCATTTCTGGTGGCCGAAATTCACCGGCCGGATGTACAGCGAGCCCTGGGGCCGGGTCTCGGCGCTGCTGATCTTCCTCGGCTTCAACGTAACCTTCTTCCCGCAATTCATCCTGGGCTATCTCGGGATGCCGCGGCGCTACGCGACCTATCCGGCCGAGTTCCAGCTCCTCAACGTCCTGTCATCGGCCGGCGCCACGATCCTGGCGGCGGGCTACATCTTCCCGATGCTCTACCTCGTCTATTCCCTGTGGTTCGGCCGGAAGGCGCCCGCCAACCCCTGGAACGCGAAGGGGCTCGAATGGGAGACGTCGTCCCCGCCGCCGACGCACAATTTCCTGTCCCCGCCCGAGGTGCCGCGCATCCCCTACGATTATCCGATCCAGGCCCAGGAATCCCGGGACCAGCACGGATGAGCGAGGGTCTGGCCGACGGCGTCGGAGTCGCCCGCGCCGAGCATTTCGAGAGCGTCGCCCAGCAGCGCGAGGCGGCGACGCTCGGCATCTGGGCGTGGCTGATCACCGAATTGCTGTTGTTCTCGGCCCTGTTCCTCGTGGCGCTGATCACCCGGATCCAGCATCCCGAGGCAACCATCGCGGCGGCCAAGCACCTCAAGTTCTGGATCGGCGCCACGAACACCGTGGTGCTGATCTGCTCCTCGCTCACCATGTCGATGGCGATCGAGTTCTCCCGGATGGGCTGGCAGCGCGCCATGGTGCGGGCGATGCTGGCGACGGCGGCCTTGGGCGGCCTGTTCCTCGTGCTGAAGGGCTACGAGTACTACGCCGACTGGGACGAGCACATGATGCCGTTCCTCAGTCATCGGCCCTTTGCCCTCGCCGAGACGCCGGCGGCGCGGCTGTTCGTGAACCTCTACTACGTGGCGACGCTGCTCCACGCGCTGCACCTGTTCACGGGCATCGCGCTCCTGCTCGCCATGACCTGGATGGCCGCCAAGGCCGGGTTCCTGTCGCGACACCAGAACTGGATCGAGGTCTACGGCCTGTACTGGCACTTCATCGATCTGGTCTGGATCCTGGCCTTCCCGATCCTGTACGTGGTGAACCGGTAGGATGCGGAACCCCCTCGCGACCCTGAGCGCCGACGACCGCGTCCTGCTCCGCAAGCGCCTGCGTACGCCGGTGCTGACCTTCCTGGCGTTGCTCGCCCTGCTCGCCGTCAACGTGACGCTCGGCGCCACCCTGCCCTTCGCGCAGGTCTGGATCGTCGAGCTTCTCGTCGTGGCTGTGATGGTGGCGCTGATCCTCCTCGTCTCCATGGAGGTGATCCACGAGCCGCCGCTGATCCGGCTGTTCTCGGGGCTCGGCTTCTTCTGGGTCGCCATCATGGTGGGGATGACGCTGACCGACTATCTGGCGCGGTGATCCGCGCGAAAGCCGTTGTCGGGACGGCCGAACACTCCTACACGTCGCCGCTTCCCCGCATGGCCCGGCTGACAGACGATGTGCGAACTGCTCGGCATGAGCGCCAACGTGCCGACCGACATCCGCTTCTCCTTCGCGGGCCTCGCCCGGCGCGGCGGCGAGACCGGGCCCCACGCCGACGGCTGGGGCATCAGCTTCTACGACGGCCGCACCTGCCGCAGCTTCCACGAGCCGGAGCCGAGCGCCCGCTCGCAGCTCGCCCGGCTCCTGCGGGATATGCCGATCAAGAGCCGGATCGTGGTCGCCCATGTCCGCAAGGCCAATCGCGGCCGGGTCAGCCTGGAGAACACCCATCCGTTCAGCCGCGAATTGTGGGGCCGCCGCTGGACCTTCGCGCATAACGGCCAGCTCAAGGGCGTGAAGCGGCTGCCGCTCGGCGGCTTCATGCCGATCGGCTCCACCGACAGCGAGCACGCCTTCTGCTGGATGCTCGGCCGCCTGCAGGACCGCTACAAGGCCCTGCCCCGGCCCGAGGCCCTGGACCGGGCCGTCGCCGACCTCGCCGGCGCGCTGCACGGCCTCGGCGTGTTCAACATGCTGCTGACCGACAGCCGCACCCTCTACGCCCATTGCGGCAAGCGCCTCTGCTACCTCACCCGCCGCGCGCCCTTCGGCAAGGCCACCCTGATCGACGAGGATTGGCAGGTCGACTTCGCCCGGGAGACCACGGAGCACGACATCGTCACCGTCATCGCCACGAAGGCGCTGACCCGGGACGAGCGCTGGACCGACCTCGCCCGCGGCGACGTCCTGACCCTGCGGGACGGTACGGTCCGTCTGTTGCGGGCGGCAAGCTTATCATAAGTCAGTGGGCCGAGGGTGCATGCCCGCGTCCGATGCGCTAGAACGCCCGTAACAGGAGCGCATCGGCCCGAACTCGCCCTGATTTCAGGCCGGCAAGCGATCCGCCTCGACCCTTGAGGGACCGCGGTCGAGCCACGATGAGCTGACGAGTGCGAACCGCATGACCCGCGACGACACCGATACCGTCCTGTCCCAGGAGGGCGGGACTCGGGATGGCCGCCCGAACCTGAACGCCGGCATCCGCACGCATCTCGGCGAGCACCTGCGCACCGTCTACGAGCGGATCGGCGAGGAGTTGCTCCCGTCCCGCTTCGCCGAGCTGATCGAGAAGCTGGAGGCGGCGCTCCGCGCCCGGGGCGAGGCGATCGAGCCGGAATTCCGCAACGGGCTGCTCGCCGCCGTCCCGTCCCTGCGCGCCTTCGCACTGTCGCTGACCTCGAACCCCGCCCGGTCCGACGACCTCGTGCAGGACACCCTGCTGAAGGGCTGGCAGCACCGCGCCCGTTTCCAGCCGGGCACCAACCTGAACGCGTGGCTGTTCACGATCCTGCGCAACATCTTTTACTCGGATCACCGCAAGCGCGTCCGCGAGGTCGAGGATCAGGACGGGTCCTACGCGGCCCGGCTCGCCACCGCCCCGCACCAGGGCGACCGGCTCGACGTCGAGGATCTGCAATCGGCTCTGGCGAAGCTCCCGCCGGACCAGCGCGAGGCCCTGGTTCTGGTCGGTGCCGAGGGCGTCTCCTACGAGGAGGCGGCCACGATCATGGGTTGCAAGGTCGGCACCGTGAAGAGCCGCGTCAGCCGTGCCCGGGGCCGGCTGGCGGAGCTGCTCGGCTACGACGAGGAGGATCTCGGCTCCGACCGGTTCATCCAGTCGGCGATGCCCAAGGACGCGTAAGGCGGCGTTAGCCCTCGGCGGTCTTCCGCAAAAAGCGATGCATCCGATTCCGGGTATCGGACGTTACCGGCCCGAGCTTCGCCGCGTGTCCGCGGCGGAACGCCACGGAACGGAGCAATCCCGTATGACCATCAAGACCCTCATCGCCGCCTCGGCCCTCGTCCTGTCGCTGCCGCTGGCCGCCCAGGCCCAGGGCACCATCCCGGGTGCCGAGCGCGGCGCGGCCGCGGGTGCCGATGCGGCCGGCCCGATCGGCGGGATCGTCGGCGGCGCCGTCGGTGCGGCCACCGGCACGGTGGGCGGCATCCTCGGCGTCGACATGGCCCCGCGCTTCCGCAGCTATGTCCGCGAGCGCAATGTCCGCTCGTACGATTACGACGGCCGCGTCGCCGTGGGATCCACCCTGCCGTCCTCGGGCGTGACCTACTACGACGTGCCGAGCGAGTACCGCGTGCAGCCGGGCTACCGCTACACCGTGGTGAACGATCGCCCGGTGCTGGTCGATCGCGGCCACCGCATCGTCGAAGTGATCGACTAAGCCTGCGGGCCGATCCCGCATCGGCCCATGGGACCCCGGAGCCCGGCTCCGGGGTCCCTTCTCTTGGTGCGGCTGTCGGCGCAACGCTTCATCCGACTGGCCGTTGATAGGCGGTTCGACCCGTGAGGCGACCATGAGCAACGATTCTCCCGACCCCGGCGCCGTGCTCCCCGAGCCGGTGCGCGACCACCTTGGACAGCAGCTCCGCGGCGTCCTGCCGGTGGAGGCCGACAAGCCGCGCTTCCTCGGCGACGATTCCGTGCCCGAGGTGTTCGAGCCGCAGATCCGCCGCCTCGAGACCCGGCTGAAGACCCACGAGGAGGGTACCGGAGCGGTCGGCCAGGCCCTCGACCAGATCCTCGACGCGCTGGGTGTCAAGCCCGAGGAACCGGACCGGCACGGCAACTGACGGGTCAGACCCGGGGTTTCGCCGCCAGGAGGTCACGGATCTCCGAGAGCAGCTTCACGTCGGCCGGGACGGCCTCCGGCTCCTTGGGCTGGGCGTGCTGCAGGCGGTTCATCGCCCGGATCACGAGGAACAGTACGAAGGCCACGATCACGAAGTTCAGCGTCAGGGTCAGGAACTGGCCGTAGCCGATCACGGCGCCCTGCTTCTTGGCGTCCACGTAGGGCAGCCCGGCCTGAACCTTGGACGAGAGCGGGATGTAGTAGTTCGAGAAATCGAGCCCGCCCGTGACCGCGCCGATCACCGGCATGAAGATGTCCTGGACCGCGGAATTGACGATCGCCCCGAAGGCGGCGCCGATGATCACGCCGACCGCGAGATCGACCACGTTCCCGCGCAGCGCGAATTTTTTGAATTCTTCGAGCATCCCCGAATCCTCCTCGCCGGACACGGCCAAGGTAGGGGCGGATCCCGCGACGACCAGCTTCTATTCCGAGGCGACGGCGACCGGCCGCTCCTCGGTGCCCGCGGCCTGCTCCGCCTTGAGGCGACGGCGATACTGCGCGGCGACCACCGGGATGGTCACGAGATACCCCCCGCTCACCGCCACAAGCGCCTCGAACGGGTAGCTGATCAGGATGCCGAAGGCCGCCACGCCGAACAGGAAGATCGGCAGCACGAGGCTGCGTGGCACCCGCTTGCCCATGGTCTTGCCCGAGTAGGTCGGGACCGTGGAGACGACCAGCAGGGCGATGCACAGCACGTAGATCAGGATCGCGGGGGCCGCCCAGCGCTCCAGGCCGAAGCCCAGGAAGTGTAGGTAGAGCGGCAGCATCGCGGTGAGCGCGCCCGCCGGCGCCGGCATACCGACGAAGAAATCCTTCTTCCATTCCGGGCGGTTCGGGTCGTCCAGCATCGCGTTGAAGCGGGCGAGGCGCAAAGCCATCGCGATGGCGAAGATCAGCGCGATGATCCAGCCGAGCGACTTCAGGTGGAACAGCACGAAGCCGTAGAGGATGAGCGCCGGGGCGCAGCCGAAATTCACGAAGTCGGCGAGGGAATCGAGCTCCGCCCCGAAGCGCGAGGTGCCCTTGAGCAGCCGCGCCACCCGCCCGTCGATGCCGTCGAGCACGCCCGCCACCACCACGGCGATCACGGCGGGCTCGAACTTGCCCTCGAAGGCGAGGCGGATTGCGGTCAGCCCGAGGCAGAGCGCCATCAGGGTGATCATGTTGGGCGCGATCATCCGGAACGGCACCGGCTTGAACCGGCGCGGGCGCGGCTCGTTCGGATCGGGCGCGAAGGGCGGGAACAGATCGTCCATCGGGTCAGATCCGCTTGAACACACGATCCGAGCCGCCGGCGAGATCGGCCAGCACGGTCTCGCCCGCCACCGCCTTCTGGCCGAGGCCGACCAGCACGGTCGCGCCCGCCGGCAGGTAGACGTCCACCCGCGAGCCGAAGCGGATCAGCCCGAACCGCTCGCCGACGCCGAGCACGTCGCCCGCCGAGACGAACCCGACGATGCGCCTCGCCACCAGCCCCGCGATCTGCACCACGCCGACGCGCTTCGGGCTTCCGCCATGGGTGGTCTCGATGACCATGCCGTTGCGTTCGTTGTCGTCGCTGGCCTTATCGAGCTCGGCATTGAGGAACAGGCCGGGCGTGTAGTGGATCTGGCCGATCCGCCCCGGGACCGGCATCCGGTTCACGTGGCAATCGAACACGTTCATGAAGACCGAGACCCGCAAGGTGGGCACCTGCGGCAGGTCGAGTTCCGGCGGCGGCAGGACGGTGGCGATGAGATTCACGCGGCCGTCGGCCGGGGAGACCACCAGCCCGTCGGTCACCGGGGTGACGCGCTCCGGATCGCGGAAGAAGTAGCAGACCCAGAGGGTGAGGATCAGGAAGATCCAGCCGAAGAACTGGGAGAAGTAGCCGGCCAGCACCGTCAGCACGATGCCGATCAGGATGAAGGGATAGCCCTCCTTGTGGATCGGCACGAGCGTCCGGCGGATCGTCTCGATGAGGTCGGTCATTCTGTGGGGACTCAAGGATCAGGGCTTTGCCGGGCGGATGGCAGCCTGCCGGTCCGGCGTCAACTTTCCGGGGCAAGGCCGGGTGTCGCGGTCAGGACAGGGGCCGCCGGAAGGCATGACGGATGCGGTGCACGAGGATCGCGTCCCGGTCGATCGAAGAATCCACGGAATAAGGTTGGGTGCCAAGCGGAAAGCGTCGGATATGCCCCACGCCCGTGCCGTGCCCCAGGGAGGGATGAGCTTCCAAGAGCGTCGTCACCGCGGGCAGGCGCTCGCGCAATCCCCGCGCGGCGTCCGGCGACTGCGCGGCCAGATAGTCAAGCGCGGCCTCGACCTGCCGCGCCGCCGGAGGGGGGTACCGAACGCTCACAGGCCATGTTTCATCCAGATGGCGCGGATCTGATCGTCCGTCACGAACTCGCCGCGTGGCACTTCCGTATTCGACGCCGTGAGATCCGTCGCCTCCGGCGTCAGCTGGTACACCGGGTCATCCGCCGCACCCGCGAACGGCAGCCGCATGCGGGCGGCATCGTCCGGCTGGGCGGCGGGGGACGCGCCGACGCGCGCGATGGCTCGGTCCAGGAGGTCGGTCATGGCGCCATGATACAGGCCGCCGGGTCGGAAGGCAGTCATCGGCAGGGCGTCTCGATCAGGTCGGTCATGATCAACTCGGACATGGGTCGTTCGGCGTCGACGGCGCCCCTTGCGGGCGGAGCCGCTCGGACACGCGCCATCGTCCCCGCGCGCCTGCGGCGCCGGGGGCATGGCGGAAGCGCAACACGAAGGGACGCGGGACGCCGCGAGGACCCAGGTGTCGGCCAGATACGCGCGGGATCCGATCCCCGCGGCGCCCGCGGCATCGAGCAGGCGTAATCCCGGCCCGGTACCGTCTGTCTCGTCGCGGTGGCTCCAGCGGTCCCGATCCTGCGACGTCCCGGCAGACGGTCTCGGACGAGGTGCTGGCACCTCCGGAACCCACAAAGGATCGGGGCCTTCCAGCCCGTGCCCGCCTCGTAGTGGGCGGGTCCGCAAGAGGCTCAGGGTCGGCCCAGAAGCGGGTCGGCGCGGGGCGCATTTCCTCGCCCTGCCGGGGTGGCCCGGTGTTTCTCACGCCCGCATCCGAGGCACGCCCCGTATCGGTCCGCCGCCCGGGGCGATGGCGGCTGAAGAGCCACCGACGCGGGCACCGCCCCATCCGCGGACCCGCCCGGTCAGCCACCGGGCGGGCCCCCGAAGGACACCCCGGGATCGCTCCCGAAGTGCCGCGGACAGGTGCGGCTAATGAGCACAAAATAGGAACATTGTCAAGGGCGGCATGCTGTTCGCACGGGCTGCCCGCCGGGCTCCCTGTTTCCGTTGAGCTACGGGCTACGCAGGTTTGCGGTTTCGACACGCGCATCCGCCAGCTTGAAGGAATGCGGGTCTCCGCGGCCGCACGGGAGAGGGGGCGCGTCGCGCGCCGTCATCGGCTTTGTGCCTCAAGCCCGTGTCGTCCGGAGCCCCTGTGGGGCAGCGTTGGAGGTGGGGGTGACGCAGGATGAGGCGCGGCTGTGCCCCCTGCCCCACCCCACCCGGCCCCGCAGGCGGAGGGGGAAGAGCGTTGTCCTAGCAGCGCGTTGGTGTCCGGGTGAGACGGATGAAACCGCTAGCCCGCGCGCTGGAGTCGGCTCGCAAAGAACCCGTCGAGCCCCCCGCGGGCGCCCGGGACGTCGGCGAGATGGCACGGCAGGGTGCGCAGATCGCCGGCGGCATCGATCAGCCCGGCATCGCCCCCCACTTCCCCGGGCTGCACCGGGACGCGTGTGAACCGGGGATCGCGTGCCAGGAAGGCCGCGACCTGCGCCTTGCCCTCCTCCGGCTCCAGGGAGCAGGTGCAGTAAACCAGAACCCCGCCCGGCCGCACCAGTTCGGCGGCGTGGTCGAGGAGCCTGCGCTGGAGCCCGGCGAGCCGGCCGATATCGGCCTCCGCCTTGGTCCAGGCCACATCCGGATGGCGCCGGATCGTGCCGGTGGCCGAGCAGGGGGCGTCGAGCAGCACCGCGTCATGCGCTTGCCCCTCCAGCGCCAGGGCGTCCGCGACCCGGATCTCCACGTCGAAGCCGAGCCGCGCGACGTTCTCGCGCAGGCGCTCGAGCCGGGGTGCGGAACGGTCGATTGCCGTGACGTGCGCGCCGGTCGCGGCGAGCTGGAGGGTCTTGCCACCGGGGGCCGCGCAGAGGTCGAGCACGCGGGTGCCCGGCCTGGGGGCGAGCAGCCGGGCCGGGATCGCAGCGGCGGCATCCTGTACCCACCATGCGGCCTCCTGGAAGCCCGGCAGGTCCGGGATCGACGGCCCGTTCTCCGGCAGGCGCAGGGAGCCGGTGGGCAGCACCACGGCGCCGAGCCGCTCGGCCCAGTCCGCCGGGTCCCCCCGCGGGGTCAGATCGATCGCGGCGCCGGCCAAGTGCGCCCGCGCGATCGCCTCCGCGCGCTCCGGCCCGTAGGCGGCGCTCCAGCGGCGGGCGAGCCAGTCGGGCGTGTTGGTCGCAAGGGCGTCGGCGCCCTCGGCCAGGATGGCGTCACGTTCCCGGGCGATCCGGCGCAGCACCGCGTTGACGAGGCCGGCGAGGTGGGCCGTCCGGTTATCCGCCTTGGCGAGCCGCACCGCGAGATCGACGGCGGCATGGTCGGGGACCGCGAGATCGAGGATCTGGGCCGTCGCGGTGGCGAGCAGGGCCGTGAGCTGGGGCTTGGCGGTTGGAAGCCCGCGCTCCAGCCGCTGGGCGAGCGCGGCGCGGATCTGCCCGTAGCGCCGGAAGGTCGCGACCGCGATCGCCCGCGCCAGGGCGGCGTCTGCGGGCGCCAGCGCCTCGGTGCGGATCGCCTGAGCCAGCGCCTCGTCGAGGGCGGGCGGCCGGTCCTGACCGATCAGCGCCGCGACCGCGTGCTGTGCCGCCCGCCGGGTGCCGAGGCCCGCGGTCTCGGCGCCCGTCCCCGGCGTTGAAGTCTGAGGCCGCGTGTTGCGGCCGATGTCCCGCGATGCCACTTCTGCTCCGGAGCCGAATTCTCTCGATCCACGCCCTCACACCCGAACGAGCGCGATGCAAGACCCGAACAGACAGAACCCGAACGCAGCCGGTGCGACCCCCCGCAGGCTGAGCCCCGCGGCGGAGCGTGCCCTCGCGGAGGCGGCCGAGCGCCGGGCCGCGATCGATGCCCGCGCCGCCGAGATCAGCGCCAAGCCGGAGCGCCAGGGCCGCGGCGGCCTGGAACCGGTGCGCTACGCCGACTGGGAGGTGAAGGGCCTCGCGGTCGACTTCTGACGCCGGAACGCGGCGGCCCGAGGGCCGTTGCCCCTGCCTGACCGACAGGGAGAGTACGCGATGGCGACGAAGGTATCGGCCCGGGGCGCGGCCGAGGGGCCGCACGGTGAGATCACCCTGGCCCGGGGTGAGCGTCTCGGCATGCGCATGTGGCGCGCCGAGGAGCCGAACACCGACAAGCCGATGACCACCTCCCCCCACGAGACCGTGGGCTACGTGATCAGCGGCCGGGCCGAGCTGGTGGTCGGGAGTGAGACCGTGGCGCTCGCGGCCGGCGATTCCTACTGCGTGCCGGCCGGGGCCGAGCACACCTACCGGATCCTGGAGACCTTCACGGCCGTCGAGGCGACCGCGCCGCCGGCCGGGTGACAATCACCCCTGACGCCTGCACATCGCGACGCGGTGCGGTATAGTCTCGACGATGCGCGATCTGGCTGCCCAGGAGAGACTGCCGCCGCCGCTCACGGCGGCGGTGGGAGCGTCTTCGTTCGATCGCGCCGGTGGAGCGCGTGATCCTGTTCGGCAGCCGCGCCCGGGGCGATTACGACCCGGGCAGCGACTGGGACCTCTGCATCCTGTTGGATGACGATGTTCCCCCCGGCCTTTACACGCCGAGCATGGTTTGGCGGATCATACGCGACGTCGGCTTGCCCGTTCAGGTCACGCCGATGCGTCGCAGAATCTTCGAGACGCGCCGGAGCGCTATCAACGCCCTGGCGCACGATGTGGCGAAGGACGGCATTCTCCTTTTCGACCGGGCGATGGGCCCAGCACGATGAGCGTCTCCGACGCGAACGCGTGGATCATGAAGGAGCGGCAGGATGCGCGATCGGCGCGACCGCTTTCGGTTACCCCGCCGATGACCCCCACACGGCCGAGCCGACGCCGGAAAAGACCGCGGTCGGGCGCAGGCTGGCGAGGGTCGAGGCGTTTATCGCAGCCGTCGAGACCCGCATCATCCGCTCGGACAGCCGAAACAAACCCATCGGTCTCGGTCTGCCGCCGTCAGTGCGTCATGTAGACCGGCGTGCCGACATCGACCCGCGCGTAGAGATCGACCACATCCTGATTGTACATCCGGATGCAGCCATAGGATGCCCAGGTGCCGACCGAGCTCGGTCGGTTGGTGCCGTGGATCGCGTACTGGCCGCCCTGCAGGGTCATGGCGGCCGCGCCCATCGGGTTGTGCGGCGAGCCGCCCGCGATCAGGTTCGGCAGGCGCGGGTTGTCGCGCTTGACCTCGTCCGGCGGCGACCACGCGGGCGCCACGTACTTGCCGTCGATGGCGGCGGTGCCGAACCATTGCTTGCCGGGCTTGCCCACCGCCACCGGATAACGGATCGCCGTCCCGTCGCCGTTGACCAGATAGAGCTTGCGCTGGGTCACGCTGATCACGATCGAGCCCGGCGCGACGCCGTTCTGGAAGGGCACGATCTCGCGCGCCTGCGCGCCGCCGAAGCATCCAGCCAGCATCGCGCCGGCCAATCCGAATACAGCCGCCACCCGACCCGACATAACTCGTTCCCCGATACGCGTGATCTTCTGCGGCCGAGTAATCCACGGCCGAGCTTGGCGTTCCAGCGAAAGCTATGGTTGATGCGTGGATGGCACTTGAAACCGCGGATCACGGTAAAGCAGCAACGTAAATTCGCCGCCGAGGTCTTGGGTACGACTTCGGGTCTGGCTGTGTCAGGGCTCAGCGCTCGATCAGCCGCCGGCCGCGCGGATCCTCCTCCTGCCAGCTGTGGCGCTCCAGCTCCGGATCGCGGTGCTCCTCGACCGGGTGTCCGACGCACAGGTAGGCGACGAGCCGCCACGTCTCCGGCACCGCCAGGATCGCCGTGACGGCATCGGGTTCAAGGATCGAGACCCAGCCGACGCCGAGCCCCCGCGCCCGGGCGGCCAGCCAGAAGCACTGAACCGCCCCGACCACCGAATACGCCAGGGTCTCCGGCATGCTGGCCCGGCCGAGCCCAAGGCCGGCCGCGGTCGCCGAATCGCAGAAGGCCGCGAGGTGGACCGGCGCCTCCCGCAGGCCTGCGAGCTTCAGCGCCCGGTAGCGCGCCGCCCGATCCGCATCGTAGGTCTCCGCCGCCGCCGCGTTGCAGCGTCCGAAGCTCGCGATGATGGCGGCGCGCCGGTCGGGGTCCGAGACGCGCACGAAGCGCCAGGGCCGGCTGTTGCCGACCGATGGGGCGTGGTGGGCCGCCGCCAGGCACGCGTCGAGATGGTCCGCGTCGACCGGATCGGTCCGGAACCGGCGCACGTCCCGGCGCCACGCGAACAGCGCGTCGAGATCCTGCAGGAAGGCGTCGTCGAAGGCGGGCGGGCCCATGACCCGTGGCATACAAGCATCCAGGCCCGGACCGAACAGAAAAAAGGCCGCCCGGTTGGGGCGGCCTGAAGTCTTGGGTCTCGAAACCTCGGAGTGCCGGGTCCTGGGATCCCGACCGGCGACCGAGGGCTGGGGAGCTGGGTCGGGGCGCCGGCCGGTCAGAAACCGGCGAGGTTCACCATCTGTTGTGAGCCTGCAGCGCGGCCTGCAAAAGGCATCAATTGGGCGGAACGGTGATTTTTGTCTCTTGGGTGTGTCCTGCGCGACACGGATTGGCCCGGCCGGCACCCTTGCAGGTCGCTCCGGCGGGGGCCATCATCCGGCAAAGCAAGGATGCGCGGGAGTTCGAATGACTGAGCGGATGGGCGCCGGGCCCGGGCCCGACGAGGCGGCGGGCCATGTGATCCCCTTCCCGGTCCGCGCGGAGCCGCCCCAGATCGCTTTCAACCGGGACGAGTTGCGCGTGATCTTCAACCTCTACGGACGGCAGGTCGCCGCGGGTGAATGGCGCGATTACGCCCTCGACTTCCGGCGCGACAAGGCGGTGTTCTCGATCTATCGCCGCGCCTCCGAGATGCCGCTCTACCGGATCGAGAAGGATCCGAAGCTCGCCCGCCGCCAGGGGGCCTACGCGGTGATCGCCGCCAGCGGACAGGTGCTGAAGCGCGGCACCGACCTCGCCCGGGTGATCGCCGTGCTGGAACCGGCACCCCGGGCGGTGTGAGACCGCGCTCCGGTTGACGCGTTCGACCCCGCCGTCTCTGCGAGCGGAGCGCAGCGATCCAGTGGCGCCACGTCGTCCGGCGCCACGTCGTCCGGCGTCGCGCCGGCCTGGGTCACGGCGCTGCGCTCGTGATGATGGTGTGGGCTGCAGCGACCGCGGCGTTCAAACGGAAGCCGCATGATCCGTCGATTTCACGTGAGCGATAGAACGTGCTGCATCCCAGCGATCTCCGCCTGGACCTCGGGCGCCAGCGGCCGGATCGGACGGGGCGGCTCGGCCCGGCAGAGGCCCAGGATCCCGGCCAGCGCATAGACCACCCGCAGGCTCGAATGGGCCTTGAACAGCGCCCAGAGGGGTTCGAGTTCGGCATTCAGCGCCCGGGCGCGGTCCGCGTCGCCCGCCTCGGCGGCCCTTGCGAGGGCCAGGCACGTCTTCGGAAACAGGCCCGCGGCCACGCTGAACCATGCGGCGCCCCCGGCGATCAGGGCCTCGGTCGCGTTCCAGTCACCGCTGAACCCAATGGGAAACCCGGTCGGCACGGCGGCCCGGAGGGCGGCGACCCCGGCCGCGGCGGCGTCCGGCTCGGGCGCCGGACACTTGGCGGCTACCACGCCGGGCAGGCGGGCGATCCGGCCGATCAGCTCCGGCGCGAAGCGGAAATGCGTGGTGGCGGGATTGTCGTAGATCACGAGCGGCAGGCCGCCCTCCCCCGCCACCGCCTCGAAATGCGCGAGGACCTCGTCCTCCGTGAGCGGCGTGTAGGAGACGGGCGCGAGGAGACCCGCAGCCGCGCCGGCCGCGCGCGCATCCCGGGCCAGGCGGATCGCGTCATCGGTGCGCAGCGCGCCGATGCCGACCAGCAGGGGCGTCCGGCCCAACACGGTCTCGACGGCGATCTCCACCGCCCGGCGCCGCTCGTCCCGGGACAGGTAGGCGTAGGTGCCGGTGCTGCCGAGCAGGCCGATCGAATCGACGCCGGCCGCCGCCAGCGGCTCCAGCAGCCGGCGCAGGGCGTCGGCCTCGACGCGGCCGTCGGCGTCGCTCGGCGTGATCGGGAAGGCGGAGAGGCCGGTGATTCTCAGCATGAGGCCAGGGTAGCGCCCGCGCCCCGACCCGTCAGGCAAAAAGAAACCCCGGCGGTCGCCCGCCGGGGTTTCGTGCGTCAGTCAGTCCGTCTTGCCTAGCGGCGGTCGCCGATCAGGCTGAGCAGGAACTGGAACATGTTGATGAAGTCGAGATAGAGCGTCAGGGCGCCGTTGACCGACATCTTGGCCGCCATCTCGCCGTTGAAGCCTCCGTAGAGATACATCTCCTTGAGCTTCTGGGTGTCGTAGGCGGTCAGCCCCGCGAAGATCAGCACGCCCAGCACCGAGATGGCGAACTGGAGGGCCGACGAGGCGAAGAAGATGTTCACCAGCGACGCGAGGATGATGCCGATCAGGCCCATCATCAGGAACGAGCCCATGCCGGAGAGGCTGCGCTTCGTGGTGTAGCCCCACAGGCTCAGCGAGCCGAAGGCCGCCGCCGTGATGAAGAACACCTGGACCACGCTCGCGCCGGTGAAGACCAGCAGGAGCGAAGACATCGACGCGCCCATCACCGCCGCGAAGGCGAAGAACATCGTCCGCGCCGACGAGGCCGACATCCGGTCCATCCGCATCGAGAAGACGAAGATGAACGCAAGCGGGGCCAGCATCAGCACCCACTTGAGCGGGCTCAGGTAGAGGGTCTGACCGAACGGGGTCAGGATCGGGCGCGTACCCTGGTAGGCCGCGACCGAGGCCATGTTCAGGCCGAGGGCGACGAGACCGGAGATCCCGAGCCCGATGACCATGTTGTTGTAGACGCCGAGCATGAAGGCACGCAGGCCCTGGTCGACCTCGACCTGGGTGCCGGCGTAGCCCGTCGGCTGCTGGGCGCCGTACCGGAAGGGACTGTTCTCGAATGCCATGGGAGTTTCCTTGCGGAGGCTCTCTCAGCGTGGTGTTTCGGGCGAGGCCCACGCAGGACCTCTGGCGCCAGGCTGGCGCCTCGGTCAGGAATATGTTGCGCGCGCGTCGCCAGCACAAGTGCCCGGCCACGGTTGCGCGGCCGGTTTTCCATGTCCGGACGATGTATTTTTGTCCATCCGGGCGGGGATTAAAATGCATTCCGCCCTGCCCGCGGGTTGTTCGACTGGCGGTTGCCGGGATCCGGGCGTTTCGATGTGCATGCGCGAAGTCTTAATGGCTTCCTTATGTCCCGCCCACCCGCGCTGGCTCCGGGTTTTCCGGTGCGGATCGGTCGGGCGCGGCCGGTTCGAGCCTGCCTGCGCGATCCGCGGTCGTCGAAATCCGGTTCCCGTGCTCAGCCCGGCATTCTACGGGCGAGCGCGCGGCCCAGGCCCAGCAGCAGCAACTCGGCGGCAACCCGCACCTCCCCGGGCATGTCGTCGGTGAGCGCGTGCTTCAGCGCGATGGCGAGATCGGCCGCCCGTTCCAGCGGGTCGCCACCCGCCCGGGGCTTGCCGACCACGTAGCGGTCGCCGCCGTCCCGGATTTCCGTGATGTCCATCAGGATGAGGATGCCGTGCGAGCGCTGCGGCTGGCCGTCTTCGTTCCGGTGGGTCCGCCCGCGGCTCAGGAGCCAGCGGACGGAGCCATCCGCCTTGAACACGCGGTATTCGGCCAGCACCAATCCGCCGGACCGGATCGCTTGGAGCATGTCGTCCATCAGCCACGTCAGGTCCTCGGGATGCACCGCGGCCAGGGCCATCGGGCCCTTGATCGGCTGGTCGGCGAGGTCGGCGCGGCCGGTCAGCAGGCGGGCCGCGCCCGCGTCGTAGACGACCATGCCGCGGATATGGTCCCACTCCCAGGTTCCCACGACGCACGAGGCTTCGAGAGCCGCGCGGAGACGGTCGGCGTTCTCCGCGCGGCCATCCATGAGGTTGATGTGCATGTTGAACGGTCCCCCCGGGCCGATCGAAACCCGAATGTCTGGTCACGTACCAATCTTCTGGAAAAATGACAAAGAGTTCACTTGCGAATACCCGTTCAAACAGGCACTCCCCGTCACGATTGGAAAATTATCCTCCGCGGTGAGCAATCCGAGGGTTCGCCATGAACGAGAAGGCGCTCGATTCCCTGCGCAGGATTGCGGACCTGAAGGCGGAATCTTCGCCTTCGCGTGCGCTGAACAGGATTGCCCAGTCCCTCGATTTGCCGGTCGGGGCGTTCTACGGTCCCGATCACCCCGGAGTGATCGAGCGGGATACGGAGCGGCTGCTGGCACTGGTCGGGATCCATCTGCGCCGGCTCGATCCGGGCGCACGGACGCGCTTCGGTGAAGCGGTTCTCACGATGGTTGGCCCCGGAGGTGCCGAAGACGGCCGGAGCACCGCTGAGAAGGCGGCGTGCGGGGACCTATGAGTGCGGGCTCGGGCGCTGAAAGCCCCTCCCTTCGGACCGATGGTGCCGATTCCGGATCGGGCGTCGTTCGACGGGGCGCGGTTGGCCCGGCGGGCCCGAGGGCCTGCCTTGACCGGAGCCGGCCCGGCTTCGGCGGCGACAGGATCGGCGTGCGGCAGGGGGCGAGACCGTTCTTCGCCAGAGGCCCCGGGGGAGTCTGGCGCTGAGGCCGACATGGGCCGGCGCCGTCAGATCTGCCGCAGGTACGGTGCCGGCTTCTGCCCCAGGATCCGCCACGTGCCCAGCAGCCCGAGCAGGATCGCCAGCGCCACGGCGGCCAGCGCCGCCACCAGCGCCCCCGAGAGGTCCAGCCGGAAGTCGAGGTGCATCACCTTGGCGACGATCACCCAGCCGGCGAGCGTGCCGGCCGCGAGGCCGAACAGGGCCGTGGCGAGCCCCAGAGCCGCATACTCGATGGCGTAGGCGGTGAGCAGGCGGGACCGGCTCGCGCCGAGCACCTTGAGCACCACGGCGTCGTAGAGGCGCGCCCGGTGGCCGGCCGCGATGGCGCCGGCCAGCACGAACAGGCTCGCCAGCACCGCGACCGCGCTCGCCCCGCGGATCGCCAGGACCAGCCGACCGACGAGATCGCCGATCGCGTCGAGGGCATCCTTGACCCGCACCGCGCTCACCGACGGGAAGCTCTTTGCGACGTCGCGCAGGATGTGGTTCTCCACCCCCGCATCG
The DNA here is from genome assembly GCF_022829725.1 of Methylobacterium sp. E-005. GTDB lineage: Bacteria > Pseudomonadota > Alphaproteobacteria > Rhizobiales > Beijerinckiaceae > Methylobacterium. The sequence goes on along the minus strand of NZ_JAKSYG010000097.1, from coordinate 64,767 downwards.
GTGCCGCCGGGCAGCGTCAGGGTCGCGAGATCCGAGTGCGGTGCGCCCCGGAAGGTGCCGGGGGAGAACACCATCACGAAGTTGATGCCCAGGTTGCGCCACTCCACCCGGCGCAGATTGAAGATCGTCGCCGTGAGGTCGCGGCCGAGTACGTTTACCGTCACGGTGTCGCCGAGCTTCAGGCCGAGCTGGCGGGCGAGGGCGGCCTCGAAGGAGACGAGCGGCTTGGCGCCCTGCTGCGGGCTCCACCACGCCCCCTCGGTGAGACTGGAGCCTTCCGGCACCGTGTCGGCGTAGGTGATGCCCCGGTCGCCGTCGAGCACCCAGGCGGCGTCCTCCGGCGCGCGGATCTTGCCCGCCGGCACGCCGTTCAGGGCGACGATCCGGCCGCGCATCATCGGCACGTCCTCGATCTTCCCGTTGGGCGCCGAGCGGGCCAGGAACTCCCGGAACTGGGCGGCGTCCCGCGAGGGGATGTCGAGGAAGAACAGGTTCGGCGCCCGGGCCGGCAGGGTCGCGCTGATCGTGCGCCGGACGTTGGCGTCGATCAGGCTGAGCGTCACGAGGAGCGTCACGCCGAGGCCCAGCGACAGGACGATGGCCGGCGTCAGGGCGCCGGGCCGGTGGAGGTTGGCGAGGGCCATCCGGGGCGCCGGCCAGCGCGGATGCGGCAGGCGCCGGGCGAGCGCCATCAGGCCGAGGGCCACCAGATGCAGCAGGCCGAACGCGATGGCGGCCGCCGCGATGAAGATCAGCGCCACCCGCCGGTCGAAGGCGGTCGCCACCGACAGGCCCACCAGGGCCGCGAGGCTGAGGGTCAGCCAGATCCGGTAGCGCCAGCGCGGGCGCACCCGGGCAGGATCGACCGTGTCGCGGAACAGCCCGGAGACCGGCACGTCGTGAGCGCGGCCGAGGGGCGTGATCGCGAAGGCGAAGGCCGTGATCAGGCCGTAGGCGGCGGCCAGCGCCAGCTCCCCCGGGGCGAGCGTGGGATTGAGCGGCAGCGGCAAATCGGCCGAGAACAGGGCGTCGAGGAGGAAGGGCAGGCTCGCCCCGATCACGAGACCGATGAGCGTGCCGAGGCCGGCGATCAGCATCACCTGGGCCAGGTACAGGGCGACCACCTGCGAGCCCGGCGCGCCGACGCTCTTGAGGGTCGCGATCGCGGGTCGCTTGCGCTCCACGAAGGCGTGGACCGCGTTGCCGACCCCGACCCCGCCGACGATCAGCGCGGTGAGCCCCACCAGGGTCAGGAACTGCGTGAACCGCTCGATGCTCTTGGCGAAGCGCGGATCGGCGTTGGTGCGCGAGCGGATCTCCCAGCCGGCCTCCGGAGTCGCGGCTTTGATGCGCGCCTGCGCGGCGTCGAGGTCGGCATCCGGCGTGCCGGGCGGCAGGATGAGGCGGTAGCTCCAGCGGTTGAGGCTGCCGGGCTGGACGAGGCCGGTGGCGCGCAGAGTCGGCTCGGAGATCATCAGCCGCGGCCCGAAGCCGATGCCGCCGGCGATCTTGTCGGGCTCGGACACGATGGTGCCGCGGATCGCGATCGGGTGGCCGGCCAGCGAGAGGCGGTCGCCGACCTTGACGGCGAGGCGGGTGAGCAGCGCCGGGTCGGCCAGCGCCCCCGGCACCCCGTCGCGTTCCGCCAGGAGATCGGCGGGGCGCCCCGGCGGATCGGTGGCGAGCTCGCCCGCGGCCGGGTAGGTGGCGGGATCGACGGACTTCAGCTCGACGAGCGCCGCATCGCCGCTCGGCGCCACCGCCATCGCCCGCAGGGAGGCGACGATATCGAGCTTGCCTTCCCGCGCCAGGGCCTGCTTCTCCGCCTCGGTCGCCTCGCGGTTGATCAGGTTGTAGGCGAGATCGCCGCCGAGGATGCGGCGCCCTTCCCGGCCGAGCCCGTCCGAGAGCGAGCGCGAGATCGACGCCACGCCCGCGATCGCCATGACGCCGAGCGCGATGCAGGCGAGGAACACCGCGAAGCCCGAGAGGCCGGCGCGCAGCTCGCGCACAGCAAGGCGCAGGGTGAGCGGGATGCGGCGGGGTGCCGGTTCGGGGCGGGTGATCGTGCCGTGCATCAGGCCGCCAAAGCCTCCTCGATCTGCCCCGAGCGCAGGCGCACGGTGCGGTCGCACAGGCGGGCGAGGCCGTTGTCGTGGGTGACCAGCACCAACGTCGCGCCGCGGTCGCGCTTCAGGCGGAACAGGAGATCGACGATCTGCCGGCCGGTGGCCTCGTCGAGGTTGCCGGTGGGCTCGTCGGCCACCAGGATCGCCGGGTCGGGGGCGACCGCCCGGGCGATGGCGACGCGCTGCTGCTCGCCCCCCGAGAGCTGCGCCGGATAATGGTGCAGCCGGTGGCCGAGGCCCACCGCCTCCAGCTCGGCGCGGGCCCGCTCCAGGGCGCCCGGCCGGTCGGCCAGTTCGAGCGGCAGCGCCACGTTCTCCAGGGCCGTCATGGTCGGCACGAGGTGGAAGGCCTGGAACACGATGCCGATCCGCCGGCCGCGGAACCGGGCCAGCGCGTCCTCGTCGAGGCGGACGAGGTCGGTGTCCTCGATCACGACGCCGCCGGAATCGGGCCGCTCCAGCCCGGCCATCACCATCAGCAGCGTCGATTTGCCCGAACCGGACGGCCCGACGAGGCCCACCGCCTCGCCACGGCCGACATTCAGGGAGATGCCCCGCAGGACGTGGACCCGGGCGGCCCCGCGTCCGAGGCTGAGATCGATGTCGGACAGCGCGATCGCGGGTGCGCCCACCACCTTGCCTTGGTTCACGGGTAAGCCGATCTGTGGGCGATGACGAGCATGGCGCGCGAGGTCCTGTCTTGGTTTCGATCCTGGCGGCACGGGCCGTGGTTGCACCGCGATATGGGTCGCCCATTGGGGCCGCACCATGATGGCGGCGCTGTGTTCCGGCGCACGGCCCTGTTTGCCGCAGCGCTAGCGCTCATGATTCTCCCTTTCATGACAGCCCCGCAGGCCGCGGACGGCCCGACCCGGCTCGTCGCCCTCGGCGACAGCCTCACCGCGGGCTACCGGCTCCCGTCCGACGCCGCCTTTCCCACCGTTCTCGAGCGTATGCTCAAGGCCAAGGGCGAGGATGTCACCGTGGCCAATGCCGGCGTCTCGGGCGACACCGCCACGGGCGGCCTCGACCGGGTCGACTGGTCGGTGCCGGACGGGACCGCCGGGGTGATCCTCGAACTCGGCGCCAACGACATGCTGCGCGGCACCGATCCGAAGGTCACCGAGGGCGCGCTGTCGGCGATCATCGAGCGGCTGAAGGCGCGGGGCATCCCGGTCCTGCTCGCCGGCATGCAGGCCGCGCCCAATCTCGGTCCGGACTACAAGGCGCGGTTCGACGCGATCTACCCGACGCTGGCCAAGCGCTACGACCTGACCCTGTACCCGTTCTTCCTCGACGGGATCATCGGCGACCGGGCGCAGCACCTCGACGACATGCTGCACCCGAACCGGCAGGGGGTGGAGACGATCGCAGCCCGCATGCTGCCGACGGTGGAGACGTTTTTGGGTGGCCTCCGGCAGGGGGCGTCGCGGTAGTGCCACGCCTGTTCACCGGGCTCACCGTGCCGCATGCGGTCGCCGAGGCGCTCGAGGTCTATCAGGGCGGCCTGCCCGGCGCCCGCTGGATCGACCCGGACGACTTCCACGTGACGCTGCGCTTCATCGGCGACATCGACGCGCGGACGGCCGACGACGTGGTGGAGGCGCTCGCCGAGATGCGGGCGCGCCCGGCCCTCACGGTGACGCTCGACGGCCTCGGCCTGTTCGGCGGCGACAGGCCCCGGGCGCTCTACGCCTCGGTGGTGGCCGACCCGGCGCTGATGGATCTCCAGGCCGAGCAGGAGCGGCTGATCCGCCGGGCCGGCGTCGAGCCGGAGCGGCGGAAATTCACCCCGCACATCACGCTGGCCCGGCTGCGGCGCGACGCGACCCCGGAGGCGGCCGCGATGTACCTGTCGCAGGCGCCGGTCTTCGCGACGCTGGCGTTCACTGTAGACCGGGTGACGCTGTTCTCGGCGCGGGACTCGACCGGGGGTGGGCCGTATGTGGCGGAGGCGGAATTTCCGTTCGCATAGTTTTGGCAGCTCGGATCAACCAAGCGCCCTCCCTCCCCCCTCTGCGGGGGAGGGTGGCCCACGCGTCAGTGGGGGTCGGGAGAGGGGAGCCCGGCTTCCGCAAAGGACGCGATCGGCATGAAGGCCACAGCCCTGTTCTGCACCGTCGCTGCCCTCTCCCGACCCCCTTCGGGGGCCACCCTACCCCGCAAAGGGGGGAGGGAGAATGCGCGGTGACCTTGGACTCAATTCGGCCTGAGGCCATGTACCGTCTTGGTTCGACAACTTCCTACTTCGCCGCCGCCGTCAGTGGGCAGCCGCTCTCGGTCGGCGAGGCGAAGGCCTCCTTGCCGGGGACGGTCGAGATCAGCTTGTAGAGGTCCCACTCGCCCTTCGACTCGGACGGCTTCTTGACCTCGAACAGGTACATGTCGTGCACCATCAGGCCGTCAGCCTGCACGACCCCGTTATGGGCGAAGACATCGTCCACCGGCAGCGCCTTGAGCTTGGCGTTGACCGCGTCGGTCTCGTCGGTGCCCGCCGCCTTCACGGCCTTCAGGTAGGACAGCACTGCCGAGTAGGTGCCGGCCTGGATCATGTTGGGCATCCGGCCGGTGCGCTTCATGTAGCGCTGGCCGAAGGCGCGGGTCTCGTCGTTGGCGTCCCAGTACCAGCCCTCGGTGAGCGTCAGGCCCTGGGCCACCTTCAGGCCGAGCCCGTGAACCTCCGACAGGGTGAACAGCAAAGCCGCGAGCTTCTGGCCGCCCTCGACGATGCCGTACTCGGCCGCCTGCTTGATCGCGTTCGAGGTGTCGAGCCCGGCATTGGCGAGCCCGATCACCTTGGCCTTCGAGCCCTGGGCCTGAAGCAGGAACGAGGAGAAATCCTGGTTAGAGAGCGGGTGCCGGACGCTGCCCACCACCTTGCCGCCGTTGGCGATCACCACCTTGCTGGTGTCGGCCTCCAGCGCCGACCCGAAGGCGTAATCGGCGGTGAGGAAGAACCACGTGTCGCCGCCCGCCCGGGTCAGCGCGCCGCCGGTGCCCACCGCGAGCGCCCGCGTGTCGAACGCCCAGTGGTAGCCGTAGGGCGTGCAGGCCTTGCCGGTGAGGTCGCTGGTCGCCGCGCCCGTCGTGATGGTGATCTTCTTCTTCTCCTTGGACAGGCCCTGGACCGCGAGCGCCACCGAGGAGGTGGTCAGTTCCATGATCGCGTCGACGCCGTCGCGGTCGTACCATTGCCGGGCGATCGCCGAGGCGATGTCGGGCTTGTTCTGGTGGTCGGCCGTGAGGATCTCGATCGGCACGCTGCCGATCTTGCCGCCCATATCCTCCACCGCCATGCGGGCGGCCTCGACCGAGCCCTGGCCGCCGTATTCGGCGTAGAGGCCGGACTGGTCGTTGAGGACGCCGATGCGCACCGCGTTGCCCGAGAACGCGTCCGCGCCGCCCTGGGCGGCGGCCCCGGAAATCAGTCCCGCAAGGGCCGTGCCCGCCAGCGCCGCCGCCACCACCGCGCCACCGATTGTCCTGGTCATGTTTCCCCCGATTCGTCCGTGCGCCCGCTTCCGGGGCGATTCCGCATGCAAAATAGAGCAGGCATGGGTGTCAGGCCACGGCCAAGCTGCACCGTTTGCTGAAGGATCGCGCCGGTTGTGATGCGGAATCGCCCGAATGTCCGTTTCCAGACGGAGGTCGCGGCGGGGTTATTAAACCTTAACCATAATTACACGATTCCCCGCGCAGATTCCGGTCATGAACGGCAATTCGGCCGTCTCCGGCGCGTGGCCATGCGATGAAACCAGCCCGTCTCGCCGTCCTCGGCATCGCCCTCGCGGCGGGCAGTGGAGCGGCCTTCCTGATGAGCGGTGGCGATCCGGCTCCACCGCCGACGCCGATGAAGGCCGAGGCGCCGCCGGTGCCAATGACCGACGTGCTGGTCGCCGCCGCCGACATGCCCATGGGGCAGGTGCTGCGCGCCGCGGACCTGCGCTGGCAGCCCTGGCCGGATAACGCCGTCAATGCCGGCTTCGTGACCCGCAAGAGCAATCCCAAGGGCCTGGAGGAGACCACGGGCGCCTCGGCGCGCTCGGGCTTCCTGGCAGGCGAGCCGATCCGCGCGCAGAAGCTCGTGCGGCCGGAGAGCGGCTTCATGGCGGCGATCCTGCCGCCGGGCCAGCGCGCGGTCGCGATCACGACCGACAGCCGCGGCACCAACTCGGCCGGCGGCTTCATCCTGCCGAACGACCATGTCGACGTGATCCGCACCTTCCACAAGATCAGGAAGAGCGACAACCGCGACGTGCAGCTCTCGGAGACGATCCTGACCGATATCCGCGTCCTGGCGATCGGCCAGCTGATCCAGGAGAAGAACGGCACCAACGTCGTCACGGGCGAGACCGCGACACTGGCGGTCACCCCCAGCCAGGCGGAGATTCTGACCCTCGCCGGACGCGACGGCGTGCTGTCGCTGTCGCTGCGCAGCCTCGCCGATGCCGGTCAGCCCTCCGAGCCGCCTCCGGCGGAGACGCCCACATCCGACCTGACCGTCGTGCGCTTCGGCGTCGCGCGGCAGCAGACGCCGTGACCGCCATGATCGCTCAGCTGCCCCTCGCCCGCACGGCCCGCCGCCAAGCCTCCCGCTCGGCCGGCCTGCTCGCCATCCTGACCGCCCTGGCCAACCCGGCCGCCGCGCAGGAGCGCTCGATCCACGGCCCGGCGCCGGTCCTGACGGTCGGCGCCGCGGAGGCCGCCTCGACCCGCCGCGTCGAGCTGACCGCCGGACGCTCCGTGATCGTGGACCTGCCGCGGGACGCCAAGGAGGTGTTCGTCGCCAATCCGGCGGTCGCCAACGCCGTGGTCCGCTCGACCCGCAAGGTCTTCGTCATCGGCATGGCCGACGGCGCGACCTCGATCTTCATCATGGATGCCGAGGGCCGCCAGATCGCCGCCCTCGACGTGACGGTGGCGCGCGACCTCAATCTCGGCACCCTCCGCGAGTTGCTCAACCAGAGCATCCCGGGCGGACGGTTCGACGTACGCTCCTCCGGGGCTTCGGTGCTGCTGTCGGGCTCGGTGAATTCCTCGGCCGAGGCCCAGCAGGCAATCGACATCTCCAACGCCTTCGTGGGGTTGGGTGGCTCCGGCGCGGCGGGGGCCGCGGGGGCTGCGAGCGGCGGCGTCGCGGCCGGCGCCCGGGGCGCGGTGATCAACAACCTCTCCATCCGCAACAAGGATCAGGTGATGCTGCGCGTCACCGTGGTCGAGGTGTCGCGCACGGTCCTGAAGCAGTTCGGCATCAACCTGAACGGCAATTGGTCGGCGCTGAACCCGCTCGGCAACGCGGCGACCTCCCCGGCGTTCAACAACGCGCTGCCCTTCCCGATCAATACGACCTTCCCCCAGGGCAACCAGATCCAGGCCTCGGTGAAGGCGGGTGGCTTCTCGCTCCAGGCGACGCTCAAGGCCTTCGAGCAGGCCGGGGTCTCGCGGGTGCTCGCGGAGCCGACGCTGACGGCGATTTCCGGCGAGGCCGCCAAGTTCCTGGCCGGCGGCGAGTTCCCGGTGCCGTCGGCGGCATCGACCTGCGTCGGCGGCCTTTGTTCCCCGCCGGGCATCACCTTCAAGCCCTACGGCGTTGCCCTGAGCTTCACGCCGGTGGTTCTGGCCGACAACCGCATCTCCATCCGCGTCGCCACCGACGTGACCGAGATCGATCCGCAGAACAGCTTCAACTACACGAACAGCGGCGTCACGACCGCCATCCCCGGCACCCGGGTCCGCCGGTCCGAGACCACGGTCGAGCTGCCCTCCGGCGGCGTGATGATGACCGCCGGCCTGATCCAGCAGGTGAACAAGCAGGCGATCTCCGGCCTGCCCGGCCTGATCAACCTGCCGATCCTCGGTGCCCTGTTCCGCTCCCGGGACTACCAGCGCATGGAGACCGAGCTGATGATCATGGTCACCCCCTACATCGCCCGGGTGATGGAGCCGAAGCAGGTCAGCCGGCCCGACGACAACTTCGTCGATTCCACCGACGGCCAGGCGGTGCTGCTCGGCCAGATCAACCGCCTGTACGGCAAGGTCGCCCCCACCAGCGCGGCGCCGGTCGGGCAGAGCTATCGCGGCCGCGTCGGCTTCATCGTCGAATAGCGCCTTCCAGGATCGAAGCCATGATCGGACGCCACCCGCCCGCCCGGCCAGCGGCCCACCAGCGCCGCCTCGCCCCCCTGCTCGCCGCCAGCGCGCTCGGCGCCCTTGCGGCCGGCTGCAACAGCCAGCCGGTCGCCACCACCGGGGCGATCGAGGTCGCCGATTACCGGGTCCGGCACCCGATCGTCCTGGCCGACGGCACCCGCAGCCTCGACGTGTTCCCCACGGGCGTCGGCCGTCTCGATCCGCGCCAGACCGCCGATGTCGATGCCTTCATGCTGGAATACCGCCGCTACGGACGCGGGATCCTCCTGATGGAGGTCCCCCGCGGCGGGCCGCCGGCCCAGGCGGCTTCCGCCGAGCGCACCGCGGCTTTCCTGACCCGGCTGGCCGCGCAGGACCGGGTCGGTCCCCGCGAGATCGCCGTCACCGCCTACGCCGTGGCGGCCCCGAGCCTCGCCGCGCCGATCCGCCTGAGCTTCCAGCGCATGCAGGCCAAGGTGTCCGATGCCTGCGGGCTCTGGCCCAACGATACGGGGACCAGCAACTTCGCGCTCGATTACAGCAACCGGCCGATGTGGAACCTCGGCTGCGCCATGCAATCGACCGTGGCCGCCCAGGTCGCAGACCCCGTCGACCTCGTCCGCGGCCGGCCCGAGGGTCGCATCGACACGGTCAAGCGGGTCCGGGACATTGGCCAGTTGCGCGAAGGCAAGGATCCATCAACCACATGGCGTCAAGATGGGCAGACCGACGTAAAATCGCAGGTTGGCCAATAGGCTGGCCGGCGAACCCACCTCATCTAACCCGACGCCGCACCCCGAACGCGAACCTGAAAGTGCCGTCATGGCAGACCTGTCCGAGACAGCCGAGCGCACGATCGCCCCGGTGCCCCGGATCACCATCCAGGCGTTCTGCGAGACCAGCGAGACCGCCGCGGTGATCGAGGGGGCGGCCCTCGACCGGCGCATGCAGAAGGCGCAGGTCAAGGTCCGCATGGGCGGCGGTGCCGCCGCCATCGAGGCCTATCGGCACGCGCCGACGCCCAACGTCATCGTCATCGAGACGCAGGGGCCGCGCTCGAAGCCGCTCGAATGCCTCGATGCCCTGGCCGAGGTCTGCGACGAGGGCACCCGCGTCCTCGTGATCGGCCATCTCAACGATGTGGTCCTCTACCGGCAGCTGATCCAGCGCGGGGTGTCCGACTACCTGATGGCGCCCGTCGATCCCCTGACCCTGATCGCGGCGATTTCCGACCTGTTCACCGCCCCGGGCGTCAAGCCGGTGGGCCGCACGGTGGCGGTCTACGGCGTGAAGGGCGGGATCGGTGCCTCCACGGTGGCGCACAACTTCGCATGGTCGGTGGCCCGCAGCCAGGGCGTCCAGACGGTGATCGCCGATCTCGACATCGCCTTCGGCACCGCCTCGCTGAACTTCAACCAAGACCCGCCGCAGGGCATCGCCGAGGCGGTGTTCGCCCCCGAGCGCCTGGATTCCGCCCTGGTCGAGCGGCTGCTGTCGAAGTGCAGCGATACGCTGAGCCTGCTCTCGGCGCCCGCGAGCCTCGACTGCACCATCGACCTGTCGGAGCCGGCCTTCGACGCCCTGATCGAGTACCTGCGGGCGAGCGTGCCCTGCGTGGTGCTCGATGTGCCGCACCAGTGGAACGCGTGGACGAAGCGCGTCCTCACGGCGGCCGACGAGATCCTGATCGTTGCGGGCCCGGATCTCGCCAGCCTGCGCAACGCCAAGAACATCATGGGCGCCCTCAAGCACGGGCGCCCGAACGACGCGCCGCCGCGGATCCTGCTCAACGGCGTCGGCGTGCCGAAGCGCCCCGAGATCGGCACACCGGAATTCGCCAAGACCCTGGAGGCCCCGGTCGCCCTGACGATCCCGTTCGAGCCGGCCCTGTTCGGCACGGCCGCCAACAACGGCCAGATGATCGCCGAGATCCAGGCTGGCTCCAAGGTGGCGGAGCTGTTCAACGACCTTGCCGCCCTGACGCTCGGACGCGCGGAAACCCGTCGCAGTGGGCGCACGAGCCTCCTGGAGCCGCTGCTCGCGCGCTTCGCCGGCACGAAGCTCGGCGGCATCAAGCTCGCCGGCGGGAAGGCCTTGTGATGGGGCGGGATCGCGCCCGGGGACCGGCCCATGTTCGGTAGACGCTCGACCGGCGGTGCGGCGCCCGCCCCCGCGCCGCTCCAGAAGACCTCGGCCGCGCCGCCGCCGGCCTCAATCCCGCGCGACGCTGCGCCGGCCCCCCGGCGGGCGGAGCCGGCCGCCCCCGTGGTGGTCGAGACCACGCGGTCCGAGGATTATTACCGCACCAAGAGCCTGATCTTCGGCGCGCTCATCGAGGCGATCGACCTCACGCAGCTCTCGCGCCTCGACGGCGAGACCGCCCGCGAGGAGATCCGCGACATCGTCACGGAGATCATCGGGCTCAAGAACATCGTCCTGTCGATCGCCGAGCAGGAGGAGCTGCTCGACGATATCTGCAACGACGTGCTGGGCTACGGCCCGCTCGAGCCCCTGCTGGCCCGTGACGACATCGCCGACATCATGGTCAACGGCGCCAACCGGACCTTCATCGAGGTCGGGGGCAAGATCCAGCTGACCAGCGTCCGGTTTCGCGACAACCAGCAGTTGATGAATATCTGCCAGCGGATCGTCAGCCAGGTCGGCCGCCGGGTCGACGACGCCTCGCCGATCTGCGACGCGCGCCTGCCGGACGGGTCCCGCGTCAACGTCATCGCGCCGCCGCTCGCCATTGACGGCCCGGCGCTCACCATCCGTAAGTTCAAGAAGGACAAGCTCACCCTGGAGCAGCTCGTGCGCTTCGGGGCGATCTCGCCCGAGGGCGCCGAGGTCCTGAAGATCATCGGTCAATCGCGCTGCAACGTGGTGATCTCGGGCGGCACGGGCTCGGGCAAGACCACGCTGCTCAACTGCCTCACGGCCTTCATCGAGCATGACGAGCGGGTGATCACCTGCGAGGACGCGGCGGAACTCCAGCTCCAGCAGCCCCATGTGGTCCGCCTGGAGACGCGCCCCCCGAACATGGAGGGCCAGGGCTCGGTCACCATGCGCGACCTCGTCAAGAACTGCCTGCGCATGCGGCCCGAGCGGATCATCGTCGGCGAGGTGCGCGGCCCCGAGGCGTTCGACCTGCTTCAGGCGATGAACACCGGCCACGACGGCTCGATGGGCACGCTCCACGCCAACAGCCCGCGCGAGTGCCTGTCTCGTATCGAATCGATGATCTCGATGGGCGGCTTCACCCTGCCGTCGAAGACGCTGCGCGAGATGATCTGCGGCTCGATCGACGTGGTGATCCAGGCCATGCGCCTGCGCGACGGCTCGCGGCGGATCACCCACATCACCGAGGTGCTCGGCATGGAGGGCGACGTCATCACCACCCAGGACGTGTTCCTCTACGACATCGTCGGCGAGGACGCGAACGGCCGGCTGGTCGGGCGACACCGCTCGACGGGGATCGGCCGGCCGAAATTCTGGGAGCGCGCCCGCTATTACGGCCTGGAGCGCCGGCTCGGCGAGGCGCTCGACGCCGCCGAAGTCGTCGACCGGAGCTGAGCGCATGAATCTCGCTGCCGTCGGCGCCTCGAACCTGCCGGTCGTCGCGGGCCTCATCGGCATCGCGGTGGCGGCCATCGCCTACGTGGCGGTCCTGCCCCTGCTCGACGGCGACCGGCGGGCGAACAAGCGCCTGAAGGCGATCGGCGTCTCGCCCACCGGGGCGGCTTTGCGGGGCGTGGCGGTCAACCGCCGCGAGCAGGTTGCCAAGACGCTGAGCGAGATCGAGGCGAAGGCCAAGGGCGCCTCCAAGGCCTCCGTGGAGTTGAAGCTCGCCCGCGCCGGCCTCGATTGGACGAAGCAGACCTTCTTCATGGCCTCCGCGATCAGTGCCGTGGTCTGCGGGCTGCTGATCTTCATCGTCACCGAGAATCCGATCGTGGGGGCCGGTGCCGCCTTCGCGGGGGGCTTCGGCCTGCCGGCTTGGCTGCTGCGCCGCATGCGGCTCAAGCGGATCGCCAAGTTCAACGCGGAATTGCCCAACGCCGTCGACGTGGTGGTGCGCGGTATCCGAACCGGCATCCCGGTCGGGGATTGCTTCCGCATGGTCTCCCGCGAGGCCGAGGAGCCGGTCCGCAGCGAGTTCAGGACCGTCGTGGAGACCCAGGCCCTCGGCCTGTCGCTCGGTGAGGCGGTCACGCGCCTGTTCGACCGGGTGCCGACGCCCGAGGTCAACTTCTTCGTGATCGTGATCAACATCCAGCAGCAATCGGGCGGCAACCTGTCGGAGGCGCTGAACAACCTCTCCACGGTGCTGCGCGACCGGGCCAAGATGCGCGGCAAGATCCAGGCGATGAGCATGGAGGCCAAGGCCTCGGCCTCGATCATCGCCTGCCTGCCCTTCGGCGTGGCGGGCATCACTTCCCTGACGAGTCCCGACTACATCTCGCTGCTCTGGACGACCGATATCGGCAAGATCGCCCTGGTCGGCGCGGCGATCTGGATGTCGATCGGGATCTTCGCCATCAAGAAGATGATCGCCTTCGACTTCTGAAGGCGGACCATCGGGCCTGCCGTGCTCTTCCCGGAACCGATCCCATGATCGACGACATCGCCGCGAAGCTGTTCGATCCCCGCTTCATGGGCACGCTGCTGACCGCCGTCGCGGCGGCCGCGACTGCCTTCGCGGTGGCACAGCCGTTCTTCGAGACCGACAAGCTCGAGAAGCGGATGAAGGTGGTCGGCGACGAGCGCGAGCAGATCCGGCGGCGCGAGCGCGCCAAGGGCGCCCAGGCCACGACCCGGGGCACGCTGCGCGTCGAGCCCAAGGCCTACATGAAGTCGATCGTCGAGCGGTATCAGCTGCAGCGCTGGCTCGCCACCGACACGGCCAAGCGCAAGCTGATGCAGGCGGGCTATCGCGGCCAGGGCGCCGAGACCGCGTTCCTGTTCTTCCGCCTCGTCGTGCCGGTCGCCTCGGTGATCGGCGCGCTGTTCTACCTGTTCGTGCTGGAGGCGCTCGACGTCTCTTACCTGACGCGGTTCGGGCTGGTGATCGGCGCCGCCTATGCCGGCATCAAGGCGCCGGAGCTGTTCCTCCTCAACGCCGCCAAGAAGCGCCAGGCCGAGATCCGCAAGGCTTGGCCGGATGCCCTCGACCTGACCCTGATCTGCGTCGAGTCCGGCATGGCGATCGAGCACGCCTTCCGGAAGGTGAGCACGGAGATCGCCACCTCCTCGGTGGTGCTCGCCGAGGAACTCGCGCTGATGACGGCCGAGATGTCGTTCCTGCCGGACCGCCGCCAGGCTTACGAGAATCTCGTGCTGCGCACGGGCCTTGATCCCGTGAAGGCCGTGGCGACCGCCCTGATCCAGGCCGAACGCTACGGCACGCCGGTGGGTCAGGCCCTGCGGGTGCTCGCCCAGGAGAGCCGCGACCACCGCATGACCGAGGCCGAGAAGAAGGCGGCCGGGCTGCCGCCCAAGCTCACCGTGCCGATGATCCTGTTCTTCCTGCCGGTGCTGTTCGTCGTCATCATCACCCCGGCCGTCATCCAGATCATGCGGACCCAGTGACGCGCGGGGGTGACGCCTTGCTTAGGGCAGAGTTCAGCGGATGCGGCCCGGACGGGTCGGCTCGAACACGATGCGACGGTGATAGGCACACCAGCTCTTGCCGTCGGCCACCGGCGCGCCGCAGCAAACCGCCCGGTCATTCGGCTCGCCGATGATGTACTTGCACACGAAGGCTCCGGACTGCGCGAAGGGTACGCGCAGGTCGGCCGACGGCTCCTTGATGGTCTCGGCCTCGCCGATCTGGGACATGCGAACGAGTTGATTCATGGTGTCGATCGGCTCAATAATCTTCCTGCTCGGTGAGGCCTGAGGCCCCGGCAGACACGTGGGTGGGACACCGCTCCGACGGCGACCCCGGGCGCATCCAAAGGGAGGGCATCCGGGTCGGCTCGCCTGACGCAAGCCTGCTCGGCCGGCGCGATCAGCGTCATCTTGTTGTCGTAACTGGGGTTACAGCAATTTAAAACAAGACCAACCTGCACGCGTTGCATCGGAGCACGGTGCGGGATGCGTAGCTGGCCGCTACAACGCCGATTCGATTGGCATTCGTCGGGCTAACGAAACGTCGTGAACCCTCCGAATCGGTTCCCGCCCGGGCGTGCAAGCCGGATCGACCTGTGGTTTTGTGCGGGCTCCCGCGACCAGAGCCGGATCTGCCTATGGCCCACGCGCCCCTCGTGTCACCCGATTGGCTGCACGACCGCCTCACCGCCCCCGATCTCGTGGTCCTCGACGCCTCCTGGTATCTGCCGGCGGCCGGCCGCGACCCGGAGGCTGAGTTCCGCGCGGCCCATATCCCCGGCGCCCGGCGCTTCGACCTCGACGCGATGAGCGACACCGAGTCGAGCCTGCCACACATGCTGCCCCGTCCGGAGGTCTTCGCCGCGCGGATGCGGGCGCTCGGCGTCGGCGACGGCCAGCAGATCGTGGTCTACGACGGGATGGGCCTGTTCTCCGCGCCGCGGGTCTGGTGGATGCTCAAGGCCTTCGGGGTGCGCGACGCCCTGGTGCTGGATGGCGGGCTGCCGGCCTGGACCGCGGCGGGCTACCCCACCGAAGAGGGTGAGCCGCACCCGCGCGAGCGCCGGCACTTCACCGCCCGGCTCGACCACGGCGCGGTGGCGGATGCGGATGACGTCGCCCGCGCCCTGGCGAGCGGCTCGTCCCAGGTTGTGGATGCCCGCTCGGCGACGCGGTTCCGCGGCGAGGAGCCGGAGCCACGCCCCGGCGTCCGCCCGGGCCACATGCCGGGCGCCCGCAACCTGCATTACG
The DNA here is from genome assembly GCF_022829725.1 of Methylobacterium sp. E-005. GTDB lineage: Bacteria > Pseudomonadota > Alphaproteobacteria > Rhizobiales > Beijerinckiaceae > Methylobacterium. Next base: position 49,648 of record NZ_JAKSYG010000097.1, on the reverse strand, counting down.
CGGCGCTGCAGCGCGACGGCCGGATGAAGAGCCCGGAGGAGCTGGCGGCCGTCTTCTCGGAGAACAACGTCGATCCGGACCGGCCGATCCTGACCACCTGCGGCTCCGGGGTGACTGCGGCGATCATCGCGCTGGCCCTGGAGACGATGGGCCGGCCCGCCCGCGGCCTCTATGACGGTTCCTGGTCCGAATGGGGCGCCGACCCGAACCGGACGGTGGCGACCGGTACGCCTTGACACGCTTTCGATATAATTCGATATATCGAAAGCGCCTGCGGTTGGGCGCTCTACGGAGAAGATCATGCCGCATCACGAGACCACCGCCCTGTCGGGCACCATCCAGCACGTCTTCGCGCACCGCTTCACGTTGGAAGCGGACGGGACGACACATCTCGCCGATCTCGGCCCCAAGGGTGCGGACGCGTTCCCGCTCGCATCCGGCCTGCGCGTCAGCCTGGAGGGCGAGCGTCGCCCCTCGGAGATCAAGGTCACGCGGATCGCCGCCGAGGGCCGCGCGCCGGTGCTGATCGAGCACAAGAAGCCCCACCACCCGCCGGGTCCGGCGCGACCTGACGGTCCGGCTGACCCCACGCGGGCGCTTGCCGCAGCGGCAGCCAAGGGCTGGACGGTGACCGACGTGCCGCGCCGGAAGCCCAAGCATTTCGAATTGCTGGCGCATCAGGGCGATGACGTCGCCACGGAGCTGCACGTCGATTTCGCCTGGACGATCTACAAGCAGAAGCCGGCCGACGCGACGAAATGGGCCGCGCAGGCCTGAGCACGCTCCATCGAAGGTCCCGGATTCAAAAGGACCGGGACCTTTTGCGGGTGCAGGGCAGAGCCCTGCTGGCGGCCGAGGCCGTACGCCGGGGCTTTGCCCCGGCACCCCACCAAAGGGCTTCAGCCCTTTGGAATCCCCTATGATACCTGTCGCCGCAGCATCAGGCAGGCCGCACGGCGCGCCGCTTGTCGGCAGCGCTCCACTGCATCAGCACGACCATGACCGCGATGGTGGCGACGTAGACCAGTCCCTGCAGGGCGGTCGGCCGGTCGGTGTAGCCGACGAGCGCGTGCAGGATACGGCCCGGCCAGGAATTCTCGGCAATCACGCCCGAGCTGTTCCACAGGGTGTGGCCGAGGACGTCGACCACACCGGCATTGGCCAGGAACTGGGCGGCCTGCGCGGCGAGGCCCGCGGCCAGGAAGATGATCAGCACGCTCGTCACCGAGAACACGTAGCGGCTCGGGATAGAGGCGAGCCCGAAATACGTCACCGCCGAGAGCAGCGCCCCCGCGCCGATGCCGGCCACCGCGCCGAACTGGATATCCGCCCCCGAGGTGCCCGAGGCCACGAGGCCGTAGAGGAACAGCACCAGCTCTGCGCCCTCGCGCAGGATCGCGGCGCCGATCACGATCGAGAGGGCGGCGGCCTCGCGCTCGCCCGAGCGCACCGCGGCGCCGGCCGCGCGCAACTCGCCCGCCAGCTCCTTGCCGTGCTTGCTCATCCAGGTGTTGTGCCAGACCAGCAGCAGCACCGCGACGATCAGCACCGCCGCGTTCAGGATGTCCTGCCCGCTGCCCTCGAAGGCATCGGAGATCTTTTCCGCGAACAGCGCCACCAGACCGGCGCCCGCGAGCCCGCCCGCGATGCCGAGCAGCACCCAGCGCATCCGGCCGGGAATGCCGCGGGTCGCCGCCAGCACGATCGAGATGATGAGGCCCGCCTCGATGACTTCGCGGAAGGCGATGACGAAGGCGCCGATCATGGCGGTCTCCAGAGATTGCGAGGTGTTGCGAGAGGGCGCGCGGACCGCGCTACCAGATCCAGAACATGAGCACCCAGTTGACGACCGACAGGGCGGCCGCACCGGCGATGCAGACTGTGGCGGCCGCCCGTCGGACCCTGGCGGCGTCGAGCCCGGCGACCCGCCATGCGAGCCAGACGCTCCACAGGCTGGCCCCGGCGAGCAGCCCCGCGCGCATCTCGGCCACATGGGGGATCACGATGCCGTCGCCGCGCAGGAACGTGACGGTCAGCGCCGAGAGCCCCAAGAAGACGCCGCAGCCCGCCACCGGGATCAGCGTCTGCGTCAGGTGGTGGAAGCGCCGGAGCGACCAGCCCCCGAGGGACAGGGTCGCCAGCGCCACGATCCCCGACAGGGCCAGCCCGAGGATCACCGTCGCCGCGCCGATATAGGCCAGGAGCAGCCCGCCATCGAGCAGGGTCATGACGTCGCTGCGGTCGGGGTAGTTCGTCAGCACGAACCAGGGGGCCGACATCTCCAGCGGCCACGTGATCCCATGGTCGATGAGCCAGGTCGCGGCCCATTGCTTGGCGTCGACGTACCAGGGGCTCGCCGACCATTGGAACGCGCCCACCGCCAGGGCCAGCATGCCGAACAGGATCAGCACGGTCTGGTTGAGATCCGGCTCGGTGCCGGCCACGTGCACGATCTCGTGGTTGGGCGAACGCAGGGCGAGGCGCACCGCCCCGCGATGGCCGCTGCACCGTCCGCACATGTGGCAGGCCCCGGCGCCGCGCATCGTCTTCACCGGCACGAGCGGCGCGCAGTTGAACGCCTTGCTGCCCCGGGCAGGCTTCGGCGAGGCCGCCCAGGCGGCGCGGTCGACCTGGAAGCTGATCGGGGCGAGCTTCGACAGCACCGCGAACACGCCGTTGACCGGGCAGAGGTAGCGGCACCAGACCCGCTTGTTGCGCCCGTAGAGCAGCCCCACCACGATCGCCGCGAGCGTCGAGCCGCCGAGCACCGCCAGAACCGGCTTCGGATAGCCGTACACGCTGGTCATCTGGCCGTAGACCGTGGTGCCGGCAAAGGCCAGGAACGGCCAGCCCTGCCACGTGATCCAGCGCGGCACCGCGTAGCCACGGCTCCAGCGGCTGGCGAACTCGCTCAGCGCCCCCTCGGGGCAGAGGATGCCGCACCACGCCCGGCCGACCAGCACCATGCTGAGCAGCACGAACGGCCACCAGATCCCCCAGAAGGCGAACTGGGCGGCGAGCGTCAGATTGGTCCAGATATGGGCGGCGTTGCCGGGCAGCGGCAGCAGGGCGGGCACGATCACCAGCACCGCGTAGACGGCGATGATCAGCCACTGCACCGACCGGATCACCCAGCCATAGCGGCGCATCGCGTCGCCGAACGCGGCGAGCCGCGCGTCGACCCAGGTCCGCCGGGCGGGGCCGGACGCTATGGAGAGGGAAGCCGGCGCTGCCGTCGACACGCTCATTTGGCCACCAGGGTGGCCTTGGCGTCGGGATGGAAGTCGTCGAACACCTGATAGGTGCCGGCATCGAGGGTCCGGAACACGATCGCCGAGGTCGAACCGGCGGCCAGCGCCTTCTCGCGCTTGAGTTCCGTGCTCTCGAACTCGACGGGCGACTGCCCGGTATTCGAGATCTCCAGCTTGAACCGGGTGTTGGCCGGCACCTCGATCACCGCCGGCAGGATCACGCCGTCACGCATCTCCACCTTGATCACCGGCATCTCGTCCGCCCGCACGGGACCGGCCGCGGCGGCGGTGAGGAGCAGGGCAGCGATTGCGGCGCGGCGCAGCAGGCGGGACACAAAAACCTCCGGAAACCTAGTAGGCACCCTTCTTGCCGACGCCGGCGAAGGTGAAGTCCTGCACGACGTCGAAGGGCTCGAACCACGGCCCGACCCCGGTTTCCTTGTCGACGTGCCGCCCGAAATGGCTGTCCTTCCCGGGGGGCGCAACGGTGACCTTGAGGCGATAGCGGCCGGGGCCGAACAGCTTGACGTTGTCGCCGTAATGCGGCCCGTCATTGGCGACCATCGGCATCAGCATCCCCGACACCTTCTGGTCGGTCGGCTTGTCGCCGTCGAGCTTCACCGCCTCGAAGCGCACGTCGAGGGCCGGCACCCAGTCGCCCTCGGCGAAGCCGTTGCGGTTGTCCTTGGCGGCCCGGATATCGGTCTCGAGGTGGAGGTCCGACTGCGCGGCGTCGCGCATCATGCCGGCGGGCTCCATCTCGATCGGCTGCAGATAGACGGCCGCGACCTCCAGCCCGTTGCGGGTCACGTGCGGGCCGATCGGCACTTCCTTGGCCGCGGCGGCCCCCGCGGTCACGAGGGCGACGGCCACGGCAAGGCCGCGGAGAAGCGATGGGGCGGGTGAGGCGCGCATGCCTCCGCACATAGACTCTCGCGCGAGAAGTTCAAACAGGATTCGCACCACCATCAAATAATAACAATTCTAATCTGATAGCCTTTCGGCATGCCGGCGCTGTATTTCTCAGTCTCAATCTCACACCCGGCTGATTGTAATCTGTAGCAGCGAAGACTTTTCGCCGCGCTGTGGCCGACCGGATCTTGACCGCTGCAGCGATCTCGGGATCGTCATGCAACGGCCACGCTAACGGCCGAGAACGTGGCGAAGGGTCGGAAGCAGCCATGCCGCACGTGCGACACTGCGTTCGCCGCTCGGCACGCCACGGCTTGCGCGGACGTGAAGCAGGTTTTAGCAAAAGCTATATTGTTGCTGTGAGTCGCATGAGAATCCGTCCCGCACCCTTGGCTCAAGCGAGATCCCATCCCCGAATCCCGGCGCTGACTCAGGCAGCGATTCTCCTGCTGGCGCCTGTGCTCATCGCCTCCGCGCGCGCAGCCGACCTAGCAGTACAGCGTCCGGCAGCGGAGGCGTCCGCCTACACCGACTGGTCGGGCGGCTATCTCGGACTCGAGGGCAGCGCGGGCGGTTCCTACGGGGCCTATACCTTCGGTCCGACCACGATCGGCGGGCGGCCGGTGCCGGCGTTCAAGAGCGGCGATTCGACGGGCCGCAGCGACCAGGGGCGGAACGCCACCACGGCGGTCGGCGGATTGTTCGCGGGCTGGAACTGGCAGACGGGCCCCTGGGTCTACGGCGTCGAGGCCAGTCTCGATGCGGCCAACCTGAAGCGGCCGGTCCCCTCGACCATCGCGGGCTTCGGCTACGGGGACGTGGACCCGGCCTTCAACATCGTGCGCGCCAAGACCGAACTCTACGGCACCCTGCGGGCGCGGCTCGGCTACAGTTTCGAACGCTACCTGATCTACGGCGCCTTCGGCCTCGCTGGCGCCAATGCACGCTTCCTCGCGACCTATCCCGATCTCGACACGGGTGGCGAGACTACAGCGCGGCGGGAGCTCGGCTATCTCGGCTTCACCCTCGGCGCGGGGGTGCAATACGCCGTCAGCGACCATCTCGCCCTCGGGATCGACTACCGCTACATCGATCTCGGCGGCAGCCGGCGCTTCCCGCTGGGCGTGGTGCCCGGAGACCAGGGCGGCCCGGTCTCGACCCGGGCGAGCTTTACCTCGAACCAGATGTTCCTGCGGCTGATGTGGTTCCCGGACGGGCTGCGGGTGCCGCCAGACCCCGACGAGACCGCCCCGCACGATCCCGACAACGGCGATACCGGCCGCTTCTCGCTGCACGGGCAGACCACCCTGATCGCGCAGGGGGTGCCGGGCTTCCGCTCGCCCTACGAGGGGGCCCAGAGCCTGCTTCCGCATCAGGCCCGGCAGACCACCACGGCCACGATCTTCCTTGGGCTCAAGCTCACCGATACCACGGAGCTCTACTACAATCCGGAATTTAGCCAGGGCTTCGGCCTGTCGCGGACGCTGGGCGTGGCCGGCTTCGTCAACGGCGAGGCGCAGAAGGCCGGCGCCCCGTTCCCGAAGCTGCGCTCGAACCGCTACTACGTGAAGCAGACGATCAATCTCGGCGGCGAGACCGTGGAGGTGCCGGACGGGCCGAACCAGGTCGCGACCCGCTACGATGCCGAGCGGATCACGTTGATCGCCGGCAAGTTCGCGCTGGGCGACTTCTTCGACGGCAACATCTACGCGCACGATCCGCGGGTGGACTTCTTCAACTGGTCGCTCTGGGGCTCCTCGGCCTGGGACTTCCCGGCCAACCTGCCGGGCTTCACGCAGGGCGTCTACGCCGAGTACAACCGGCCCGAGTTCGCGATCCGGGCCGCCTACACGCAGGTGCCCAAGGAACCGTCGAGCGACGTGCTCGATCCGCGGGTGTTCCGCCGCGCCGGGCTCAACGCCGAGTTCGAGCAGCGCTACGTCCTGCCGGGGCTGGACCAGCCGGGCAAGCTGCGCTTCGGAATCTTCTCGAATGTCGGCGTCTCCGCCAACAACCGGGAGGTGGTGTCGCTGACGCAGCTCGGCGCCTTCAACGACATCAACGACGCCGCGGCGGCCACCCGGCGCCCGCGCCGGAAGACCGGCGGCTACATCAACCTGGAACAGGCGCTGACGCCCGAACTCGGCCTGTTCGCCCGGGCCAGCCTGAACGACGGACGCACGGAGAACATCTCGTTCACCGATATCGACCAGAGTTTCTCGGGCGGCCTATCGCTGAAGGGCAAGGCCTGGGACCGGCCGGACGACACGATCGGGATCGGCACCGCGATGAACGGGCTGTCGCCCTCGCACCGGGCGGCCTTCGCGGCGGGTTTCTACGGGCTGCTGATCGGCGACGGACGGCTCAACTACGGCACCGAGCGGGCGCTGGAGACCTACTACGCCCTGAACCTGACCAAGTTCGTGACCCTGACCTTCGACTATCAGTTCATCAACAACCCCGGCTACAACCGCGACCGCGGCCCGGCCCACTTCTTCGCCTCGCGGCTGCACGCGGATTTCTGATCGGGGGGGTACGGCGGCGAAGCACACGCTTGTCGCTGGGTTATTCCGTCCGGGACCGGTCAAACAGCGTTTGCCACCTCCTCTATCGCCGTAACCCCAAAAATCTCCTCGAACGCCGCCCGCAACGGCATGTCCACCTCGACCAGGCTCACCGGCAGGCCGAGATCGACCAGGCTCGTCACGCCGTGCTGGCGCACCCCGCAGGGGACGATCCCGTCGAAATGGGCGAGGTCCGGCTCCACGTTCAGGCTGATCCCGTGGAAGCTGACCCAGCGGCGCACCCGGATGCCGATCGCCGCGATCTTGTCCTCGACCTCCGGCCCCTTCTCGGGGCGGCGCACCCAGACGCCGACCCGGTCCTCCCGGCGCTCGCCGCGGACGTTGAAGGCCGCGAGCGTCGCGATCAGCCACGCCTCCAGGCTCGCCACGTAGGCGCGCAGGTCGCGGCTGCGGCGGTCGAGGTCGAGCATCACGTAGGCCACGCGCTGGCCGGGCCCGTGATAGGTGTATTGCCCGCCCCGCCCCGTGGCGTGGACCGGGAACCGGTCCGGCGCCACGAGATCCTCCGGCCGCGCCGACGTCCCGGCGGTGTAGAGCGGGGGGTGCTCCAACAGCCAGACGCATTCCGGGGCGGCACCGCGGGCGATCGCCTCGGCCCGCGCCTCCATCCAGGCGATGGCGGCTTGGTAGTCCACGGGCGCGTCGCTCACCCGCCATGCCACCGGCCCGGCGACCGGATCGGAGCCGGGCCGCTTCGGGAAGGCGTGCGGGCCAACCGTGAGGCGCGTCGCGTTTACCAAGGGTTCACCATCCTGCAGCGATGGTTGCAGCCTTCAACATCCGCGGCCAGCGGTTGCAAGGGCTCTGCAAGCAAGGGCGTGGCCGCGAGACGGGATGGCGGGCTGTGGCGGTCTTCGAGACGCTGAAGGTCGATCTGACGGTGGTACTCGGCCGCACGCGCATGCCGCTGCACATGCTGCTGCGCATGGGCCGCGGTGCCGTGATCGAATTGGAGGCCAGCGACAGCGACATGGTCGAGATCCTGGCCAACCAGCATCCGATCGCCCGTGGGCAGATCGTGGTGACGGGCGACCGGATCTCCATCGAGGTGACCGAGCTGATCCGCAAGGCCGCCTCGATCGTGGAGCCCGGCGCCAGCATCGGCGACGGCGCGGCCTCGCTTCTGGACAACGGATACGAGTCCGCATGAGCGAGGCGCTTGTCGGCAGCTAAGCGATCTGTTATCCGCTGCGCCGCCGACACCGTACCGGCCTCCGGGATCTCCCGCGGGCCGCCTCTGTCGAGCGAGCGGACACGGATCATCGCGTCCGATGCGGCCATGGCGGAATTGGTAGACGCGCTAGCTTGAGGTGCTAGTCCCGCGAGGGGTGGAGGTTCGAGTCCTCTTGGCCGCACCACTCTTTTCTCGAACGATGAGAGAAGATGGGTGCAGAACGTGATGCGGACGATCGTCCCTCACGGAGCAATCCGACACAGCAGTACGCGAGCACTGGCTCCCGAACCCATCCCGACGGTGGGGTCGGCTGACGGATGGTGCCCTTCGCGATGCACCAACCGTCATAGTGGGTCGCACACGGATCGGGCTCCCCGGCAAGCTGCCGAAACGCGACCCCGCTTCCGGATCAGCGGGCCGCCGGCGTGCCGGAATTGCCGTGCTGAAATCCTGACGCGTTCGGCGGCCCCTTCATCTTGCCGTTCTCACTGGCTGTGGTGTCCGGCGTCGTGGCGCCGGCAGTCCCGGTGGTTTCAGCCTTGCCGAAGCCCGCGGCGTTGGGCGACCCCTGCATCCGGGGCGTCGTACCGGACGGACCAGAGGCGCCCGTAGATTCGGCGGCCAAGCTGGCGGTTCCCATCGACATCAGGGCCACGGCCGCGATGAATGCGGTCTTGCGCATGGCAAACTCCTTGAGCGTTCCACGATCACGTCTCGCGCGCGATCGGACGACAACGCCCGCGATGGCCGCGCGTTCACTGCGGCGCCCCCGTCCGCAGGGCTAGCGGACGGTGATCGCATTTTTGATGGTGTCGTAATCGGTCCGCTTCAGGACGCGACGCGACAGGAGCTCATCGGGCGCGGCGTAGGGGCGGAACTCGACGATTCGCCGACCGATCATGCCGGCCCCGAGGGCGTTCAACTGCTCGACCGACGCCGTGTTGAGATCGACGCTCCCGCCGGGGGGCGGCACGGATGGTTCGCGCGCATCGCCGGGGGCCGTCTCCGTCCTCAGACCCGTCGTGGACGGGCCGTCCGCCTGCCGCGCGGGAGAACCCGGATCGACCGACGGACCGGGGTTCACCGGCGGGTTGGCCGGGGCAACCGCGGGCGGGGATGACACCGGGGGCGCCGTCGCCGCCATCCCAGGACCGGACGGCGATCCCGGCGCGATGGTGCGGATGGACTGCCCCTTGGCGTCTACGGGGTTGTGCGCCTGTTGCGACAGGGGAATGGCTGCGGCGGCCCGCTTGTCCGGGCCGCCCTGAGGACGCGGGCCATAGCCGATCCACAGGGCTGCGAAGACGACCGCGATCACCGCCAGACCGGCACTCACCGACAGAACAGACCGGATCATTCTTCCCCCTCGTCAGCTGGCACGAGGCCTGTCCGGGCCGCGCCATCGTCTGCGCTTCCTCAAGGATTGCGCAGGGCAATTCAAGATTCGTTCGGGCTGCGCGGCACCGGGACTGGGCGGAGGATGGCCAATCCTCGGGACCGCGCCGCGCCCCTGTACCACCCCTCCCGGGCAGTGGTTCGGGCGGCCCGGCCTCGATCGAGCCGTGCGCCTATGGGGGCGGTGCCATGCGCCGGAGCCGGCCGCGCTGCATTGACTTCGCAGCTGCACACCCGCATATCGGCGATGCAGCGTCAGCGGCCGCCATGGCCCGCTTGAGGGGGCTGCGTGACGGATCGGGCGCCTTCCGGCGTGATCCGGCCCCCCTCTTCATAACGTGCATGCACCCGGGCCGCCCCATCACGCGGGCTGCCCCCTGCCAACGGACCGGCCCGAACACGGCACCGCTCGCACCGCGAGGCGCCCGGCCGCTCCTGCTGCATCGGATACATCCTTGACCCAATTCACCGATTTCGGCCTTGCCCAGCCTGTTCTGCGGGCGCTCAGCGAGGCCGGCTACGTCGCGCCGACCCCGATCCAGGCCCAGGCGATCCCGCCGGCCATGACGGGCCGCGACCTCTGCGGCATCGCCCAGACCGGCACTGGCAAGACCGCGGCCTTCGCGCTGCCGATCCTGCACCGCCTCTCGCTCTCGGACCGCCGCGCCCCGCGCCGCGGCTGCCGGGTGCTGGTGCTCTCGCCGACCCGCGAGCTCGCCAACCAGATCGCCGAGTCGTTCACCGATTACGGCCGCCACCTGCACTACACCACCACAGTCGTGTTCGGCGGCGTCACCATCAGCCGCCAGGAGCGGGCGCTGGCACCGGGGGTCGACATCCTCGTCGCCACCCCGGGCCGGCTGATCGACCTCGTCGACCGCCGCTCCCTGACGCTCGAAGGTGTCGAGATCCTCGTCCTCGACGAGGCCGACCAGATGCTCGATCTCGGCTTCATCCATGCCCTCAAGCGCATCGTGAAGATGCTGCCTGAGAAGCGCCAGAGCCTGTTCTTCTCGGCCACCATGCCGAAGAACATCGCCGGCCTCGCGAGCCAGTACCTCAAAGACCCGGTCCAGGTCGCGGTGACGCCCGTCGCCACCACGGCCGAGCGGGTCGAGCAGCAGGTGATCTTCGTCCATACCGGCGCCAAGCAGGCGCTGCTCGGGCACATCCTGCGCGATCCGGCGATCGAGCGCGTGCTCGTCTTCACCCGCACCAAGCACGGGGCGGACCGGGTGGTGCGCGGCCTCGACAAGGTCGGCATCGCGGCCGCCGCGATCCACGGCAACAAGAGCCAGCCCCAGCGCGAGCGGGCGCTGGCCGCCTTCAAGGACGGCTCCTGCCGGGTTCTGGTCGCCACCGACATCGCGGCCCGCGGCATCGACGTCGAGGGTGTGAGCCACGTGGTCAACTTCGACCTGCCGAACGTGCCGGAGAGCTACGTCCACCGGATCGGCCGCACCGCCCGCGCCGGCGCCGACGGGCTCGCCATCTCGTTCTGCAACGACGAGGAGAAGGCCTACCTGCGCGACATCGAGCGGATCACCCGCCAGAAGGTGCCGGTGGCGGGTTTCCCCGAGGGCTTCAACCCGCCCTCGCGCCAGGAGGCAGCCGAGATCGCCCGCGAGGAGGAGCGCCGGCCCGAGCGGCAGCAGCAGCGCCCCGGCGGCGGCCGTCCGGGCCAGCGGTCCCGGCCGCAGCAGGGTCGTCCCCAGCAGGGCCGGCCCGAGGGCGGCCGCGGCTTCGGCGGCCAGGGCGCGCCCCGGCAGGGTCGTCCCCAGGACGGGCGGACCGACGGGCGCAATGACAACCGCGGTCCCGCCCCGCAGGGTCGCGAGGCCCGCGCCGACCGGCCGGCCCGGCCGCAGGGGGAGCGCCCGAACCAGGGCCGCCCGAACCGCGACGGCCGGCCCCAGCGGGCTGAAGCCCGTCCGCGGAACGGCGGTGGCGGCGGCGAAGGCCGCAACATCGGATGGCTGGAGCGGGCGCCTCGCTCCTGACACCACCACGACATCGCTGATGCGAAACAGCCGCCCGGGACGAAGCCGTCCCGGGCGGCTGTTTTTTTGGACTCACAGATCCGTGAGGATCTGAAGGTTGCTCTCGTAGCAGCTCAATCGCGCGCTAGTTGATCGCGCCGGCCAGAAGGCCCGCAAACCAATGATCGGAGAAAACGCCTCATGCTCAGGATTATCATCCCGGCCGCCGCCCTCGTCGTGGCGTCGCTCTCACCGGCTCTGGCCCTCGAAGTCACGAAAACCGCGGATGTCGCGGCTTCGCCGGAGACGGTCTGGAAGACCATCGGCGGATTCTGCGGGATCGGCGACTGGCACCCGGTGATCGAGAAATGCGCCCTGTCCAAGAAGGGCGGCAAGGATGTCCGCACCCTCAGCCTGAAGGGTGGCGGCACGATCGTCGAGGAGGAAGAGTCCCGCAGCGACAAGAAGATGGACTACACCTACACGATCCTGGAAGGCCCGCTGCCCGTCACCGATTACCACTCGACCATCATGGTGGCGAAGGCTGGCAACGGCTCGAAGGTGACGTGGACGGGCACCTTCAAGGCCAAGGGCGCTCCGGACGACAAGGCCAAGGAGGCGATCGCGGGCGTCTACGAGGCCGGCCTCAAGGGCATCGCCGACAAGGCGAAGTAAGCGGATTGAACCGCGTGCGGGGGAGCGTCATGGCTGTCCCGCATCCCGCCTCGGCGTCCGGCCTTGGCGTCCCGCCCTGCGGCGGACGCCTTCCCTTCCGGGCCCGGCAACCCATCTGATCCAGCGGATTGTCAGGGGGCCGGGATCATGCGGTTCGAACTCTACCGGGACGCGAAGGGTGAGTGGCGCTGGCGCCTGCGGGCGCGCAACGGCGAGGTGATCGCCGAGTCGGGTGAGGGCTATGTCCGCCGCGAGGATTGCGAACACGGCATCGCCCTCGTGCGGCAAAGCGCCGAGGCGCGCATCGAGGACATGACGACGAAGATCGCCTGAGCACCAAGTCCTCAACGCGCGATGAACCCTGTCCGGAACTCAGCAGTGGTTACGCTGCAACGCTTCGCCTCGCCCACGCGTTGCAGCGTTTCGGACCGGGCGGTGGCTCTCGCTTCCCGTGCGGTTCGTCGTCCAAGACGCAATCACTCAAGGGAGTCGAGACCGTGCTGAGGAAATTCCTGCTCGCGGCCCTGCTGGTGCTAGGCTTCGCGGCCGCGGCGCCGGAGGGCGCGTCCGCCGCGCCGATCGGTCCGGGCCTCGCCCTTCCGGCCACTGCCGCCCCGGCGGTGACTGAGAAGGCCCAGTACTACTACCGTCGCCGCTTCTACGGCCCGCGGCCCTTTTACCGTCGTCCTTACTACGGTCGCCGGTTCTACGGCCGCCGTTTCTACGGCCCGCGGCCCTACTTCCGTCGCCACTATTACCGTCGGCGGTTCTTCTACTAAGCGCAGCCGCGCTTGACCGACCCGGCGGCTCCCTGAGCCGCCGGGTTTTTCATGCCCCGATTCGGGATGCGCCTGGGACGGCCATGCGGTATGATGCAGGCAACGGGACCGGCGGCGACAGATCGGCCGGCCCGGGAGGATTCCCGATGAACGATCTTGCGCAAAGCGCCGAGCCCGCAACGGCGACGCCGGACCTCTGGCAATCGATCCCGCTCGAATGCATCCTGAGCGGGGCCGCCATCCTGCTGGCGGCCGGGCTCAAGCTCGCCGGCCTTCTGGTCTGACGGCGCGCGACGGACGGGGTGGACGGCATGCAGCACGTCGGGATCTCATCGGCCGCGAGCGTGACGCCGCCCCCGGAGACCGATCTGTCCAAAGACGACCTGCCCAAAGGCGACCTCACGGTCCGCACCATCGCGATGCCGGCCGACACCAACGCCAATGGTGACATCTTCGGCGGCTGGGTCCTGTCACAGATGGATCAGGCCGGCGGCATCGCGGGGGTCGACCGGGCGCAGGGCCGTGTCGTCACGGTTGCGCTCGACGCCATGACGTTCATCCGGCCGGTCCGGGTCGGCGACGTGCTCTGCGTCTACACCCGGGTCTCGCATGTCGGCCGGACCTCGATGAAGATCGAAGTCGAGGCCTGGGCGCGGCGTTTCTGCACCCAGGTCCGGGAGCGGGTGACGCAGGCCACCCTCACCTTCGTGGCGATCGACGAGGCCGGCCGCCCGCGGCCGATCCCGCCCGCGATGCCCTCGCCCCAGGCGGTGATCGAAAACCCGGTTACTTGATCACCGCACAGGCGACCCGGTCGCCGGCGCCGCCGATCGGCTGGCTGGTGTGGTCGTCCTCGTTGGCGTGGATGATCAGCGCCGAGCCATCCCCGTCCTTCAGGCCGCCCTCGCCGTTGAGCGGGGTCTCGCTCCAGACCTCGGCGTTGGCGGAGCCGTCCTGCGCCACATAGAGGTTCGGCAGGTCGCCCTCGTCGGGCCCGTCCGGGTTGAGCAGGCCGTGCTTGCTCTGATCGTGGTTCACGTGCGCCTTGGAGTTCATGAACTTCGGATCGGAGCAGTCGCCGACGGCGTGGAAATGCAGGCCGTGCCAGCCGGGCGACAGGGCGCCGGCCTGGAGCGCGACGCGCAGCACCAGGGCGTTGGCGCCGTCGCGGATCGCCAGCGAGCCGATCGTGTCGCCCTTGGCGTTCTTGATCGGCGCCGAGAAGGTCTCGGCGGCCTTGGCGGCCTCCTTCGGCGGCTCCTGGGCGTGGGCGCCGCCCGCGGCGACGGTGGCGAGCACTGCGAGCAGCGGCAGGGTACGAATCATGCGGTGGCTCTCCTGTCAGGCCCGGTCTAGGTAGGAAGCGCGCCGGCCATCGACAGGGCCGGGCGCGGGAACCTATGCCGCAGATCTGCCGGGACCGCACGAAGCCCTGATGACCTCCGACCGGACCATACCGGACCACACCACGTCGGCGCGGCGCGCCGATCTGTTCCTCGTTGAGCACGGCCATTTCGAGAGCCGGGCCCGGGCGCAGGCCGCGATCCGGGCCGGGAAGGTGCGCGTCGATGGCCGGCCGCTCGCGCGCGCCTCGGAGCAGATCGAACCGGGGGCCCGGGTCGAGGCCGTCGCCGAGCATCCTTACGCCTCCCGCGGCGGCCTCAAGCTGGCGGCGGCGCTCGACGCGTTCGGCCTCGATCCGGCGGGCCGCGTCGCCCTCGATGTCGGCGCCTCGACCGGCGGCTTCACCGATGTGCTGCTGACCCGGGGCGCGCGCCACGTCCATGCGGTCGATGTCGGCCGGGGGCAGCTCCATTCCAGGCTCGCGGCCGATCCGCGCGTGACGAACCGGGAGGGCACGGACATCCGCGGCCTCGATCCGGCAGCGCTGACACCGCGCCCGGACCTCGCGAGCGTCGATGTCAGCTTCATCGGCCTGCGCCTCGTGCTGCCTGTGCTGCCGGCGCTCCTGACACCGGGCTCGAGCCTCGTCGCACTGATCAAGCCGCAATTCGAGGCCGGCCGCGATCGGATCGGCCGGGGCGGCCTCGTGCGCGATCCTGCCGTCCACGCGGAGGTCTGCGCCTCCGTGCGCGGCGAGCTGGAGCGGCTCGGCGCCGCGATCCTGGGCCTGATCGCCTCGCCGGTGACCGGCGGCGACGGCAATGTCGAATTCCTGATCGGCGCGAGGTTTTCGTGAGCGAGACCCTGAGCGAGACGGTGACGATCCGGGATCTCGGCGCCCGGGGCGACGGCATCGCGGAGGACGGGACCATCGTCCCCGATGCGCTGCCCGGCGAGCGCGTCACGATCCGGCGCGAGGGGCGCCGCGCCGAGCTCCTCGGCATCGAGCAGGCCTCCCCCGACCGCGTCGCGCCGTTCTGCCCCTACGTCATGCGCTGCGGCGGCTGCCGGACGCAGCACCTCGCCCGTCCGTCCGAACTCGTCTGGAAGCGCGGTCTCGTCGCGCAGGCCCTGTCGCAGGCCGGGCTCGCCGTGACGCCCGAACCAGCCATCGATGCCCACGGGGCCGGGCGGCGGCGGCTCACGCTGCACGTCCGCGCCGTCGAGGGCCGGGCCGAAGCCGGCCTGATGGCGGCGCGCAGCCACGCGCTGGTGCCGATCGACCATTGCCCGATCACCGTGCCGGCGCTGCAGCCGGCACCCGAGGTGGCGCGCCGCCTCGCCGCCCCCCTCGGCCACGGCCGCAAACCGCTCGACGTGGCCGTCACCGCCACCGACCAGGGCCTCGACGTGGACCTGCGGGGCCACGGTCCCGTCAGTGCGGGCGTGGGCGCCGCCCTGGTACGGGTCGCGGGCGAACTCGGGCTCGCACGTCTGTCGCTCCACGGCGAGCGCCTGATGGAGGCCGAGCCGGTCTCGGTCACCGGCGGCGACACGCGCCTGTACCCGCCGCCCGGCGGCTTCCTCCAGGCCACCGCGGCCGGACAAGCGGTCCTCACGGAGCTGACTCTGGCCGCCCTCGGACCCCGCCTGCGCCGCGTCGCCGACCTGTTTGCGGGCTGCGGGCCCCTCAGCCTCGCGATGGCCGGGCGCGCCGCGGTCCACGCCGTGGAATCTGATGCGGCGGCCCTCGCCGGCCTCGACCGGGCCGCTCGCGCGGCGACAGGCCTCCGGCAAATCACGACCGAGCGCCGCGACCTGTTCCGCCGCCCGCTGCTGCCCCTCGAACTCAATGCTTTCGACGCGGTGGTGTTCGATCCGCCCCGGGCCGGCGCGGAGGCCCAGGCCCGCCAGCTCGCCGCATCCCGGGTGCCGCTGGTGGTCGGCATCGCCTGCGATGCCGGCACGTTCGCCCGCGACGCCGCCACCCTCGTGGCCGGCGGCTACCGGCTGGAGGGCGTCACGCCGGTCGATCAGTTCCGCCACGCGGGACATGTCGAGATGGTCGGCGTGTTCCGGCGCCCCGCGTCCCGTCGGTGAGGCACGCAACCTGCGGAGGAGTCTCACGTTCTCTCGGCGATTGGAGATGGCCATGCACCGAGGATCCCTGCGCCCGCTGGCGCTTGCCGCCCTGAGCCTTGTCCTGCCCGGCTCGCTGGCGGCGCAGACCGTCGCGCCCGACCAGACCGGTACCGGCGGCGGCCCCGCCTCGACCATCACGGCGCCGAACACGAACCAATACGGTGTGACCAAGCCGCCGGGCACCTCCATGGGCCCCGGTGAGGTCCCGTCCCGCCGGCAAGAGCGACGCGAGCGGGCCCTCACCGACAAGATCGACAACAGCATCTGCGACGGTTGCAATTAGGCCGGCCTCCACGGTGGCCGGTGCGGGGCCGCGTTTGCGCAGGCCGCTCCGGTCCGGCGGTGAATCCCGGAACCGGGCGGCAATGTCACGGAAGTGTCAGAAAACACGGCCACACCCACGGCGCAGCTTGCGCCGGGAGTCGCCGTGCCGGATGCGGATAAAACCCAGCGCTGTCCCGTGACCGTCCTGCACCCGAGACCTGTTCGTGATCTTCATCCACCATCCCGCCCAAGGCGCCGGATCCACGCAGCTTGAACGCCGCGTCGTCGACCTCCAGGACACGATCCCCGAGGATACCGTCTGGCTCGATCTGATCCGCCCGAGTCGCGAGGAGGAGATGAAGGTCGAGGCCTTTGCGGGCATCGAGGTGCCGACCCGCGAGGAGATGAAGGACATCGAGCCGTCCGAGCTGCTCTACGTCGAGGAGGGTGCCCGCTACATGACCGGGCGGGTGCTCTCGAAGGTGAGCGATTCCGAGGAACCGGGGCTTGCCGGCATCACCTTCATCCTGCGGGGCAACCGCCTCGTGACCGTGCGCCACGAGGAGCCGCAGGCCTTCCGGATGTACACCCAGCGCGCCGGCCGCTCGATGGGCAACGGCAGCACCTCGGCGCCCTCCGGCGAGTCGATCCTGGCGGGCCTGATCGAGGCGGTGATCGACCGCGCCGCCGACGTGCTCCAGCTCCAGGGCGAGCGGATCGACCGCCTCTCGGGCAAGATCTTCGAGGTGCAGGAAGACCCGTCCGCCCGCAACACCGCCCTGCAGGACACGCTGCGCGCGCTGGGCCGGCACGGCGACCTGATCTCGAAGCAGCGCGAGAGCCTCGTCTCGATGGAGCGGATCCTGCTCTCGTTGTCGGCGACCTACCGGACCAACAAGGCACCGCGCGACCTGCGGGAGGATGTCCGCTCGACCCTGCGGGATCTTCAATCCCTGGAGGAGCACGCCACCTTCCTCAACAACAAAATTCAATTTTTGCTCGACGCGACCCTCGGCCTCGTCAACCTTGAGCAGAACAACATCATCAAGCTGTTCTCGGTCATGGCCGTTGTCTTCATGCCGCCGACCCTGATCGCCTCGATCTACGGCATGAATTTCAAGTCCATTCCGGAGCTGGACCTTCCGTACGGTTACCCCATGGCCCTGGTCATGATGGTCGTGGCCGCGGTATTTCCGTACTTCTTCTTCCGATGGAAGAAGTGGCTTTAGGGATAGTTCCGGTCCCGATCGGCAAAAGATTAAGATTTTTATCGGAGAATACGCGTCCTGAAGGCGCGGCACCGCCGCGAAGACGGAAGCTTCGATGCGTTTCTCCCTCAAGGCCGTTCTCTCCGGCGCGATCGGACTGCTCGCCCTCGCCGCTGTCGGGCAGGGTATCGCCAGCGTCACGGCCCTGTCGGAGATCGAGGCGAACGCGATCGCGGTCTCGGAGCGGGCGCTGCCCACCCAGAACCTCGCCGAATCCCTCGGAAAGGCCGTCCGGGATGCGCGGCTGAACCTCTACAGGCTCGCGGTCGCCTCGCCCGATATGGCGGCCCTGGACAAGAACCAGACCGCGCTCACTGACACGCTCGGGGCCCTCTCCGACCTGCGCCAATCCTTCCAGAGCCGGCTGACGAAGCCGGCGGATCAGGCGATCTACGAGCGCTTCACCACCGCCTGGAACGCCTATCAGAATATCCAGCTCCAAGTGGTCGAGCTGATGATCGCCGGCGATCAGCCCGGCGCCCTCGCGCTGGTGCTGAACCCCGCGACAGGAGCCCAGAACGACGCGGCCGTGGCGAGCCTCACCGAGACGATCGCCTCGGCGCGCGCCCAGACGGAGGCCAATGTCGCCGAGACCGTGCGGGAGGCCACGCGGGCCAAGCTCATCGCGCTCGCCGCCACCGTGGTCGGCCTCGCAGTCGCCGCCGCCGCGATGCTGTTCGCCGTGTTCGGGATCGCCCGCCCCATCGCGCGCATGACCGGCGCGATGGGGCGGCTCGCCGACGGCGACGAGCGTGTGGCAGTTCCCCATACGGGCCGGCGCGACGAGATCGGCGCGATGGCGGCCGCCGTTCAGGTGTTCAAGGACAACCTCATCCGCAGCCGCGCGCTGGAGCGGGACACTGCCCTCGCCCGCCAGGATGCCGAGACCCAGCGCCGCCGCGCCGTCCACGCCATGGCCGAATCCTTCGAGGTCGCGGTCGGCGGCGTGCTGGCGCGGGTGTCGGACGCCGCGCTCGGCCTGCGCGCCGATGCCGAGGCGATGTCGAGCACCGCCATCCACACGGCCGCGCGCTCGGCGACGGTGGCCGGCGCCGCGCAGGAAGCGGCGCAGCATGTCGGCACCGTGGCGGCGGCGGCCGAGGAGCTCGGCGCCTCGGTCCAGGAGATCAGCCGCCAAGTGGACGGCTCGGCCGAGCTCGCCCGGGGCGCGGTGGTCCAGGCCGGCGAGACCGGCAGCCTCGTGCAGGAACTGAGCGCCGCGGCCGGCCGGATCGGCGACGTGGTGCGGCTGATCACCGACATCGCCGGCCAGACCAACCTGCTGGCGCTGAACGCCACGATCGAGGCTGCCCGGGCTGGCGCGGCCGGCAAGGGGTTCGCGGTGGTTGCCGCCGAGGTGAAGCAGCTCGCCGAGCAGACCGCCCGGGCAACCGGGGAGATCTCCGGGCAGGTCGGGCGCATCCAGGGGGCAACGGGTCAAACCGTCCATGCGATCGACGGCATCGCGGCGCGGATCCGCGAGATCGACAACGTGGCGACCTCGATCGCGGCCGCCGTCGAGGAGCAGGGCGCGGCGACCCGGGAGATCGCCCGCAACGTCGCGGAGGCGGCCACCGGCACGGGCGCGGTCACGGGCACGATCGATTCGGTGGCGCAGGCCGCCGACGAGACCGGCACGGCCGCCACGCGGATGCTCATGTCAGCGGCGAGCCTGTCCGAACAATCCGCCGAGCTGCGTCGGGAGATCGACACGTTCCTGGCGACGGTGCGGGCGGCCTGAGGGCCTGCGCGCACGGCAGCCGCCCTGGTGCAGGGCTCAACCTGGGCTCGAGAGCTTCATCAGCACAAGCCCCGAGCCGATCAGGCCGGCCGCGAGGATCCGCGTGGCGTTCGCCGCCTCGCCGAGCACCGTGATGCCGACGAGGAACGCGCCGACGGCGCCGATGCCGGTCCAGATCGTGTAGGCGGTGCCCAGGGGCAGCGTGCGCATGGCAAGCGCCAGGAAGCCCACGCTGCCGGCCATCGCCACGGCCATGAGTGCGGTCGGCCAGAGGCGTGTGAAACCGTCCGACTGCTTCATGGCGAAGGCCCAGACGACCTCCAGCACACCCGCGGTGACGAGATAGATCCAGGGCATGGCGGCCCTCCTGAAAGGGCCGGGCCGTCCCGGGCTTGTGCCCCGCCAGACGGGGGGAGGACGTGGCCTCGCGGGGGTCAGCTAAGGTTTACGGGGAACGGCGGCAAGGGCGGCGTGGCGGGATCCCGCCCACGCCGGCAACCCGTCACGCCACCGCGGCGAGGTGTTTCACCTCGGCCTTCGCCACCACCTTGCCCACCGGCGCCGCCTTGCCGCAGCCCTCGGCTTCCGGGGCCAGGACCGGCGGCTGCACCCAGCGGCCGGCGTCGAGCTCGGTGATCCGGCCGTTGATCTCACGGATGACGTAGCGCGAGAACGGATAGACGTGCAGGTAGATCACCATGTTGGTGACCACCGCCTCCAGGGCCGCCGGATTGTGGCGTGCGGTCTCGAGGAACACGCTCCAGAAGTGCTTGGCGAGTTCGGGCCGCCGCACGGTCATCCGCCAGCACACGCGGGCCAGCGACCAGAGGTCGTGAGCGATGTGGCCCCAGTTGAGCTTCTGGGCCGCGAATTTCGGCCGCTTCACCCGCCGGGCCACGACGCGGACCCGGTCGAAGAAGTTCACCGGGTCGTAGACCTCCTGCAGGACGTCCCGATAATCGGCCAGCACGTCGCGCTGCGGGCGCAGGGTCACGAAGTTGAGACCCTGGGTGCACTGGTCGCCCTGATCGGCGGTGGTCGCCGCGTAATTCTCGTAGAGCCGGCCCTCCTTGCGCAGGCGGCGCGAGAGCTGCGTGTTCGGCAGGGCGAAGAGCAGGCCGACCATCGCGATCGGGATGCCGGTCTGGCTGATGCAGAGCGACATCGCCTTGGAGATGCTGTCCTGCTCGGTGTCGAAGCCGACGATGAAGCCGGCGGTGACGAACATCCCGTGCTCGTACAGCTTGTGCACGCTGTCGGCGATCGAGCGCTTGGTGTTCTGCTTCTTCTGGGTCTGGATCAGCGTCGCCTCGTCGGGCGTCTCGATCCCGGTGAACAGGGCGAAGAAATTCGCGTCCCGCATCATCCCGAGCAGTTCCTCGTCATCCGCGAGGTTGAGCGAGGCCTCGGTGGAGAACTTGAACGGGTAGCCGTGATCCGCCTGCCATTGAATCAGATGCGGCAGGAACAGCTTGATCGCCTTCTTGTTGCCGATCAGGTTGTCGTCGACGAAATCGACATGGCCCCGGTAGCCGAGGCCGTACAGCCGGTCGAGCTCGGCCAGCATCTGCGGCGTGGTCTTGGTCCGCGGGGCGCGGCCGTAGAGTTCGATGATGTCGCAGAACTCGCAGGTGAACGGGCAGCCGCGCGAGAACTGGACGCCGATGTAGAGGTAGTGGCTGAAGGTCAGCAGGTCGAAGCGCGGGATCGGGCTCTTGGTGACGTCGGCCTTGAACTTCTCCGCCGTGAGCCGGCCGCGGCGCGCCCCGGATTCCCAGGCGGCCACGAATTTATCGAGGATGCCTTCGGCCTCGCCGAGCACGAGGAAATCCGCCTTGTCGTAGACCTCCGGCGTCGAGGTCGGCGCCGGGCCGCCGACGCAGACCGGGGTGCCGAGCGCCACGCACTTGTCGATGACGACCAGGCAGTCCGGCTCCTGGGGCAGCATGCCGCCGGTCATCACGAGGTCGGCCGCGCGGATCTGGTCGTCCGTGACTTCCTCGCAGTTGCGGTTGACCAGGGTCACCTGCCAAGCTGGCGGCAGCATCGCGGCGAGCGTGATCAGGCCGAGCGGCGGCGCCGGGGCACGGGCGCCCTGGATCTCCATGGCCTCTTTGAAGTTCCACATGGAGTTTTCGTAGAATTTCGGGAACACCATCAGCACGCGCGGGGCCGTGTTCGCTTGCGACATGCCAGTTTCCCTCTATTCACGCGCGCTGTCCGGCCCCGGGAGGAATCAGTGCAGGTGCAGGCGCGCTCCTCACT
This sequence comes from Methylobacterium sp. E-005, assembly GCF_022829725.1. GTDB lineage: Bacteria > Pseudomonadota > Alphaproteobacteria > Rhizobiales > Beijerinckiaceae > Methylobacterium. The sequence goes on along the minus strand of NZ_JAKSYG010000097.1, from coordinate 27,874 downwards.
TGCGGGCGAATTGAGGCCGTTTTTCGCTGCCGCAACAATCCCGACCGGTGCGGTCGACAGGACGCCCGTCCGGACGCTGCGAATCAACCCCCTCCCGCGCGTCGACGGCGAATCCAGCCCTCTTGCCCGGGGGTTGCGCCATTTCGGCGACAGCCGCAGCCTCGGGGAGGGTCACGGTCCGACCCGGAATCGCTCGGGTTGCGTGCCGTCCGCGTCCGTGAAGCCATAGACCCGCGCGAGATCGCCCGCGTGCAGAACCGCGCCGGCCCGGCTCGCGATGTCTGGATCGGCAGCCAGTGCGGCGAGCGCCCGGCCGGCATAGAGCGGCCCCTCGGTGGCGAGCGCGTCCTGACCGAGATCGCGCGCCCGCTCGGTGGCGACGTAGCCCGGCGACAGGCCGAGCGCCGTGACGCCGTGTGGCGCGAGTTCCCGGGCGAAGGCGAGCGCCAGCCGGTTGGTGGCGGCCTTGGCCGAGTCGTAGAAAATATCGCCGAGGTACTCTTCGGTCCCGAACGAGACCAGCGCGATCAGCCCGGAGCGCGCCGCCACCATGGCGGGGGCCACGGCGCGGGCCAGGAGCAGAGCCGGCAAAGGACCGGCTTCGAGGAAGCCGAGATAGGGCTCGGCGGAACGGCGCCAGAACGGCGTGCCCCAGCCGGCCCCGTCCGGATAGCGCTCGCCGTCATAGCCCTCGTTGCCGCCCCAGACGCTGCAGGCCGCCACGTCGATCCGACCGAACCGGCGGAGCACCCAGTGCATCATTGCGTCCGTGGCGCGCTCAGAGCGGTGATCGCAGAGATAGTGATGGCCGCGCCCGCCGGCCTCATCGACCATGCGGGCGGTGTCCTCGATTGATTCCGAGCGCATCTCGGTCCGCGCGCCGGTCTCGCTGGACCGGGCGGTGACGATCACGGTGGCGCCCGCCTCGCCGAGCGCCCGGGCCAGCCCCCGGCCGACGCCCCGCGAGGCGCCCGCAACCAGGCAGATCTTGTGCGACAGATCGGGCGCGCTCACGCCGAGGCAGGCTTGGCGCGGTTGAGGAAGGCTGCGAGCCGCTCCTGGGATTCGTGCGAGCGCAGCTGCGCGTCGAACGCCTTGGCCTCGGCCTCCAGGGCCGCCTCGACCTGGGCCTGATCGCCCCGGATCAGCGCCCGGGAGGCGGCGAGCGCCCCGCGCGGCAGGGCGGCCAGCTTGGTCGCCTGGGCGACGGCCTGCTCCACCAGCATGTCGGCCGGGAGAACCGCGTTGACGAGTCCGAGCGCCTGCGCCTCGTCGGCCTCCAGCGGCCGGGACAGGAGCAGCAACTCGGTCGCCCGCAGCCGCCCGACCCGCAGGGGCAGCAGGTAGCTCGACGCCGCCTCCGGCACGAGGCCGAGTTCCACGAACGGCATGCGCAGCCGCGCCGCCGGGCTGGCATAGACGAGGTCGCAATGCAGGCAGAGCGTCGCGCCGATCCCCACCGCGATCCCGTCGACTGCCGCCACCATCGGGGTGCGCGTGCGGGCCAGTTGGCGGATGAAGGCCAGAGCCGGCGAGGCACTGAACCCGTCCCCAGCTCCGCTCATGAAATCGGCGAGGTCGTTGCCGGCGCTGAACATGCCGGGCTGCCCGGCGAACACGACAGCGCCGATCTGGTCCGACGCATCGGCCTGGGCCAGGGCTTCCCGCATGGCGTCGTACATCGCGCCCGTGAGCGCGTTCTTCTTCTCCGGGCGGTTCAGGGTGATCAGGCGGACGCCGCCCTCCAGGTCGCTGATGATGATCGTCTGCATGGCGGCGTCCGGATCCGATCCCTATTCGATTTCAGCCAGTATACTGTCGATCGCGTCATCCGCCCGCAACGCGCTCCGACGCGCCAGGGCGTAGAGCTCCTCCAGGGCGCGCGACCACGACCCTGGTTGGCGCGGGCTGTCGCGATCGAGCTCATCGCGCCCGAAATCGTCGACGATCCGGCCGATGGCATCGATGATCGAGACGTGGAACTCGGTGAAGCGCCCGTCATCGACCGATTTGATCTGCACGCTGCTGTTCTGAAAGGCAGCCTGGAACACGTCCGGCCGGATACTTTCCTGCCAGACCAGCTCCCCCGCACGTGTCCGCTCCAGCAGGCGCTCGACGAGACGCCGCTGCTTGTCGAAATTCATGCCCACCCCCTGTCGGCTCCCCGACCCGATCGTCTCCCACGGCCGGGCGGCCACGGCCCGGCCGGGGGACGAATCGCGGGCATTGAACATCGTGCCGCAGGGCGGAGCCAGCGCGATATGCCTGCGGCTCCGGCGGCCCCTCAGACTGCCAGCGCCATCCCGGCTTCGTCCGTGAAGGCGCCGCCTGCGACCACGCTCTGCTCCAGCCCGGAGGCGGCCACCAGGAGGTTCTCGGCGTAGAAGCGCGCGAGCGCGATGCGGGCGGCGTGGGCCGGATCGGTCTCGCCCGCCTTCCGGGCGGCCGCGGCCGCCAGCGCGCTGCGGGCGAGGCAGGCGCCGCCGAGCACGAGGCCGAACAGGCGCAGATACGGGGTCGCCCCCGCGAGGGCGTTCTCCGGTCGGTTGGAGGCGAGCGCCGCGAGCTGATGGCTCGTCGCCCGGTCGAGGCTGCCGATCCCGTCCCGCAGCCGCGCCGCCATGTGACCGAAGGCCGGGTCCCCCGCCTTCAGCAGGCCCTCGGCCGCCCGGCGCATCCAGGCGATCTGCGAACGCGCCGTGGCGCCGCCGTTCAGCGGCAGCTTGCGGGCGGTGAGGTCGATGGCCTGGATGCCGTTGGTGCCCTCGTAGATGCCGAGGATCCGGGCATCGCGCATCAGCTGCGCCGCGCCGGTCTCCTCCACGAAGCCCATGCCGCCATGGACCTGCACGCCGAGGGAGGTCACCTCGTTGGCGAGGTCCGTCGAGAACGCCTTGGCCACCGGCGTCAGCAGGGAGGCCCGGTCGAGGGCGGGTTGCCCCTCAGCACCCTTCGAGGCGTCGAGGGCGGCGGCGGTGAGGTAGCAGATGCCCCGGGCGGCGGCCGTGTAGGCCTTCATGGTCAGCAGCATCCGCTGCACGTCGGGATGCGCGACGATCGGGCTCGTCGCCTCGGCGGCCCCGATGGCCTTCCCCTGCCGGCGCTCCTGCGCATAGGCCAAGGCCCGCTGGGTCGCGGCCTCGGCAACGCCGACGCCCTGGAGGCCGACATTGAGGCGGGCCGCGTTCATCATCGTGAACATGCAGGCCAGCCCCTTGTTCTCCTGGCCGATCAGCCAGCCGGTGGCACCGCCCTGGTCGCCGAACGCCATCGAGCAGGTCGGCGAGGCGTGGATGCCGAGCTTGTGCTCGACGCCGGAGCAGCGCAGGTCGTTGCGGGTGCCATCGGGAAGTACCTTCGGCACGAGGAACAGGGAGATGCCCCGGGTTCCGGCCGGCGCGTCCGGCAGCCGGGCCAGGACGAGGTGGACGATGTTGTCGGCGAGGTCGTGCTCGCCGTAGGTGATGTAGATCTTGGATCCTGTGATCCTGTAGGTGCCGTCGCCGGCCGGGACGGCCCGGGTCCGCAGCAGGGCGAGGTCGGAGCCGGCCTGCGGCTCCGTCAGGTTCATGGTGGCGGGCCATTCGCCCGAGACCAGCTTCTCGAGGTAGCGCGCCTTCAGGTCGTCAGAGCCGTGGGCCGCCAGCGCCTCGATGCCCCCCTGGGTCAGCAGCGGGCAGAGGCCGAAGGCGAGGTTGGCGCCGTTCCACATCTCGGTGCAGGCGGCCTCGATCAGCTTCGGCAGCCCCTGCCCGCCGTGATCCGCCTCCGCCGAGAGACCGTTCCAGCCGCCCTCCGTGAAGGTGCGGTAGGCCTCCCGCCAGCCCGGCGGGGTGGTGACGCGCCCCTCTGCGAACGGCGTACCGTGCCGGTCGCCGACCCGGTTGAGCGGGGCGAGCACGCCGGCGGCGATCCGCCCGGCCTCGGAGAGAATCGCCTCGGCATCCTCAGGATCGACCGCGTCGAGCCCGGCCACGTGCTGGAGGGTGAACAGCATCTCCGGGACTGGCGCGCGGTAGCTCATGACGATCCTCCCTGGGCGGCGGCCCGCCCGTTCTCGGGCGCGGGTTTGACCGCGCCCGCGTCCCGGGTCTACGGCGGCCCGAGAATAGGCGCGCGCCGTGCCCCTGTCTCTGAGACGGCTTCCCCCATGAACGATCCCGGGTCAACGGTCCCGGCCGCGACCCGGCGGCTCGACCCCGACACGGCCGGCCTCGCCGAGGCGGCGGCACTCCTGCGGGCGGGCGACCTCGTGGCCTTCCCGACCGAGACGGTCTACGGCCTCGGAGCGGACGCGACCGATCCCGCCGCCGTGGCGCGGATCTTCTCCGCCAAGGAACGGCCGCGCTTCAACCCGCTGATTGCGCATCTGCCGGATATGGACGCGGCCCTCGCAGAGGGCCTGTTCGACGGTTTGGCGCGCCGTCTGGCGGAAGCCTTCTGGCCGGGCCCCCTGACCCTGGTGGTGCCGGCCGATCCAGGGACGCGCGTCTGCGACCTCGCCCGCGCCGGCCTGCCGAGCGTCGCCCTGCGGGTGCCGGCGCATCCACTGGCGCGGGTGCTCCTGTCCGAAGTCGGCCGGCCGGTGGCCGCGCCCTCGGCCAACCGCTCGGGCCGGGTGAGCCCGACGCGGGCCTCCCACGTTCTCGATGATCTCGCCGGCCGGATCGCCGCGGTGCTCGACGGCGGCGACACGCCGGTGGGGGTTGAATCGACCGTCGTAGCCTGCCTGGGCGGCGTCCCGCGCCTGCTGCGGCCGGGCGGGATCACCCGGGCAGCGCTCCGCGCGGTCCTGGGCCTTGATCCGGTGGGGGCTGATCCCGCCGATTCCGACCACCCGGCAGGCCCAGGCATGCTCGCCTCGCACTACGCGCCCCGGGCGCAGGTCCGCCTCGATGCGACGTCTGTCGAGCCCGGCGAGGCGGTGTTGCTGTTCGGGGATGAACACCCGGCCGGCTTGGCCGGGGCCCGTGCCGCGCTGAACCTGAGCCCGGCCGGCGACCTGGCGGAGGCGGCGGCGCGCCTGTTCGGCGCGCTGCGGGCGTTGGATGCTTCCGGCGCCGCCGCCATCGCGGTGGTGCCGGTTCCCTCCGATGGGCTCGGCGAGGCGATCCGCGACCGGCTGGCCCGGGCCGCCGCACCCCGTTGAGGCAGGATGCGATTTATTTCGCCAGCGGCGGAACAGACCTCTCCGCCGCCCGTTTATTGATCACGAAGGCCTTCTCAGCCCCCAATGGCCTTTTTCCTTTCAGGCTCGGAGCAATCCGAGCCTTTTTTCTTGGCTGAAAGCCTCAGGCCAGCTTGGCCGCGATGCCGGCGACGTGGCGGCCCTGGAAGCGGGCGCCCTCCAGCTCCACGGGGCTCGGCTGGCGCGAGCCGTCGCCGTCCGCGATCGTGCTGGCGCCGTAGGGTGTGCCGCCCTTCACGGCCTCGACACCGCCCTGCCCCTGGAAACTGTAAGGCAGCCCGACCACGACCATGCCGTGGTGGAACAGCACCGTGTGGAAGCTCGTCAGGGTCGTCTCCTGGCCGCCATGCTGCGAGGCCGTGGAGGTGAAGACCGAGCCGACTTTGCCGACCAGAGCGCCCTTCATCCAGAGGCCGCCGGTCTGGTCGATGAACTGCTTCATCTGCGAGGCCATGTTGCCGTAGCGGGTCGGCGTCCCGAAGATGATCGCGTCGTAATCGGCGAGTTCGTCGACGGTGGCGACCGGGGCCGCCTGATCGAGCTTGAAGTGGCTCTGCCGGGCGACCTCCTCGGGCACCAGTTCGGGCACGCGCTTGACCACCACGTCGGCCCCGGTCTCGCGGGCCCCTTCGGCGACGGCGTAAGCCATCTGCTCCACGTGTCCGTAGGTCGAGTAGTACAGCACCAGAACCTTGGCCATGTCGGGATCTCCGGTTCGCGTTTCACACGGCCGCCCGACTCATCGGACGACGCGAAGCCGTCTCCATCGCGCGTTCCGCGTCTTGCAAAAATGCCCTACCGCGCAAACCCTACCTTGCGCAGACGCAAGGATCGCCATGCTCGATTGGGACGAGTTCCGCTTCGTCAAGGCCGTCTCCGAGCGGGGCGGCCTGACGGCGGCCGCGGCACAGCTCGGGATCAACCACTCCACCGCCTTCCGGCGGCTCACGGCGTTGGAGACCAAGCTCGGGGCGCGGCTATTCGAGCGCCTGCGGACCGGGTACGTGCCGACCCCCTGCGGCCAAGCTATGGTCGAGGCGGCGAACCGGATCGAAGCCGACGTCACCCGGTTCGAGCGCAGGGCGGCCGGCCGGAGCGAGACACCTTCCGGCGAGCTGCGCGTGACAGCGCCGACGAGCCTCGCCGTGGAGTTGCTCATGCCGATCCTGGCGGAGTTCGGCGCCCGCTATCCCGACATCCGGATCGAGCTGCTCCTGGCCGAGGCGGCGCTCAACCTGTCGCGCCGGGATGCCGATGTGGCGATCCGGGCGAGCCGCGATCCGAGCGAGACCCTGGTCGGACGCCGCCTCGCCGCGGTGGCCTGGGCCATCTACGGCCGGGCCGACCGCGACTACGGCGATCTCACGGATGAGGCCTGGGTCAGTCCGGATCCGACCGTAGCCGGCGGTACGTTCACGCGCTTCGTCGGCGCGCAGGCGGCGGCCGATCGCGTCAGGCTGCGGATCAACACGGTGACGGGGCTGGAGGCCGCGGTCGCGGCGGGTCTCGGGATCGGTCCCCTGCCCTGCTTCTCGGGCGATGCCAATCCGGCCCTGCGCCGTCTGTCGGGACCGCAGCCCGATCTCGGGGTCGATCTCTGGGTGCTGACGCATCCGGACCTGCGCCACGCCGCCCGGGTGCGCGTCTTCATGGAGCATATGGCGGAGGCGATCCTGCCCCTGCGGCCGCGCTTCGAGGGGCTGGGAGTCTGAGCGGTATCGGAATCCGACGGCTGGCAACGCGTGGCTGTGGGGCCGTGGGGAGCCTGCGACACGGAGCAGTATCGGCGCCCGGCAAGCACGACGCGCCGTTGTCCCGGCCCGCTGGAGCGACAGCGGCACCGAATCACTGGGCACGTCGCGAGGTCGCGTGCTGGATCGGAGTGGCATTCCACTGACGCTGGATGCGCCGAGGAGGGGCAGCGCAAAACCAGATCGGCGCGGCGGCTTCGCATTGCTGCCGAACACCGTTTCGGTGCAGCCGGTACGCCCCCTCGGGACGAGCCTCAGCGGATCTCGACCAACTCGACCTCGTGGCCGTTCACCTCGACCACGTCGCCCACCGTCTTGCCGGTGATCGCCCGGGCGAGCGGTGCCACGTAGGAGATCGAGCCCTTGTGCGGATCGGCCTCGTCCTCGCCGACGATGCGGAAGGTCTGGCGGGTCTCCTGGCCTGAATCGTCCGCGCGCAGCACCGTGACGGTCGAGCCGAACTGCACGGTATCGCCGCTCTTCCTCTCCACGAGTTGCGCGGTGTTCTTGCGGGCCGCCCAATAGCGCAGGTCGCGCCCGATGCGGGAATCCTCGGCCTTGTCGGTCGGATCGAGCGAAGCGACCTCTTTCTCCAGACGCGCGACCTCAGCCTCGATCTGGGCCAGGCCCTCCGGGGTCACGAAGTTGGTGTGGGGCGAGATCGGCCGGTCAGGCAGATTCTCGAATGCTTCCCCGCCCTCGGGCTCTTTGACGAATGCGACGCTCATAAAACAGGCAACACGGCTCGCATGGCAAAGGTTCCGGACGGATCGTGCCGCCTTCCCCGCTACGGCGGCGGCCGTGTACGATGCGCTCGGAATCACGCGGAGCAGCCGATGTCATCGCCATCCTCGGCCGACGCGATCGCCGCCAACCGCAGGGCTTGGGACGCCTCCGCCCCACTCCACCGCGACGCCCCGTCCTGGAAACGTCTGACAGACGGGTTTGCGGGGGATCCCGGCTTCTCCTGGTTCGATCCCCCCATGGAAGCAGCCCTTCGATCGATCGGGCTCGACGGTGCGACCGTCGCGCAGATCTGCTGCAACAACGGCCGGGAAACGGTATCGCTGATGAATCTCGGCGCCCGGGAAGCGGTCGGGTTCGACCAGTCGGAGGTGTTCCTGGATCAGGCCCGGGAACTCGCCCGGATCGCCGGGCGCGCCTGCACCTTCGTCGCGGGCGACGTGCACGCGATCGAGGCCCGGTACGACGGCGCCTTCGACCTCGTGGTGATCACGATCGGCGTCTTCGGCTGGATGCCCGATCTCGCCCGGTTCATGGCCGTGCCGGCGCGCCTGCTGCGCCCGGGCGGACGGATCCTGATCCACGAGGAGCACCCCGTGGTGAACATGTTCGAGCCGCGGGAGGACACACCCCTCCTCGTTCGGCACTCCTATTTCCGCGCCACGCCCTTCGTGGGGGAGGAGGCGATCGTGTATGGGGATGGGCCGGCGCCGCAGGTCGGACCGCATTACTGGTTCGCGCATCCCCTCGGGCGGGTGTTCGAAGCCCTCATCGGCGCAGGTCTCGTGATCGAGCGGTTCGAGGAATTTCCCGAGAACATCAGCTCGACGGCTTTCGAGCCCCTCGCCGCCGGCCGCCTGCTGCCGATGAGCTACCTGCTTCAGGCCCGGAAGAGCCGCTGAGACGGCTTTCCTACGCCACCTCCACCACAATGCGCCCCCGCACCTTGCCGGCCAGAATCTCCTCGCCGAGCCGGCCAACCTCCTCCAGGCGAACCGTGCTGGTCATGGTGGCGAGCTTGGCCAAGTCGAGGTCGCGGGCGAGCCGGGTCCAGGCCTCGCGGCGCTTCTTCTGTGGGGTGGTGACGCTGTTGATGCCCAGGAGCGAGACGCCGCGCAGGATGAACGGTGCCACCGATGTCGGCAGGTCCATGCCCTGTGCCAGTCCGCAGGCCGCCACCGCGCCGTCGGCCCGGGTCTGTGCCAACACGTTGGCGAGGGTGGTCGAGCCGACCGCGTCGATGCCCGCGGCCCAGCGCTCCTTGCCGAGGGGCTTGCCAGGCTTCGAGAGTTCCGCCCGGTCGAGGATCTCGGCGGCGCCCAGCCTCCTGAGGTAATCCGACTCGCCGTCCCGCCCCGTGGAGGCGATGACGTGCCAGCCCGCCCGCGCGAGCAGCGCCACCGCCACCGAGCCGACGCCGCCCGAGGCGCCGGTGACGATCACCGGGCCGTGGTCGGGCGTCACCCCGTGGGCGTCGAGCGCCATGCAGCACAGCATCGCGGTGTAGCCGGCGGTGCCGATCGCCATGGCCTGCTCGGGGGTGAGGCCCTGGGGCAGCGGCACCAGCCAGTCGCCCTTCACCCGGGCGCGCTGCGCGTAGGCGCCGAGATGCGTCTCGCCCACGCCCCAGCCGGTGAGCACCACTGCGTCGCCCGTCGTGTATTCGGGATGGTCCGAGCGTTCGACGATCCCGGAGAAGTCGATGCCGGGGATCATCGGGAAGCGGCGCACCACCGGCGACGTGCCGGTGAGCGCAAGCCCGTCCTTGTAGTTGAGGGTCGAATGCGTCACCCGCACGGTGACGTCGCCGTCCATCAGGTCGGCCTCGTCGAAATCCCGGAACGCGAGACTCTGGCCGGCCTCGCCCTTCTCGACCACCCAGGCCTTGAACGTCCCCATCGTCACCTCCCGTCGTTGGCGGTGAGGTGTCGCCGGGACGCCCGGAATCAAGCCGACGCGGACCGGATCAATACCCTTCGTACTGGCTGCCGTAGCTGAAGCCGAGGGCCACGCCGAGATCCGACGAGCTGGCGCCGGTCATGCCGACCGCATCCGGGATCGAGCCGATCAGCGGGCCGCCATAGGAAGCGGGGGCGTAGCCGCCGCCATAGCCGCCACCGACCGGAACCCATCCGGCCCGGGCGGGCGCCACGCGGACGCGCCGGCTCACGCTGGCATATTCCGGCGGGATCGTCTCGGGGATCGCCTGCGCGGGGCGGACCACCACGGTCCGGGTGCGCAGGGCGAAGCGCGGCGGCGTGGTGACCCAGCAGCCGATCAGCTCGCCGCCGGGGCCGCGGCTCGTCTGCCAGAACCGGCCGCCCGGCGAGACCAGCACGCGCTCCGTCACGGTATCGTAGACCGGCGGGACGGTGCGGTAGACGGTGCGCGACGGACGCACCAGCACGGTCTCCTGCACCGTGTCGTAGACCGGCGGCATGACCACGTGGCGGTAGCAGGCGCTGCCGTAGCAGCCTCCGGCCTGGACCGGTGCGGCGAGGAGCAGGCCGCCCAAGGCGGCGAGGACGAAGGTGCTGGCGACCGGCGCGGTCATGGAAATCCTCTGATACGCAATACGGCGGAAGGGGCCGCCCCTGCGGCACCCGTCTCGACGTACCAGAGGCCAGACTCGTTGCGCGGCGCGCAAGCTTTATCGGGAACGAAGGTAAAATTAACCCTTGGTTTCGACTGCTTAGGCGTCGCCTACCTAGGTAGAATTGCTCCGATCTTCATCAGGATCTCTTGTCAAATCCGGATCGGACTCCGTCAGGTCTGGCCGGCCTTGAGCTGGTAGAAGATGTGGCGGCCGATCACGTCCATCTTGCGCAAGCGCCGCGCCCAGCCCGGCCGCACGTAGTCGGCGTGGTAGTGCGTCGCCGCGCCGACCTCTGCGAGATAGGTCCGGCCCTCGATCACCGAACGGGCGATGCGGGTGGCGGATTCCCAGGCGCCGGCATCGGTGATGCGCAGCGACTTGCCTTCGCAGGCAAAGGAGAACTGGCAGCCCATGTAGTGGTGGCGGTTCTGGTAGACGACGCCGCAGACGCTCGCCGGATAGAGGCCGCTCTTCACGCGGTTCAGCACCACCTGGGCGACGGCGGCCTGCCCCGCCTCGGGCTCGCTGCGGGCCTCGAAATAGACCGCCTCCGACAGGCAGCGCTGCTCCTTGTCGAGGGATTCGGGGTCGATCAGGTCGGCGTAGCGCCGCCGCGCATCCTCCGGGACCGGCTGGGCGCTGTCGGGGCGCTCGGTGCGGATCGCGAAATCCGGCAGCGCGAGGCTTGCCGCGGCAACCTCGATCGGGATCGCGTCGGCCGGCGCCGGGGTGGTGGACGACAGGGCCACGGCGCGGGGCACCGGCGGGGTGGAGCCGTCGAAGCGCGCGGGATCGCCGTCCTCGGTCAGGTCGGCCGTCCCCGTGCCGGTGGAAGCCGCGCTGCCGGAGCCGGTGGTCAGGCCGAGATCGGGAACAGGCAGGAAGGTGGCTTCCGGCTCGGATTCCGGATCCCAGACCGCCGATCCTTGCGTGAGCACACCGGTGACGCTGCCGGTGACGTCACCGAACATCAGGGCGGCGCCGGTCTCGCGGAGGTTCACGGCTCGACGGGCGAAGCTCTCGGCCGGCGGCCGGGCGGGATTGCCCTTGCCCGCCCGCTCCACGAGGGGGAAGACATGCGCGCCGGTCTTGAACACCGTCCGGGGCAGCTCGTCGCTAAGGCGGCGCAGGGCGGATCCGATCAGGAGCGTGCCGGGCGGAAGCGGCGGGACGGTGTCGGCATCGATCAGACCAAGACGGCTCGATCCGATGGCGTTCTCCGTGCCGGCATCGGCGGTGAACGACACCAGCAGGCCGAGGCCAACCATCCAAGGGGTCATCGCGGCCGAGAGCCAGCGCAGACCCGATTCCCGTCGTCCTCGTCTCGTGCCCACGACGCCTGACCCGTACTCACGCACCCGACCCGGCCCGATCCTCCCCGTTTCCAGGGTGTTTCTGCGGCCGCCTCAGATTTATCGCCCGGTATGGTTGAGCCGTGGTTAAGGGCGGAGGGCTGCGCGTGTCTCGATACGGTCCCAGGTTGAACGCTGCCGTCGACACGGGCGGCTCCGTCTCCGCGAGCGGAGCGAAGTGACCCCGGGCAGCGGGACATCCGGTAGCGTGGCGCCGCCCTGAATTGCTTCGCTCCCAACGACGGCAGGGTCGAACAAGCCATGCCGCCATAGAAAAGGGCGGCCCGAAGGCCGCCCTCTCGCATCTCAGTCCTGCCAGCTGCCTCACTCGGCGGCGGGCGGAAGCTCCTCGACCGGGATCGCGCCGCTCTCGGCCTGCTTCTGCTGCAGGATCATCGCGTCGCGGCGGCGGGCGATGGAGCGGATATCCGCCACCATCGAACCCGTGCCGGCCGGGATGAGCGAGCCGACGATCACGTTCTCCTTCAGGCCTTCCAGGGTGTCGACCTTGCCGTTGACCGCCGCCTCGGTGAGGACGCGGGTGGTCTCCTGGAACGAGGCCGCCGAGATGAACGACTTCGTCTGCAGCGACGCCTTGGTGATGCCGAGCAGGACCGGAACGCCCTGGATCGGCTTCTTGCCCTCGGCGAGCAGCTTCTCGTTGAAGTCGGTCAGCTCCGTGCGATCGATCTGGTCACCCGAGAGGATGTCCGAGTCGCCGCCGTCGGTCACTTCGACCTTCTGCAGCATCTGCCGGACGATCACCTCGATGTGCTTGTCGTTGATCGACACGCCCTGCAGCCGGTAGACCTCCTGGATCTCGTTGACGAGGTAGGCCGCGAGTTCCTCCACGCCCTTGATCGCCAGGATGTCGTGCGGCGCCGGGTTTCCGTCGACGATGTAATCGCCGAGTTCGACCACGTCCCCATCCTGCAGGTGGATGTGCTTGCCCTTCGGGATCAGGTACTCGACCGCCTCCGAGCCGTCATGCGGCGTCAGCGTGAGCCGACGCTTGTTCTTGTAGTCGCGGCCGAACGCGATGGTCCCCGACTTCTCGGCGATGATCGCGGCGTCCTTCGGGCGCCTTGCCTCGAACAGCTCGGCCACCCGCGGCAGACCGCCGGTGATGTCGCGGGTCTTGGCCGAATCGGTCGAGACGCGGGCCAGGATGTCGCCGGCATTGACCTTCGCCCCCGGATCGAAGCCGATGATGGCGTCGACCGGCAGGAAGTAGCGGGCGTCCGAGCCGCGGGGCAGCTTGAGCGCCTTGCCGTCCCGGTCGACCACAACCATCGCGGGCTTCAGGTCCGAGGTCCGGGCCGAACCGCGCCAGTCGACGACGACGCGCTTGGCGATGCCGGTCGACTCGTCGGTGGTCTCGGTCATGGACTGGCCGTCGACCAGATCCTCATAGGCCACGATGCCGTCGACCTCGGTGAGGATCGGGCGGGTGTAGGGATCCCACTCGGCGATCCGCTGCCCGCGCTTGATCTTGTCACCCTCGTCGACCCGGAGCTTGGCGCCGTATTGCAGGCGGTGGACCGCCCGCTCGACCCCGTCCGACCCGACGACCACCACCGCCACGTTGCGGCCGGTGGCGATCAGATCGCCATCGGAGTTCTTGGCGATCGCGCGGTTGCGGATCTTGATCGTGCCCTCGAAGCTCGACTCGATGAAGGACGAGTCGGCGATCTGAGCCGCACCACCGATGTGGAAGGTGCGCATCGTGAGCTGCGTGCCCGGCTCGCCGATCGACTGCGCCGCGATGACGCCGACGGCCTCGCCCATGTTGACGGGCGTGCCGCGGGCGAGATCGCGCCCGTAGCAGGTGGCACAGACGCCGCTCTTGGTCGCGCAGACCAGCACCGAGCGGATCTTCACCTCCTGGATGCCGGCGGCGTTGATCGCCGGCAGGTGCCGCTCCTCGATGGTCTCGCCGGTCTTGACGATCACCGTGCCGTCGGCCGCCACCAGATCCTCGGCCGTCGCGCGGCCCAGGATGCGGGTGGCGAGCGTCGCCACGACCTGACCGGCATCCACGATGGCGCGCATCTTGATGCCGTTGGTCGTGCCGCAATCGACCTCGCGGATCACGGCGTCCTGGGCCACGTCGACGAGGCGGCGGGTCAGGTAGCCGGAATTGGCGGTCTTCAGCGCGGTGTCGGCTAGGCCCTTACGGGCACCGTGCGTGGAGTTGAAGTACTCCAGAACGTCCAGGCCTTCCTTGAAGTTCGAGATGATCGGCGTCTCGATGATCTCGCCCGACGGCTTGGCCATAAGGCCGCGCATCGCCGCGAGCTGCTTCATCTGGGCAGGCGAGCCACGGGCACCCGAGTGGCTCATCATGTAGATCGAGTTGACCTGCTTGTCGGCCCCGTGCTCGTCCTTCTGGACGGCCGAGATCCGGCCCATCATCTCGGCGGCCAGCTTGTCCGAGCACTTGGCCCAGGCATCGACCACCTTGTTGTACTTCTCGCCCTGGGTGATCAGGCCGTCGTTGTACTGCTGCTCGTAATCCTTCACGAGCGCGCGGGTCGTGTCGACGATCGACCACTTGTTCTCCGGCACGACCATGTCGTCCTTGCCGAACGAGATGCCGGCCTTGAACGCATGGTTGAAGCCGAGCGCCATGATCCGATCACAGAAGATCACCGACTCCTTCTGACCGCAGTGGCGGTAGACGGTGTCGATCATCGCCGAGATCTCCTTCTTGGTCATCAGCTTGTTGACGACGTCGAAGGGCACCTTGGCGTGCTTCGGCAGGGCGCCGGACAGGATCACCCGGCCCGGGGTGGTCTCGTAGGTCTTGGTCAGGGGCTGATTGTCCGGGCCGATGCCGGTCCAGCGCCACTTGATCTTGGTGTGCAGCGACACGGCCTTGGCGGCCAAGGCGTGCTCCAGCTCGCCCATGTCGCCGTAGACGCCCTGCATCGGGTTCTTAGCGTTGTCGGCCTTGTACTCGCCCGGCGCGCCTTCGGCCACGATCGACAGGTAGTAGAGGCCGAGCACGATATCCTGCGACGGCACGATGATCGGCTGACCGTTGGCCGGGTGCAGGATGTTGTTGGTCGACATCATGAGGACGCGCGCTTCCAGCTGCGCCTCGAGCGACAGCGGGACGTGGACGGCCATCTGGTCGCCGTCGAAGTCGGCGTTGAACGCGGCGCAGACCAGCGGGTGGAGCTGGATCGCCTTGCCCTCGATCAGCTTCGGCTCGAAGGCCTGGATGCCGAGGCGGTGGAGCGTCGGCGCGCGGTTCAGCATCACCGGGTGCTCGCGGATCACCTCATCGAGGATGTCCCAGACCTCCGGCTTTTCCTTTTCGACCAATTTCTTGGCTTGCTTCACCGTGGCGGAAAAGCCCTTGGCGTCGAGGCGCGCGTAGATGAACGGCTTGAACAGCTCCAAAGCCATCTTCTTGGGCAGGCCGCACTGGTGCAGCTTCAGCTCCGGGCCGACCACGATGACCGAGCGGCCCGAGTAATCGACGCGCTTGCCGAGCAGGTTCTGGCGGAACCGGCCCTGCTTGCCCTTCAGCATGTCGGCGAGCGACTTCAGCGGGCGCTTGTTGGCACCCGTGATGACCCGGCCGCGGCGGCCGTTGTCGAACAGCGCGTCGACCGCCTCCTGTAGCATCCGCTTCTCGTTGCGGATGATGATGTCGGGCGCGCGCAGCTCGATCAGCCGCTTCAGGCGGTTGTTGCGGTTGATGACGCGGCGGTACAGGTCGTTGAGGTCGGAGGTCGCGAAGCGGCCACCATCCAGCGGGACCAGCGGGCGCAGGTCCGGCGGGATCACCGGCACGACGGTGAGGATCATCCATTCCGGCTTGTTGCCGGACATCTGGAAGGCCTCGATGATCTTGAGCCGCTTCAGGAGCTTCTTGGGCTTCAGCTCCGAGGTGGTGACCGCGATCTCCTCGCGCAGATCGTTGGCGATCTTGTCGAGGTCGAGTTCCTGCAGGATGCGCCGGATGGCCTCGGCGCCGATCATGGCGGTGAACGAGTCCTCGCCGTACTCCTCCTGGGCGCGCAGGTACTCCTCCTCCGTCAGGAGCTGACGCTCCTTCAGGGGGGTGAGGCCCGGCTCGATGACGCAGTACGACTCGAAGTACAGGATCCGCTCAAGGTCCTTGAGCGCCATGTCGAGCAGCAGGCCGATGCGGCTGGGCAGCGACTTCAGGAACCAGATATGCGCGACGGGGGCGGCCAGCTCGATATGGCCCATGCGGTCGCGCCGGACGCGCGCGAGGGTGACCTCGACGCCGCACTTCTCGCAGATGACGCCCTTGTACTTCATGCGCTTGTACTTGCCGCACAAGCACTCGTAGTCCTTGATCGGCCCGAAGATACGCGCGCAGAACAGGCCGTCGCGCTCGGGCTTGAAGGTCCGGTAGTTGATGGTCTCCGGCTTCTTGATCTCGCCGTACGACCAGGAGAGGATCTTCTCCGGGGACGAGATCGAGATCTTGATCTGGTCGAAGCTGACCGGTGTGGCCTGCTGGTTGAAAAGGTTCATGACCTCTTGGTTCATGATCCGCTCCCTGTTGACGCCGGCAGCCCCGCGCCGGGCCACCGCGTCCTGAAAAAGGTCCGGCGCCGCACCCCGCGCGGGCGCTGCTCACCGTCGTCGTACCGCGGAAGGCCCCTCCCCTCCCCGCTCGACCGTGGCGGCAACACGCCGCCACGGGAGGTTTTCTGCTGGCTTACTCGGCCGCGTCGGCCGGGGGCTCGAGCTGGTCGTTGGCGGCCTTCTTGGAGGACGTCAGCTCGACGTTGAGGCCGAGCGAGCGCATCTCCTTGACGAGCACGTTGAACGACTCGGGGATGCCGGCCTCGAACGTGTCGTCGCCGCGGACGATCGCCTCGTAGACCTTGGTGCGGCCGGCCACGTCGTCCGACTTCACCGTGAGCATCTCCTGCAGCGTGTAGGCCGCGCCGTAGGCCTCCAGCGCCCAGACCTCCATCTCGCCGAAGCGCTGACCGCCGAACTGCGCCTTGCCGCCCAGCGGCTGCTGAGTGACGAGCGAGTACGGGCCGATCGACCGGGCGTGGATCTTGTCGTCCACGAGGTGGTGCAGCTTCAGCATGTAGATGTAGCCCATCGTCACCTTGCGGTCGAAGGGCTCGCCGGTCCGCCCGTCATAGAGCGTTGACTGCGCCGAGCGGTCGAGACCGGCCATCTCCAGCATCTGCTCGATGTCGGCCTCTTTGGCGCCGTTGAACACCGGGGTGGCCATCGGCACGCCGCGGCGGACGTTGTTGCCGGCCTCGGCCAGCTCCTCGTCCGTCAGGCCGTCGAGCTCGCCGGGGGAGTAGATCGCCGTCATCTCCTCCCGCAGCGGCGCGATGTCCTGGGTCTTCAGATAGGCATCCACCGCCTTCGACACCTTGCGACCCAGGCCCGCAGCCGCCCAGCCCAGATGCGTCTCCAGGATCTGGCCGACATTCATGCGCGAGGGCACGCCCAGCGGGTTGAGCACGATGTCGGCATGCGTCCCGTCCTCCAGGAACGGCATGTCCTCGATCGGCACGATCCGCGACACGACACCCTTGTTGCCGTGACGGCCGGCCATCTTGTCGCCCGGCTGGATCTTGCGCTTCACCGCCACGAAGACCTTGACCATCTTCATGACGCCGGGGGGCAGCTCGTCGCCGCGCTGCAGCTTCTCGACCTTGTCGAGGAAGCGCTGCTCCAGACGCTTCTTCGACTCGTCGTACTGCTTCTGCATCGCCTCCATCTCGGTCATGAGACGGTCCTCGATGACGGCGAACTGCCACCATTGCGAGCGCGGGTAGTCGTTGATCAGCTCGCGGGTGAGCGTGGTGTCCTTCTTGAAGCCCTTCGGGCCGGCCACCGGCGCCTGACCGATCAGCACATCCGCCAGACGGGCGTAGGTGTTGCGGTCGAGGATCGCCTGCTCGTCGTCGCGGTCCTTGGCGAGCCGCTCGATCTCCTCGCGCTCGATCGCCTGGGCGCGCTCGTCCTTGTCGACGCCGTGGCGGTTGAACACGCGGACTTCCACGATGGTCCCGGTGACGCCCGGCGGCACCCGCAGGGAGGTGTCGCGCACGTCCGAGGCCTTCTCGCCGAAGATGGCGCGGAGCAGCTTCTCCTCCGGCGTCATCGGGCTCTCGCCCTTCGGGGTGATCTTGCCGACCAGGATGTCGCCGGCATTCACCTCGGCGCCGATATAGACGATGCCGGCCTCGTCGAGGTTCTTGAGCGCTTCTTCCGAAACGTTCGGGATGTCGCGGGTGATTTCCTCCGGCCCGAGCTTGGTGTCGCGGGCCATCACCTCGAACTCCTCGATGTGGATCGAGGTGAACACGTCATCCTTCACGATCCGCTCGGAGAGCAGGATCGAGTCCTCGAAGTTGTAGCCGTTCCACGGCATGAACGCGACGAGCACGTTCCGGCCGAGCGCTAGCTCGCCGAACTCGGTCGAGGGACCGTCGGCGATGATCTCGCCCTTCTTCACGAACTCACCGACGCGGACCAGCGGCTTCTGCGTGATGCAGGTCGACTGGTTGGAGCGCTGGAACTTCTGCAGCCGATAGATGTCGACGCCGGGCTTGGTGGCGTCGGCCTCCTCGGTGGCGCGGATGACGATACGGGTGGCGTCCACCTGATCGATGATGCCGGCCCGGCGGGCCGCGATGGCGGCGCCGGAATCGCGGGCGACCACCGCCTCCATGCCGGTGCCCACGAACGGGGCGTCGGCGCGGACCAGCGGCACCGCCTGGCGCTGCATGTTCGAGCCCATGAGCGCGCGGTTGGCGTCGTCGTTCTCGAGGAACGGGATCAAGGCCGCAGCGACCGAGACGAGCTGCTTGGGCGAGACGTCCATGAGATCGACGCGCTCAGGGCCCACGACGATCACGTCGCCGGCCCGACGGCAGACCACGAGGTCCTCCGTCAGCTTCTTGTTCTCGTCCATCTGGGCATTGGCCTGGGCGACGTAGTACTTCGCCTCCTCCATGGCCGAGAGGTAGGCGACCTCGTCGGTGACCACGCCGTCGCGCACGCGGCGGAACGGGGTCTCGATGAAGCCGTACTTGTTCACCCGCGCGAAGGTGGCGAGCGAGTTGATCAGGCCGATGTTCGGGCCTTCCGGCGTCTCGATCGGGCAGATGCGGCCGTAATGGGTCGGGTGCACGTCGCGCACCTCGAAGCCGGCGCGCTCGCGGGTCAGACCGCCCGGGCCAAGCGCCGAGAGGCGGCGCTTGTGCGTCACCTCGGACAGCGGGTTGGTCTGGTCCATGAACTGCGAGAGCTGCGACGAGCCGAAGAACTCGCGCACGGCGGCGGCCGCCGGCTTCGCGTTGATCAGGTCCTGCGGCATGACCGTGTCGATATCGACCTGGCTCATGCGCTCGCGGATGGCGCGCTCCATGCGCAGGAGGCCCAGGCGGTACTGGTTCTCCATGAGCTCGCCCACCGAGCGGACGCGGCGGTTGCCGAGGTGGTCGATGTCGTCGACCTCGCCCTTGCCGTCGCGGAGCTCCACCAGCGCCTTGACCACCGCCAGCATGTCCTCCTTGCGGAGGGTGCGGACCGTGTCGGCGGCGTCGAGGTCGAGGCGCATGTTCATCTTCACGCGGCCGACCGCCGAGAGGTCGTAGCGCTCGGAATCGAAGAACAGCGAGTGGAACATCGCCTCGGCGGTGTCGAGGGTCGGCGGCTCGCCCGGGCGCATGACCCGGTAGATGTCGAACAGCGCGCCCTCGCGGCCGGAATTCTTGTCCACCGCCAGGGTGTTGCGGATGTAGGGACCGACATTGACGTGATCGATGTCGAGCACCGGCAGCTCGGTGGTGCCGACATCCTCGAGGCTCTTCAGGAGCTTCTCGGAGATCTCCTCGCCGGCCTCGGCCCAGATCTCACCGGTCTGGGCGTTGACCAGATCCTCGGCGATGTACTGGCCGACGAGATCCTCGTCGGTCGCCTTGAGGAACTTGGTGCCCTTCTCGGTGATCTGGCGGGCGTTGCGGGCGTTGAGCTTCTTGCCGGCCTCGAGCACGACCTCGCCGGAATCGGCGTCGATCAGGTCGACGGTCGCCTTCATGCCCTTCATGCGCTCGGCATCGAACGGCACGCGCCACTCGGCACCGTCCCGGTCGTAGACGACCCTGTTGTAGAAGGTCGACAGGATCTCCTCGCCGTCGAGGCCGAGGGCATAGAGCAGCGACGTCGCCGGCAGCTTGCGCTTCCGGTCGATGCGGACGTGCACGATGTCCTTGGCGTCGAACTCGACGTCGAGCCAGGAACCCCGGTACGGGATTATGCGGGCGGCGAACAGGAGCTTGCCCGAGGAATGGGTCTTGCCCTTGTCGTGGTCGAAGAACACGCCCGGCGAGCGGTGCATCTGCGAGACGATGACGCGCTCGGTGCCGTTGACGATGAAGGTGCCGTTCTCCGTCATCAGGGGCATGTCGCCCATGTAGACGTCCTGCTCCTTGATGTCCTTGACCGACTTGGCCTGGGTGTCGGGATCGACATCGAACACGATCAGGCGGAGCGTGACCTTCAGCGGGGCCGCGAAGGTGATGCCGCGCTGGCGGCACTCGTCCACGTCGTATTTCGGCTGCTCGAAGGTGTAGCGGACGAACTCCAGAAGGGCCGTGGCGGCGAAGTCGGAGATCGGGAAGACCGACTTGAACACGCTCTGCAGCCCCTCGTCGCCGCGCCCGCCTTCGGGCTCGTCGACCATCAGGAACTGGTCGTAGGACGCCTTCTGAACCTCGATGAGGTTCGGCATCTCGGCAACTTCCTTGATCTTGCCGAAGAACTTCCGAATGCGCTTGCGACCGACCAGCGTGTTGGCCATGTGACCTCGCTCCTACCCGCGTGCCTCGCGCCCGGGGAAGCGTCCCCGAAGGAACCTCCCGCGCCGGGCCGTGACGCGCGCCCCGCCGAGCCGCGCCACCGAACCGAATCTTCTGCCGGTCCCTTCCGGGACCATCCGCCGAAGCGGCCTAAAGCCCGCGGGTGCTGACCCGCGGGCTCCGGTCACGACAGGCTCGCGAGGAGCCTCCGTGGAGTGATGGGCCGGAACCAGCCCATCGTCGACTTACTTGAGCTCGACCTTGGCGCCAGCCTTCTCGAGCTGGGCCTTGAGCTTCTCGGCCTCGTCCTTGGCAACGCCTTCCTTGACCGGCTTCGGCGCGCCCTCGACGAGGTCCTTGGCTTCCTTGAGGCCGAGGCCGGTGATCGCGCGGACCTCCTTGATGACCTCGATCTTCTTGTCGCCGGCGGCGGCGAGGACGACCGTGAACTCGGTCTGCTCCTCGACGGCGGCAGCGCCACCACCGGCGGCCGGGCCAGCGGCCACGGCGACGGCAGCAGCGGCCGAGACGCCCCACTTCTCTTCGAGCATCTTGGCCAGGTCGGCGGCCTCGAGAACGGTCAGCGAGGACAGGTCGTCGACGAGCTTGGCGAGATCAGCCATGGTGAATTCCTCTCAATATCGGTTCGAACGGATGGTTTTTGAAGGGCCTCAGGCGGCCTCGTCCTTCTTGGCATAGGCCCCGAACACGCGGGCGAGCTTGGAAGCCGGCGCGTTGACGACCTGAGCGATCTTGGTCGCGGGCGCCTGCACGAGGCCCACGATCTTCGCGCGCAGTTCGTCGAGGGACGGAAGCGAGGCCAGAGCCTTCACGCCGTCCGGGTTCAGGGCGGTCGTTCCCATCGCGCCGCCGAGGATCACGAGCTTGTCGTTAGCCTTGGCGAAATCGACCGCGACCTTGGCGGCTGCGACCGGATCGCCGGAATAGGCGAGCAGGGTCGGGCCCTTCAGGAGCGGCTTGATGGAGGCGACGTCCGTGCCATCGAGTGCGATGCCGGCGAGGCTGTTCTTGGCGACCTTCACGGTGGCGCCGGCCTGCTTCATCTGCGAACGCAGCTTCTGCATGTCGGCGACCGTGAGGCCCTTGTAGTGGGCCACGACGACGACGGCGCTCTGATTGAACACGCCGTTGAGCGTCGAGACGAGATCAGCTTTTGCTGTCCGGTCCACTGGGCTCTCTCCGGTTGGCGGAACCCGGTTTCGGGTCCGCCGGTTGCACATGCCGCCCGGACGTGATCTCGGCCGTAAGACCGGGAACGTCCGAACGACGCTTCGCGGCCCTGTCCCCGCGCGGCCCCTGGAGGCCGCCTCGGGCGAGTTGGTTCAAACCGACAGCCCCTCCGCGGCGCGAGCCGCAGCGAGGCATTTTCGAATTCGGTCTTCCCCGTCTGTGCAGGCTGGCGGATTAAGCCGGCGAACCGGCACCTGCAGTCTCGGACAGGACATGGCCGGACAAGGCTCCGAGGGGCTTTTGGCCCCGGGGATCCGTCCGGCCAGTGCCACCCGGTTGCCCGGGCGACATTTCGAGCGGAAACCGGCCGATCGGCCGTTCTCCTTCCGTAAGGATCAAATGCGTGAGGCGCGGTGTATAGAGCCTAGCAAGCCGCCTGCCAAGGGCCGAAGCGCGACTTTTCCGCCGCAGGCAAGGGCTTGATGAGAAGCCCCGCTGCGATTGCCTCACTCGGCGCGCCCTGGGCTACGCCGCCTCGCGCTCCGGCACCAGCTTCCGCCGAGCCGCCTCCCACCAGCTGCGGTCGCGGGCTTCCTTCGCCTCGGCGGCCTTGGCGGCATAGAACGAGGCGTTGTGCTCGCCGCGCAGGGCTTCGCGGGTGAAGCGGATCAGGTGGTGGGCCACGAAGCCCATGTTGAACACCGCCTCGATCTGCCCGCGCTTCAGCGCGTAGCCCGCCGCGCTCCAGAACGGCTTGCGATAGTCCGAAAAAATCCCGACCCGGGTGATGATGTTGAAGCCCAGGATCAGGCCCCGGCGCAGGTTGGTGAAGGTGAGCTTGCCGGCGGTCGGCGTCGTGATGCGGTTCGGGTAGGTCACCGCGCATTGGTGCTTGAACCGCTCGAAGATCTGTTCCGGCTCATAGGCATGCGCGATCGCCCGGCGCCAGCTGCTGACCACCGAATCGTGGGGCCGCTTGAACAGCACGTTCGATTCGAGGCTCGCATCGTGCAGGAGCCGCCCCTCGCGCTCCAGCCGGTCCCAGAGCGGGGTCTTGGGCAGGGCCTGGAGCAGGTTGATGGTCAGGACCGGGATCGCTGACCGGTCGATGAAGTCGATCAGGTTCTGCTCGGATTTATCCGTGTCGGAATCGAGCCCCAGGATGATGCCCGAGGTCACCTCCAGCCCGTAGGAATTCAGCGTCTCGATCGCCTCGTACATCGGCACGGCGGCGTTGTGGGTCTTGTCGATGCCCTTGAGCGCCTCCGCCTCCGGGGTCTCGATGCCGACGAACACCGTCATGAAGTTGGCCTGCCGCATCAGCTCGAGGATCTCGGGCTGCTTGGCCATGTTCAGCGTCGCCTCGCAGGCGAACTGGAGCGGGTAATCGTTCTTCTTCTGCCATGCCACGAGGTGCGGCAGCATCTCGCGGGTCGCCTTGCGGTTGGCGATGAAATTGTCGTCGACGAAATAGACCACCGCGGGATGGCCCGGCTGGCTGATGATGGCGTCGAGCTCGGCGCACATCTGCTCGGGGCTCTTCAGCCGCGGCTGGCGGCCGTAGAGCTGCGGGATGTCGCAGAACTCGCAGCGATACGGGCAGCCCGACGAGAATTGCAGGGAGCCGATCAGGTAGCGCTTGAGCGGCGCCGCCTCGTAGGCCGGGGCCGGGAAGTCGGCGAGCGCGAGCCGGTCCTTGGTCTCCAGCACCAACTGGGCGGGCGGCGGCGTCAGGTCGGCGTCGAGGCGGGCGACGAGCTGGTCGGTGGCGTCGCCGATCTCGCCGATATGGAGGTAGTCGAAGTCGCCGTACTTCTCCGGCGCGCCCGAGACCGAGGGGCCGCCCAGCACCGTGACCTTCCCGGCCGCGTGGGCGCGGTCGCGGATGTCGTGGATCTGCGGCTCCTGGATGTGCATGCCGGAGACGAACACCGCGTCGGCCCAGGCGAAGTCGGCCGGGCCTGCGCGGCGGATATTCTCATCGATGAACCGGCATTCCCACGCCTCCGGCATGTAGGCTGCGATCAGCAGCAGCCCCTGCGGCGGCATGAACGCCTTCACCCCGCCCATCAGTGGGTAGGCGTGGGAGAACGTCCCGAAGGACGGCGTGTAGGCGGGGAAGACGCACAGGATGCGTCGCTTGGAGGAGACCGTCAGGGTGCATCGCATGGCGGCCTATCTAGCACAGCCGTGCGCGTTGGCGCCCCCCTCCGTGGTTGAGAATGACGTGAGGGACGCTCGAACGGAAAACGCCCGGCCGTTTCCGACCGGGCGCTCCGCAGCGTGGACGAGTCGTCTTGCCTCAGGCGGTCAGAACCGTGTTCGGCTCGACCTTCACGCCCGGGCCCATCGTCGAAGTGACGGCGATGCGCTGAACGTAGGTGCCCTTGGCGCCCGCGGGCTTCGCCTTGGCGACGGCGTCCGCGAAGGCCTTGATGTTCTCGACGAGCTTGTCGGCGTCGAACGAGACCTTGCCGACGCCCGCATGGACGATGCCGGCCTTCTCGACGCGGAACTCCACCGAGCCGCCCTTGGCGCCGGCGACGGCGCCCTTCACGTCCATGGTGACGGTGCCGACCTTCGGGTTCGGCATCAGGCCGCGCGGGCCCAGTACCTTACCCAGACGGCCGACCAGCGGCATCATGTCCGGGGTCGCGATGCAGCGATCGAACTCGATCTTGCCGCTCTGCACGATCTCCAGGAGATCCTCGGCGCCGACGATATCGGCACCCGCCGCCTTGGCGTCGTCCGCCTTGGCGCCGCGGGCGAACACCGCGACCCGCACCGTCCGGCCGGAACCGTTCGGCAGGTTGCAGACGCCGCGGACCATCTGGTCGGCGTGGCGGGGATCGACGCCGAGGTTCATGGAGACCTCGACGGTCTCGTCGAACTTCGCGGTCGCCCGCTCCTTCACCAGCTTGATCGCCTCGTCGAGGGGATAGAGCTTGGTGACCTCGATGCCCTCGCGGGCGGCGCGGATGCGCTTGCCTTCCTTAGCCATGCTGTCCTCCCTCAGGCCGTCACTTCGAGGCCCATGGCCCGGGCGGAGCCGCGGATCATGGCAACGGCCGACTCGATCGAGTCGCAGTTGAGGTCGGGCATCTTCTTCTCGGCGATCTCGCGCAGCTGCGCCTCGGAGATCTTGCCGACGGTCGGGCCCTTGCCCGGGGTCTTCGAGCCGGAGGCCGGCTTCTTGCCGATCTTCAGGCCGACAGCCTTCTTCAGGAAGAAGGTGACCGGGGGCTGCTTCATCTCGAAGGTGAAGGAGCGGTCCTGATACGCGGTGATGATCACCGGGATCGGGGTGCCCTTCTCCATCTGCGCGGTCTTCGCGTTGAAGGCCTTGCAGAATTCCATGATGTTGAGGCCGCGCTGACCGAGCGCGGGGCCGATCGGCGGCGACGGGTTCGCCGCGCCGGCCGGGACCTGAAGCTTCACGTAGCCCGTGATCTTCTTCGCCATGGGACTGCTCCCAATGAGAATCCGCCCCCACGCGGCCTGAAGCGCGGCGGGTCGGACGGTTGCAGGTCGCGGTGCGATCCGGCGATCCCGGAGGCGAGGCCGGGCGGATCTCCCGCGGATGGTGCCGCATCCCCAGCGGGATGCGGCGGCTTCACGGCCGCCGCTCAGCGCCGGCCGGAAAAATCGGCAACCCGGGGGCTGCCGAAATCAGGAGGCTCAGGCCTTCTCGACCTGGGCGTATTCGAGCTCCACCGGGGTGGCCCGGCCGAAGATCGACACCGCCACCTTGAGACGCGAGCGGGCCTCGTCGATTTCCTCGACGGTGCCGTTGAAGCTGGCGAACGGGCCGTCGGCGACCCGGACGGTCTCGCCGATCTCGAAGGAGACCGACGGCTTCGGCCGGTCGACGCCCTCGGCAACCTGACCCTTGATCCGCTCGGCCTCAGCGTCCGGGATCGGCACCGGCTTCGATTTGTCGGCGCCCAGGAAGCCCGTGACCTTCGGGGTGTTCTTGATGAGGTGGTAGACCTCGTCGGTGAGGTCGCACTTCACCAGAACGTAGCCGGGGAAGAACTTGCGCTCGGCATCGACCTTCCGGCCGCGGCGCACCTCCACGACCTTCTCGATCGGGACCATCACCTCGTCGAACAGCTCGGTCAGCCCGCGCTGGGCCGCCTGGTCCTTGATGGACTGCGCGACCTTGTTCTCGAAGTTCGAGTAGGCGTGGACGATGTACCAGCGCTTCGACACGGTTCCGTTCAACTCCGATACGTCTGCGAGGTCTCCCTCGTCCAATAGTACCCGGCCTCAGAGGCCCAGGATCAGGCCGACCACGAAGCGCAGGGCCTGATCCACCACCGTGAAGAACAGGCTCGCGGCCACCACCATCAC
The DNA here is from genome assembly GCF_022829725.1 of Methylobacterium sp. E-005. Classification (GTDB taxonomy): domain Bacteria; phylum Pseudomonadota; class Alphaproteobacteria; order Rhizobiales; family Beijerinckiaceae; genus Methylobacterium. Next base: position 1,871 of record NZ_JAKSYG010000097.1, on the reverse strand, counting down.
GAACACCATGATGGTGGTGATGGTGGTCTCGCGGCGGGATGGCCACGTGACCTTGCGGGCCTCGTCGCGGACCTGGGCGAAGAACTCGCCCGGCGTGGCGCGCTTCTGCGGCGCCCGGGCCGGGGTCACCGGACGGGCCGGCGGCGGGTTCGCGGGGCCGCGGGCCGCGCCGCGCACCAGGTCCACCTTCTTGGTCGCTTCGTTCGATGCCATGGCGCCAGTGTCTGTGCGTGTTCGGCCCCGGGCAGAGACCGCTCCGGGAACACGAATGACGGCGCCGAGGACCCGGATGGGCCCGCACCGACGGTCGCTTCAGATCTCGGATTGCGCCCGCTCTAACGCAACTCCGCGGCCTTGTCGACCGGGCCGCCGCGCGGGATCGGGCAGGATGTCTGGCAGGAGTGGAGGGACTCGAACCCGCAACCTCCGGTTTTGGAGACCGGCGCTCTGACCAGTTGAGCTACACTCCTAGCGCGTTGCCCAATGCCTCATCGCGGCCCGGCTTGCAAGGGGTTCGGCGGCCGGAGCGGGGTCGGAGGGCCGGAAATCGCCGCCCTCGATGCCAGCCGGATCGGGATGCGCCCGGCGAAGGGCCCAAGACTCCGGATCCGATACAGCGCCGTCGCAGCCGATCGGCCGGCGGCAATGCGCGGCGACCGCGAACTGCGCGCCCACCGCAGATCAGCGGCCGTGATCCGCCCGCTCCATCCTGTTCAGCGGCCGGACTTGGTGACCGTCGTAGCGGAACAGTTCGTCACTGCGGCCGTACGGGCCCTCGCGCAGGGAACGCGTGGCTTCGGCGGCCAAGTCGCGCCGGGCCGGGCTGTCCGAGGGCCATGCGAGGAGCAGGTTGCGGGTCGGTCCGACCAGCGTGATGCTGTCTGACTTTAGGGCGTGCCGGATCTCGTCGAGATAGGACGGTACGAGCAGCCGCGCGATGGCGAAGTCGTCGCCGGGATCGGCCATGGTGAACAGGGGCGCACCGTCCCCGAGCATCAACTGGAACGGCGCGTCCCGCGAGGTCGCCGCTAGGTTCGCGACGGCCGCCGTCTCCACCTCTGCGGGATCGACCCGCCAGCCCGCGAGCATCTCGCGGGTCACGTACTGATAGCGATTCGGCTCGTCGAGCACGTAGACCACGTGCAGCGTCTCGGAAAACCGGCGATGCGCGAGCATCGTGTATTGCTGGAGGATCTCGTCCGGCACGAGTTGCGGGCGCAGGCGCGACCGGACCGCCGCGAAGTTGCCTGTGTCCGGCGCGGGGGCGGCCCTCGCCAAGGCAACGGCGAGGAACTCCTCGACCTCCCGCCGGCGTTCGGTTTCGGAGAGGCCGTGGACGCCCTGATACAGATTTGTCAGGTCGATCGTCTTCGTGCCGACGCTGAGCTGCGCCGGATCCGCCTCCAGACGGACCTCCACCCCCGGCCGAATGCCCTGGATCAGCGCAGCAACTTCCGCGCGGAAGCGCCCGTCGGTCAACGCATCACCCCGGGCTGCACCGGTCAGGACCGCCGCGCCCACACAGATCAGGACAAGAAAATACCCGGCCCGGAGAATGGAACCCACCGACATCCGAGTCTCCCCCAAGACAAGGCAGAGACAGGACAAAGCAACGCCGGCGCTCCGTCAAGACGAAGGCCGGCGTGATGCACATCGATCTGGGTCGATACCCGCCGCAGACAGGGCGGGATACCTGTGGCCCGGCGCGACATGCGCCGGGCCTTGCAGGCTCAGTCGTTGATGGCGGCGACGACGCCGGCACCGACGGTGCGGCCGCCCTCGCGGATGGCGAAGCGCAGCTTCTCCTCCATGGCCACCGGCACGATCAGCGCCACGTCCATCGTCACGCTGTCGCCCGGCATCACCATCTC
>NZ_JAKSYG010000057.1 GCF_022829725.1 Methylobacterium sp. E-005 | reverse complement strand
ACCTTATGAGTTCCGCATGACATCGGCGGCGATCTGCGGAAGCTGAGCGCGGTTCAGCGTTGACACTGGTCGCGACGCACCATCCTTATTGCAGCGCACTGACGTGCGGCGCCGTATGGCGTTTCCTCCCTAGACTTCGGGCTGCTCCTTCGGGGGTGGCCTTCTTTCTTTGATCCCGCCTCAGCAGTCGTCGCATCAACGTTGGCCTAGCGCCGTGCTAGGTCGCGTCCGTCGCTCCGGCTGAACGCCGAACGGCACAGGGCCGAACCACGTCGTCACGGGATCCGGCCCCCCTGCTACCGCCTGCTGCAATCCACTTTTCTTGAAACGCAAATCAGCCTAGGCGCAGCGGCGGGTAGAACGCCGCTTCGCATCGGATTGCGACGCGATACTGAAGGGCGCTCCGACGCCGTAAGAGTGAGGCCACGGATGCTCCAATTACGTCCGGTTGGCATGTCCGTCCTCATCAGTGGTCAGGCGACGCATTCCACGACGAGGAAAGGAAATTTAGATTTAATGCAAGACTCAAAGCTTCCCCAGATGTAAGCCTTACCCTGGCTTACATCGATCACAGCAAGCCGATCCTTCTCAATATTCATGCCGCCATTTTCGACAAGCCTCTTCGCAAAATCTAATGCGCCCTCTGGTGTCTGTACAAAAAATATTGACCCGTTGGAGCTAATTTGCTCCATTCGCCTGCCTCGCCGGATTTCTTTTACCGCTATACTCTGTCTTGATTTGTATGCCTTAATGTCAGACCGGTTTATCTCGCAATGCACAATAAGAATTGACATAATAAAGATCTGATTATTCTAGCTGATATAGTTTACTAAGGATAACTTGGAAAGCGAAGCGGTAATCTGATAACTTGCCTGAAGGCGATTTTGAAGATCGAGAAGCTTGGTGGCGACCTCCTCCGTTGGTGCCTGCTCGATACCGTCAAGAGTATTCTGGAGCGTGTTCTGGGTCGCTGTGTTCGTTGTAGCTGCGTTCGACAAGCGAGTTGAAGCAAGGCTGAGTTCCGTCACCGTATCTTGCACGCTCGGGCTCGTATCGGTGGACGACAAGAGTGTTTGCGCACGGCTGCTGACGGCATTGTAGATCGCAGTCGCATTCGTATCAGATGAACTTGGCATGCCGAGCGCGACGGTCGCAAGACCCGCAAGCACATTAGCGATCGGAGTCTCATTCGCTCTCACCCCAGTCTGGACGGTGCTTGTCGCGCTAACCTGCACGGACTGGGTGCTACGCGGATCAGAATTTCCATCCTCGCCCTGATACCAAATTACTGTGTCGGTTGCCTTGCCTGGCGTGTAGCTCGGTTCACCGTTCGCATCAGTGGTGACGCGCAGGGGAGCCGTACCGGCTGCGACAGTGGCACCTGATGCAGAGAAGAAATTCGTCGCAGCGCGAGCCGTGGCGCTGGCAGTGAGTGTACTGCTGGCCGCTGACTTGAGAGCATTGTTGAGCGTAGCCGATAAGTTCGTTGCGGTGGCGCTGGCGTCGCCGCCAATAGCGAAGCTCGTAGTTGAGTTGGTATCTGCGGCCGCAGCAGCCGTAAGTGTGAGCGTCGTCGAGGTACCATCGGGCAGGTTCAGAGTTAACGTCATGTTGTCGCCGACGGCGGGCTGGGTGGCGACATTGACAGTAAAGGAGGCCGGACTGCCTGACGCTGCCGGCGTGTAGGTCGTTGTGAGTGCGGATCCCGTAGTTGTTGGTGCGCCGGCTAGCGCGAAGCCAAACGCCGGTGTCGACCGAGCACTCGTGTCCTCGGTGATGCCGACCTGAGTGGTGCTCAGCGTCGTCCCGGTGGGTGTTGTGCCACCTGGTGATGTCTGCGTCAGGCGACCGTTACTCCCTGCGCCGAGATCAGCGGTAACTTGTTCAGAAACTACGGTTTTTAGGCCAGCAAGTGTATTACCGCTGCTGTCAGTCGTGCCGTTTAGGATTTTGTCGGCGTCTACGACTGGCTGCGTGGAGGTATTGCTGCCACCGAACAGATAGCTCCCGCCGGCCGATTGATTGAGTGCGTCTAAGGCTGCCTCTAGATTGTTCTGCGCGAGCGTTTTGCTCGCAGTTGAATTTACTGCTGTACTCTGCGAGCCATTCTCAAGAGTGGTTTGCGTGCTGCTGCCAAGGGTTGCCACCTGTGTTAGACTGGTGACTGCGACTTGAGTGCGTGTCTGGGCCGCAGTGATGCCGGCTGCATAGCCGGTGAGCGCACTCAAAGTAGACTGTGCCGAGAGCGCTGTCGACCGGCCGGTTCCGAGACCACCATAAGTCTGCGCGGTTAGCCCGGTTGATAGCTGCGTCGACAGTGTATTAAGCTGGTTTTTCAACGCAAGCAGCTGCGTAGTGTTACGGGTGGTCGTGTAGCTGCCAGCTGCGAAGGGCGTGATTGTTGTCATGGTCAGATCTGCAGCAGTTGGTTGAGCATGTCGCGAGCGGCGGTCAGCACTCTTGCGTTGGCGCCGTAGGCGGTCTGCAAGGCAACGAGGTTCGACATCTCCTCATCAATGCTGACACCCGCCCCTGATGAAAACCGACTCTGTGCCGTTGAGAGAGCGGTCTGTTGGGTATTGTCCAGCGATGATGCTGTGGTGGCGGCCGATCCTTGTGCTGAGATGACGTCCTGCGCGAAACCTACCACGGTGGCGCTGTAGGGCGCAGAGACGCCACCGATGCCGCTCGACGACGAGAACGTCTGCTGCGTGGATGTCAGCGCCGTAAAGAGTGATTGCGCGCGCGAGCCCGACGCGGTCGAGTCGGTGGCACTCGACGCTGTCAGTGCGGATGTGTTCGCCTTGAGCGCGGTGTTGATCGTGATGCGCTGAGCAAACCCGGTGAGCTGTGAGCCGCTGTCTTGGGAGCCTGTATAGAGTGCGTTGCTAGATCCATCGGTGAACAGGGCGAGCTGCGGGTAGCCAGAGGAAAAATTACTCGATGACGTAGGGACGGTTATGTTGGCGCTCGCCGATGCGACAGTAGAGCCCCCAGAGCCCGTGATCGTGATCGTCGCGCTGGTACCACTAGCCGCGAGTGTGGGCACATTCTTGTACCCTGCAGCGGTTGCTCGCGTGCTGAGCGCCGTCAAGGCCGCTTGAAGCGCGCTCGCGTAGTTCGAGGGACCGCCGGAAATATCGAAGGTCTGTGCGAGCCCGCTGGAGTCATCGGTCTGGCTTGGATCAACGGCCGCAGTCGCGGTGTTCGAAGCGACGAGCGTGACGTTGCGCACTGACCCATCGGCAGCGGTAACCGGAACGGTGATGCTATTTCCGGCCTGAATACCGGTAAGGTCGATGGTGGCCGCTCCATTCGTCACTGTGCCGCTGACGGTCTTATCGGTTAGCGCACTGGCTAGCCCAGCAGCCAAGTCGTCGAGTTGCCGTTGGGCCTGCGGCAGCACGTTGTCACGCAGATCTAGCTCAGCGGCGAGACTTCCCGATTTGAGTATCCCCGACGTTCCAAGGTCGATTTTGGCGCCACCTGGTGTCGTAGCCGTGATAGTGCCCACTGAACGAGGGTCGGCCGAAGAGGATGAATTTGCATTCAGCGTACCGCGCCCATCAAAGCTTAGGCTGGCCGCGCTACCGCGATCAACCAACATGATACCTGACTGAGTTGTAACCGAGACCGATCCGTCGCTTTGAGCGGAGGTCTGGACGTCCATGTAGCTCGACAGGCTGTTGATCGCTTGATCGCGCTGGTCTTGTAGATCGGCCAAGGATGCGCTGTCTGTCGTATTCTGGATCTTGGTATTCAGGCTGGCAATGTTGGAGAGGAGGGTGCTGGCAGACGACGTATCGGTGCCTAGCTGCGCTTCGATACCTGTACGAAGGTCTTGTACGCTTGATGCAATGCTATTGATTTGGCTAGCGAGCGTTGAAGCATTGCCTAGTACGGTAGACCGAGCAGCAGAAGATGTTGGGTTGGCGGAAAGTTCCTGAAGAGACTCCGTAAAGGTGTTTAGCGTCCCATCAAGGGCCGTTGAGCTGCCCGGCGTTCCGTAGAGCGCATCAAGCTGTGCGACGATCGTTGACTTGGTGCTAGTGTAGGAGGCTCCTGCCGTCTCCTGTCGCAGTTGCTTGAGCGCCGCGGCATCAAAGATACGCGTGACCGACCCGTTAGCAACGCCTGAGCTGTTGGTGCCGGTGGCAACTGACGAAAGTGTCCGCTTGACGTAGCCAACTGTACCGGCGTTGGCCACGTTCTGCGAGACGACGTTAATCGCTGCCTGCGTAGCCGCGAGCCCAGCCGTCGCGGTGGAAAGCGCGTTCAGCGACATCTCACGGCCTCCATGGCTCCAACTACATCCTCACTCAGCGGATCACGTTGAGCAGATCAGACATCATCGTCTGCGCCGTCGACATGACGCGAGTATTCGCAGAGTAGGCTTGCTGAGTTACAATCATTTTCGAGAACTCAGTCGCAATGTCCGCGTTTGATCCTTCAACACTAGATCCGGTTATCGTACTGCCATTGAGACCGGACAAGGGCGATCCCGAGTCGGCCGTCTGCAGATAATTACCGTTTGAGTCAGCTTGTAAGCCGTCAGGATTAGCGAACTGAGCAATTCCGACCTTAGCTAGAGCTACCACTGAGCCATTCGAGAACGTTCCGTTGATCTTGCCATCGCTTCCTACTGCGACACTCGTAAGAGTGCCGGAACTATTGCCATTCTGGCTAAGGGCGTTCGTCGTAGCAGCCCCGGTACTATCAGCGTACTGAGTGAGCCCGCCAGAAATATCCAATTTGAGGCTAGGAAACGTATAATCACCAATGGCTACATTGCTCAATGTTGCCGACCCCCCGGTAGGAGAGGTGAGTGCGCCGGTTGAGTCAAATGTAAAATCTGGACCCGTCTTGGTCCAATTAGCGGTACTGGTTGTGCTGCTATTATAATATAAATTCCAAGTGGCTTGGCCGCCGCCTGCGCTTCCGCTTGTTGTCTGTACCCAACGCGTGTTGATCGTGAGGGGTGCGCCAGTCGCCGTGTAAGCCGTAAGCGAGGGGCCTACGATGCTGTTTGCTGGATCAGCTGTCGAGTCTACTGTTGGTGTCGCAGGTAGATTAGCTGCATAGGTGATCGTCGTTGTGGCTTGAGCTGGAAGTGAAACGTTTCCAAGCTTGATTAGGCCTGTACTAGTTGTTTGACCAGTCGCTGGATCAAGATTGGTACCGGTCAGGTACCCTCCTGCTCCATTGACTAAGTACCCGTCTTTATCTTGCGAGAAATCGCCACGACGTGTATAGGCGGTTGTGCCACTGAATGTTGAGGCTCCGTTGGCGTCGCCCGTCTTCTGCACTACCGTGAAAAAACCTGATCCCGTGATCGCCATATTAGTCGGGGTGCTTGTCGATGTAACACTCCCAGCGATCGTGTTTGTAAGCTGTGATTGGGCAATAACAGATCCAGAAACCTCTTTGCTTGGCGTCGTTTGAGACATGAGGTCGACGAAGCTTGTGTCAATACCTTTATATCCAACCGTCTGAGAGTTGGCGATATTTCCGGAAATGTTGCTGATAGCGTAGGATTGAGCTTTCAGACCTGATACTGAGGTCTGAAGGGCAGAGAAGAGATCCATGGCAGCACTCGGCTAAGGTCCGTCCAGCGCGCCGCAAAACCTGAGCCAGGGAAAAACCCAATATCTGCAATAGCATATGCGGTCGCTATTAGGGCTACCAGCTGTCAACTAGGAAAAATATTCCGAGTCTCGGCATTCTTTGCTCGGCGCCATGCACCATGAAACGGCCGAAACCGGCGCCTGAGGAGGGGGCGACTACCTATGGGTTCAGTTCATAATTGATTTGTGTTGTAACGGATTTCCAGCTGCGATCTCGTGCAGCATTGTTTCATGTCGTATCATTTCCTCGCCAATTAATAGCGCGGCATCATATTCTTCGTTCTGCATATGGAAGTGCATTTCTGCAATGTATCTGCCAAATGTTTTAGTAACACTCATGAGCTGGTTTGATAAAACAATAAAATGAGTTTCGTGAGTGAGACGGTCATTATCATCGCGCATTCGGCGAACCATGACGCAGATGCACTTGCAGCATGTGTCGGCAGCGGGCTCATTGACGAGAGCTGCATAGCACTCCGTAACAAGGTCCCGGCCAACTTTTTCGTCGTCCATAATTATTGATCCAACTATCGACGGGCGGAAAGACCTAATGCGGCTTGGTTAATGCATTGCAAACAAAAAAGGCCGGGGTATCCCCCGGCCGATCAGTTCGCTAGCTTGCCACGGATTACCGGAGGAGCTGCAGGACACCCTGCTGAGCTGTGTTAGCCAGAGACAGGGCGGAGATGCCCAGAGACTGGCGGGTCGACAGCGCCTGCGAATTCGCAGCAGCTTCGTTCATGTCTGCGTTCACTAGGTTCGACGAGCCGGTATCCAAGATGTTGATTAGATTGTTGCTGAAGCTCTGACGGTTCTGCACCACCGAAAGGTTTGAACCGAGGGTCGAGGCATCGGTGCGCAGCTGGCTAGAAGCAGTCGTCAGAGTGTTCAGGGTCGTGTTGATGTCAGCGTTGAGCAGGAAGTTACCCTGACCAACCCCACCTGCTACCGAACTGGTCTGGATGGCACTCAACTTGAGACCAGCCGAAGTTTCATCGGTCGCGCTGACCGTCAGGTTGGAGTTACCCTTTGGGTTGAAATTGATCGTCAGGTTATTGTTGCTACCCTTGCCGGCGATTAGGTTCGTACCATTGAAGCTGGAGTCTTGTGCGAGCTGATCGATCTGGGTCAACAGGCTGTTGTACTGCTGCGCAAGGGTCGCACGAGCGGAAACACCCGACACACTCAGATCTGAGCTTTGAGCGACGGAGGCAACTGTGGTGCCAGAAGTTCCATACGTCGTGCCAGCCGTTGAATTGCCCGCAAACCCAAGCGCCGTCTGATCGGTCGAAGTCTTGAATTCGACGTCAGACTGGGCGTTCATTACGATCTTGGTGCCATCGGTGCTCTTGGTGAAGCTGCCGGCGCCAACCGAAGCATTAAGGGCGGAGATGGTTTGATCGATCGTGTTCCCTGATGCGAGGCTCACGGATGTGGCGGAGCCATTGACATACAGGTTCACCGTGGTGGCTCCAGTCGGAGCCGTGTAGGCGCTCGAAGCAGTGCCAGTGGTGGTGATCTGAGTGGACAGCGCTTGGTTGGCGATCGACTTAGCCTGACTGACCAAGCTCTGGATCGAGGTAATGCCCTGGTTGGCTGCCTGGATCGCCTGAATTCCGTTGGAGATGCCGTCAAGCAGGCTCGACAGATCACCTGACCGCTGGGTCAGCGACTGAGCCGTGAAAAAGCTGACCGGGTTGTCGAGGGCCGAATTGACCTTCTTGCCGGTGGACAGCTGGTTCTGAATGGTCGAGGTCTCAGAGGCGGTGTTCTGGAGAGCCAGCAGGCTCTGACGGGTCGCAGCAGTGAGGGTGATGCCGGAAGACATATGAGATGATCCTTTTTGAGCTAGAACCCACTTTTCGTGGTTACATCAGTATGTGCCTCAGGCCTTGATGCCTTCTTAAAATGACGATTGCCCCAAAAGGATTTTCGACAGATTGTTAACAAATCATCGCTACGGATCAGCAAACTCAAAAAGGGTTATGCCATGCCTCTGCGTCTCACCATCAAGCCACAAGAGCGACTGATCATTAATGGCGCTATACTTCGCAATGGTGGCAGTCATACTATCAGTCTTATCGTAGAGACACAGTGTCAATTTCTGCGCGAGAGCGAACTCATCAATGAAAGTGAGGCTGATACACCTTGCAAGAAGATTTGTTTGACACTCCAGGTTCTTCATCTTTCGGAAGATCCGACTGAAGTTACAAATTTGTTCTTTGCCCAGGCAGTCGAGGTAATGAGGCTTCTGCCTAGTTCGGCGCCGTTTTTGTTGCAAATTCAAGAGCATCTTGCTGCTGAGCAAACTTACGCCGCAATAAAGGTTGGTAAGCAGCTGATGTATCATGAGCGCGACATGCTTGGCAGCCGTAAAAGCTCAAGCGCAGCATAAATCTGAATGTCGGTTTGGCAGCACCCTCATCTTATGAGGGGCGCTAACACCGCCAACGAATTGATAGATATCCATTGGGGTGAAAGCCCGATCGACGCTGGTTGAGCTCCTCTGGTTTCAGAGGATCTCGCTCTAACGGCGATCTTCAGGCTAGCTATCCAGGTGCAGCCTACACTCGGTCTTCAACGAGCCATCGGCACCACATAGCCCTGAAAGCGTCCGCGACATCGGCGGCGAGGCCACGATGGTCCATGAGCGGGCTTGCCTCCATGCGCTCTCGCAACCCGGCTCGGATCTCTCGCAGGCGACCACGATCTTGAGCCAGATCCCGGGCGATCGCCACGTAGGCATCCGGATCATCAGCGATTAAATCCGGCATTCCAAGCGCCGTAAGGACGGCGACGCCGGTTCGTGCTGCTGCGTGTCGTCCCCGCAGGGTAATGAATGGGACGCCCATCATCAGTGTGTCGAAACTAGTCGTGCCACCGTTGTATGGGTATGGATCGAGCGCGACGTCCGCGTGGTAGTACAACTCGTGGTATGGTCCATGAAGGCGCGGATGAAGAATAACGCGGTCAAGCGGTAACCCAGCTCCGCGGAGGCGCGCCTCTACCGCGGCACGGATCTCCGGCGCCGCGACGTCCGCAGCTACCATGAAAAGGCGAGCGTCCGGGACGGCGTCCAAGATCCGCGCCCACGTTGCCAATGTCCTATCGGCAACTTTGGTGAGGCGGTTGAAACAGCCGAAGGTAACGTAGCCATTGTCCTCGAACGGCGCACACGCCCGAACAGGGGGCAAAGCGCTGGGTGATGCACAGCTCGCCGATATACGTGGCAAGCGCCAGAGCCGCTCTGTGTGCAGGGCTTCGGCGAAGCCGATCGGATCGATGTCGGCGTCCGTGAGACGGTAATCGATTGCGTCGAGCCCAGTGGTTCCAGGGTGGCCGATCCAAGTGACTTGCACCGGCGCGGGCTTGCGTGCGAACACGAGAAGCCGATGCCCGGCACTATGACCAGACAAATCCACCAGAATATCGACGGCATCCGCTTCGATGCAGTCAGCGGCTTCGTCGTCGTCAAGACCGGAGATGTTTTGCCAGCTATCGAAGAGGGTGCGAAGTCGCGTTGACGCATCGTCCTCCCGTGCGCGCGTCATGTAGGCCAGTGTCGTGAAGGCGGACCGATCAAACTCCTTCAGGAATGGCTCCAGAAAGCGGATCACAGCATGGTTGCAGAGGTCCGCCGAAACGAAGCCGACGCGCAGCCGGCGGCCCGGGTCACGGTTGTTGGCGAATGGGCGCTGGCGCAGAATGGGAGCCGCAAAGCGCTGGCCGAAGGCCTTCGCGTCGGCGGCATAGCTTTCGGGTGTCACGTCGTCCGCATAGAGCTTAGCGAACAGGCTGTTGGAGGCGGTGAACACGTTGCTCGGATTGATCGCCAACGCACGATCGAACGCGGCGATCGCCCCAGTGAGATGGCCTAGGCTTAAGAGTACGCTGCCACGGTTGCTGTGCGCCCCGGCATCGTTCGGGTCGAGGGCGATCGCGCGCTCCGCGTGTCTCAAGGCCTCTCCATGCCGAAAATCACCTTGATACACGCCAGCGAGGTTGGCGTGGGCGCTCGCTAAGTCAGGGTCGAGTTCCAGTGCCTTCTCAAGTGCGGAGATGGCTCCGACGGCATCGCCTCGGATCGCAAGGAGGCTTCCCAAGCCGCTGAAAAAGAGCGCGTTGGCTGGCTCGCGATAAATCGCGATGCTCATCAAATCGTAGGCAAGGTCGAGGCGGTTCGTATGGGCAGCGATCGCCCCAGCGAGGTAGGTTGCGCGCGTATGGGTGTTATCGAAGAAGATCACCAGATCGAGAAGCACCTCCGCCTCGCGAAAAGCTTTTGCGGCATAGTGTGTCTGAGCCACGCCGAACACGTGCTCGACAAAAGTTTCGTTTAGCTGTTGCGTCGCCGTTCCAAAATCCTGTGTAAGATATCGCTCAAGGATAGCACGGGCTTCGGGCACCCGCTCAGCGCCTATCAGAGCTGTGGCTAGGGTGAGCCAATACGCTGGCCGATCCGATGCCCCCCTGAGCGCCGCGACGAAATGGCTGACCGCTTCGCCCGGCATGCTGTCCGAGGCAAGCCGTCCAAGTTCGTAATGAGCCTCTGGATGGTCCGGTACGACTTGCAGGAGGCGTCGTAAGCTTTCACGAGCTTGGTCAAGCTGTCCAGAAGCGCGGCGCTTGAGGGCTTCGGCGTATATTCGTTGGGGCGTGCTCGACTTGCGGATACGATTACCACCGTGCCTGCTATGTTGGTTGAGCATTGTGCGTCCTCTTGTGAGACGCTTAATAATTTTTGGTTAATGTTGTGTGAAGGTGATCTGAAGTGCCAATCATCCTCAAAAAACGAGGTCAATTTAGAATTTTACTTTAGTATATGTAAGACATGCACCGAAGAACGCTAAAAGTTTGCATAAATAAGCGTGATTTAAGCGCTCTTACGATGATGTGATTATTACAGGCATGCATTGGTAATTCTGCAGATAGTGCCATACGTGATGAAATCCATCACAGAAAGCCACTCCCTGAATGCCCTTTGAAGGCGTTGGCCCGCCGGATGTACCCGACCACCGTCCGCGGATCCCGGTGGCCGCTCTGGTCCATGATCCGGGCGAGATCGGCCCCGCGCTCGGCCGCTGTGGTGATGTAGCCGGCCCGCAGGCTATGTGCCCCGAACGTCGCGGCATCGAGACCGGCAGCGGTGCAATAGCGCTTGATGATGTCGGCGACGGCCTGCGTCGTGAGGCGAGGTGCGGAATAATCCGCACCTTGGCGGACGTTCCCCGACCGCGATACCGGCCGAAAAACCGGCCCGTTGGCGATGCCAGCCGCGTCCAGCCATTCGCGCACGAGGGCGACGGGGCGGATGAACCTGCCGTGCGGGATGGCCTTCTCGAACCCTCTACCCTCTTGGTCGACCTTAGATCGGCGAACCATGACGCGCAGGCCCTCGGGATCCTCGCGCAGATCCTCGACATCAAGCGCGACCAATTCAGACCGGCGGAAAGCGCCCGCGAACCCGAGCGCCAGCAACGCGCGATCCCGCTTGCCCGTCAGGGTGTCGGGGGTCCGCATCAGGAGCGCCGCTAGGACATCGGCGGTCGCGGCAGCCTTCTGCGTCGGGGCGACGCCGACTTTGCGCCGGGCACCCTGCATCGCGGCCCGCACACCTTCGTCATCGGTCGGGTCCGCGGCGCCGGCCAGCTTATGGGCGTACCGGATTGCGGCCAGCCGCCGGCCGAGAGTGGATGCAGCTCGCCTCGCTTCCGCCTCCGAGACGATGAACGCGGCCACGGCCTCGGGACTCGCCGGCAGGGATCGGAAGCTGAATTGGGCGCACCACTCCTGAAACACCCTGGCGTCGGACGTGTAGGCCCGCACGGTCGCATCCGCTTTGCTGGCGCGCTGATAGGCGCGTACGATCGCGGCGGCTTCGGCTGGTAGGTTGTTTCCATGATCGGAAAGAACCTCTGTCGGAAGGTTGTCCGGCTCAGGCATGCGCCGCTGTCTTCCTGGGACAAGTTGATCCGACACTTAGCGATGACGCTTCTGTGCGGCCGGCATCCGTCAGGCCCGCCGAGCCGCCGCCCTTCACGGCGCGGCGGGTGACGAGGCCTCGACGCTCAAGGCTTGCCAGGATCCGAGACGGGTTGAAGTCGCCTTCCGTCAGCCAAAAGGGTGTCGTGCGCCGGGCCCGCGGTCCAGGACGCGAGCGTGTTATTGATCGAGTGAGATAGAGATACCGACGCGCCAATTCTTCGCCGGCATCGGCCCGCGCCTGGAGGGCGACGGTCTGCGCGGCGCTGGCCTCTTTCTGTCTGCGGTGGCTGTCCTGCATCTCGGGCGAGAGGGCATACGCTCGATCCACAATCGTCCAGACAAAGAACAAGCCTTCGGCCCGGCCGTGCTCTGCCTCAAGAGCCGCAAGCGCGCGCAGCATCAGGCGTTGGCTGGTGCCTAGGCCCCGCGACACGCTGGGCCCCCTATAAGTGTCGGAACAACTTTGCGCCCGCGTCTCACGGCTCATTCCGCCCCATCTGCACGGCCAACTCAAGCCGCCAGCCGGTCGGCAGGGTGTGGCCCCGCATCCCGGCCCGCGCCTCGACGGCGTTGAGCACCCGTTGCCAGTGCTCCGGGGCGAGCTGCCACGGGGCGCACGTCAGGCCGAGATTGTGGACGGCGGTCGACACGGCATCCCGCAGCGGTTCGAACGCTTCGGCGGGTGAAGATAGCAGAGGCTTCATTTCATCACGCCTCTTTCGTCCCGGTTTGCCGTAACTTTCGAGAATGACGCTTATCGAAAGTTCTACCACAGCGTAGGTGCGCAGTCACGCGATTGCGTATGCACATAGTCACATAATCACAGAGGCGGGGTCGGGCCTGATTTCGTGGCGCCGCCGACACGGGTCGAGGCGAACGCGCATGCTCGCGCGATTGCGTGCTTGTGCGGCTGCATAGTCATGTGACCACGTAGCTGCATGCGCATCCTATCCCTCGCCAGTCAGAAGGGCGGCAGCGGCAAGAGCACCCTTGCCGGCTCGCTCGCCGTCGCGGCCCGTCAGGCCGGAGAACGCGTCGTGGTGGTTGACCTCGACCCGCAGGGCTCGCTCGCCGAATGGGGGAAGCAGCGCGAAGCCAAGGATATCGTGTTCCGCGAGGTCGAGCCGGGCGCCCTGGTCCGTTGGGTCGCCGAGACCCGGAAGGTGGCTGCGGTGTCCCTGGTCATCATCGACACGGCCGGCACGTTCGGCCCTGAGGTCGATGCCGCACTGAAGCAGTCCGACTTCATCCTCGTGCCGGTCCGCCCATCGGCCCTCGACCTGCGCGCGGCCCGGCCGACCGTCGATCGCATCGAGGCACTGAAGCGCCGGTTCGGCTTCGTCCTGAACGCCACGAACCCGGTCACGCAGGGTCGGACCGCCGACGCCCTCGCGGCCCTGGAGGCTGGTGGCATCGTCGCCCCACCGGTGGCCGACCGGACCGACTTCCGGGATGCGGCCGCGTCGGGGCTCGGCGTGACCGAGATCAACCCGACCGGGAAGGCGGCCACCGAGATCGTCGCCCTGTGGGAATGGACCAAGGCCCAGATGGAGAGCGCCGCGTGAGCAAGCCCCCGGTTCCGAAGCTCTCGCAGCAAGGTATCTTCGGCAAGGCACATAATCACGCGACTACGCAGACACCTGATGATGCACCTGCGCAGCTGCGTGACGATGAGATCCCAGGCGGGAAGGGACAGGGTAGGGCGGCCCGAGGCACGCGCGAGGGAGACGCCCACCGCAGCCTCTATGCCAAGCCCGAGACGTTCGACCTGATCCGCAGGCTGGCGTTCGAGAAGAACACCACCGCGCAGGCGCTCTACCGCGAGGGGCTGCTGCTCATGCTGCAGAAGCACGGTCAGGCACCAGGGCGGGACCCCGAGGACATCTAAGCGCGCAGTCACGTGATCACATAGCCATGTGATTGCCTGATCACGCAGCTATGTATCTGCGTACCAGCCGCGGATGCGGTCGGGATGTGCGCGAGCCGGGCGAGCC
>NZ_JAKSYG010000053.1 GCF_022829725.1 Methylobacterium sp. E-005 | reverse complement strand
GCCGAAGTAGTCGAGGCTCGACAGGCCGCGCGGGTCGGTGACGTAGTAGCCGGGGGCGACGGCGCCGCTGACGAAGGCGTTGTTCCGGCTGCGGCCGAAGTCGAGGTACTGGGCGTCGGCCTCGATGCCGAACACCACGCCGTTACCCGGGGTCAGCTGGAAGTTGTAGCCGATCTGGCCACCGCCGGAGAAGCCGTCCTGGCTGCGGTTGCGGAAGGTGGCGGTGGTGCCGGCGGCGGCGTAGGGGGCGGGGACGCCGAAGGTTGAGTTGTTGTTGCTGTTGCTGCTGGCGTCGAAGGCGTAGCCGGCGTTGATACCGAAGTAGGCGCCGGTCCAGGTGAACACCGGCACGGGGGTGAACACGGGCGGCGGGGCGGCGCGGCGCGGCAGGTCGGCGGCCGAGGCGGCGCCGGTCAGGAGAGCCGTAGCGGCGCTGGCGAGAAGAAGCTTCTTGATCATCGGGTCCTCTGTCTCCCGTTGGACGGGATGTGTGCCGGGCGACAAGAACGTCAGGACGCGTCCGGGCGATAGTGCAAGGATGCAACAGCGCGGGTGGGGCTCCCGAACCCCACAGCCGAAAGGTGCGCTGGAGCACATCATCGCACGGATTTGATTGGTCCAGGACAAACTATTAAGGGATCTCTGTCCGCTCGGAGACACTCTATATTTTGTTCGCTTGTCACGGCAGGCGATCTTCTGGACGCGCAGCTGCAATGCCTGCTCCAAAAGGCCGGGTGGCTGGGGAAATCTATCGCAAGTTGTTTACCCTGTCGGCGACACACGAGGGGCCGGAGACCCGTGTGGGCGCCGGATCTCGGAGCCAGACCACGACCTGCGCCGATCCGCGCGACCGCAAGGCGTGGCCGCATGGACGGGCGGCGAGAGTCTTCCTATCTCTCCACCATGGCTGAGGCGCATTTCCGCCCGGATCCGGGCATGGCGTTGGCCACTGTCTCACTGGAGACCGCGGCGTCGCTGGAAGAGATCGTGTCCGTTCTCCGGCGGACCGGGCGGGAGATCGTCGGCTCCGACGGGATCGCGGTGGTGCTGCGCGAGGGCGACGCCGTCCACTACGCGGCGGAGGACGCGATCGAGCCGCTCTGGCGCGGGAGCCGCTTTCCGCTGACCGATTGCATCTCCGGCTGGTGCATCCTGAACGGCCAGACGGCGATCGTGCCGGACATCGAGTCCGATCCGCGGCTGCCGAGGGCGGCCTATCGCATGACATCGATGCGCAGCCTCGTCATGGTTCCGATCGGCGTCCCCGATCCGGTGGCGGCCCTCGGCGCCTACTGGTGCGCTTCGGTCATTCCCGACGACGCGACCGTTTGCCGGCTCGAGGCGCTGGCCCAGCAGGCCGCGGCCGCCCTGGCGCGGATGCGGCTCCTGACCGGGGTGACCGGATCTCAGGCCTCAGGGAAGCCCGCCGGTCCGTGACGCCCGGGCCGCGGGATCGTTCGGCCGTCCCGGTTGTTCCCTGGCTTCCAAGACCCCTCAGGAAGTCCGACGTCCCCCTCATGAAACGCCTCGTCCTCGCCGGCATCTTCGTTGCCCTGCTGATCGCCATCGTCGCCATCGCGGCCACGTGGTCGAAGGTCACGCCCGTAAACCCGGCCGTGGCGCCCGATACGTCATCGACGCCCAACCCCACCGGCGCGCGGAAGTAAGCGAACTCGCTTGCCCGGATCCGGTCCGCGACCGAACGCGCCGCGGGCCCTTCGGGAACATGCGCCGGGTTGCAGCCTTGAACAGGCATCGGCCATGCGCCGGAAGGCACCCCAGGGAGAGGCGCATGGGACAGGATGTCGAGGCGGCCCGCGAAGCTTTCGGATCGGTCCCGCCGGGACGGCCCGTCCAAGCCACCGCAGAGACCGATCCGGCGGCGGGCGGCAGTGGCCCGCACGCGCCGGGCCCCGTGGCCCCAGAAACCCAGGACGTGCCCGAGACCGGCGGATACGATACCCGCCCGCCCCGGCCCGCGCCGGACAACCGCAAGGGCGGTCACGGCGCGGGTTGAAGCCTCGGATCCGGCATAGCGATCCCCGCGCACGAAGCCCGTGCGCGCCGGGACGATCAGCAAAAGATCGAGACGTTCAGCCACTTCGACAGATCATCGCAACACGCTATCGGTTTTCGGAACGTCGTGCTCCGCTGCAGGATTGATGGTTCCGAAACGATCGACGGAGTCCATCATGCGTCTGCCCCTCGCCCTTGTCGTCGCAACCCTGCTGGGATCAAGCGCCGTCGCTCAGACCACGGTCACGGGCAAGCCGGCCGCTCCCGACGCCAAGACCAGCCAGCAATCCGGCGGTCAGGAGAGCGTGACGCGGCCGAACACCGACACGATGACGCCGAACGGCACCGCACCCGGCGCAGGCACCAGCGTCCGACTCGAGAAGGGCGCCAACAGCTTCACGGAGGGCGAGGCCCGTTCGCGGCTCGCCAAGGCCGGTTTCATGGACGCCCGGGACCTCAAGAAGGACGCGGACGGCATCTGGCGCGGCACCGCCACCCATGGCGGTCAATCCGTCCAGGTCGGCCTCGATTTCAAAGGCAACGTGTCGGCGCAGTGAGCCGCCCCGCCACAGGAGACAGATCATGGCCCAGCAGACCATCACGGCCCTGTTCGACCGCTACCCGGATGCGAGCGCCGCGGTCGGCGAGATCGAGGGGCAAGGGATCCCGCACGGCGATATCAGCCTCGTCAGCAACAACGAGGGCGACCGCCATGCCGGGACCCTCGGCGACGGGGGCGCCGATACCCGGGACCGCGCCAAGGACCGCGCCAAGGACGGCACCGGTGCGGGGGCGACCCTTGGCACGGTCGCGGGCGGCGCCGCAGGCCTCCTGGCGGGCCTCGGCCTCATCGCGATCCCCGGGGTCGGGCCGGTGGTCGCCGCCGGCTGGCTCGTGGCCACGCTGACGGGGGCCGGTCTCGGCGCGGCTGCAGGGGGACTCGCCGGAGCGCTGACGGGGGCCGGAGTGAGCGAGGGGGACGCGCATGCCTACGGCGAAGGCGTGCGGCGGGGCGGAACCCTCGTCACGGTCCGGATCGACCCGGCACAGGCCGCGCTGGCCCCGACGGTGACGGCGGCGCTGGAGCGGCACGGGGCGGTCGACCTCGACGAGAAGGCGAGCGCGTGGCGCGCGGAGGGCTGGACGGCCCCGCAGGTCACGGCCGGCAGCGGGCCTGCCGGGATGCCGAGCGGGCAGGGCCGGACCCGGACCTATCCGGCCACGACCGACCTCTGACCGGGCGGCCCGGATCCGAAGTCGTTCGAAAGCGGACCGCGCGATCGTCTGGCGACGCGGAAGCGGTCCGCGGCGGCGATCGTGCGGTGCAGATGAAATCGCGCCTATTCGCTAAGTCATCAACCTAAATTTACTTCGTTTAAACCCTTACTGGCCCCAAACGACGAGGAGACAAAGCGCGATTCGAAGGATCTCACATGACCGACACACACGATGACGCCACTGAGACCTTCATGGCGATCACCGCCGAGCTCGTCGCCGCTTATGTGTCGAACAATCCCGTGCCGCTCGCGGAACTGCCGGCCCTGATCGCCCGCGTGCACGGCGCCATCGCGGGCCTCGCCTCGGGAACCCTGACGACGGAGACCGGCGCGGCCGCCCAGCCCGAGATCGACCGGCCGGGTGCCGCCCAGATCCGCAAGTCGGTCCGCCCCGACGGGATCGTGAGCTTCATCGACGGCAAGACCTACAAGACGCTCAAGCGCCACCTCACCAGCCACGGGCTGGACCCGCGGGCCTACCGCGACCGCTACGGCCTGCCGGCCGATTACCCGATGGTCGCCCCGGCTTACGCCGAGCAGCGCTCCGCCCTCGCCAAGGCGATCGGCCTGGGCCAGCCCGGCGCCATGGCCGAGCGCGAGGGGAAGGGCCGCGGCAGGGCCTGAACGAGAGGGTCCGCATCTGTCCGGTGCGAACGTGACGATCCGCACCGTTGGATATGACGCCGACACTCCGACGCCGATCGTGGGCCGGACGCGCCGAGGCGCGATCGCAGGAGACGCGGAGCTGTCTCCGGGGCGACCGTGCCCCGGGAGCAAGTGCCTCAGGCTGACCCCGCCCGGCTCGCCGCCTCCGCGTCGAGCAGCCAGCGGCGGAAGGCCTGGATCTTCGCCAGCGTCCCGTTCGCGAGGATGACGTGGAGAGGTCGCGGGTCAAGCTCGCGACCCGGCCCTGATCCAGCCGCACGAGCTGGCCGGCGGCCCGTTCCCTCTCCGCGAACCGCAGGCTCTCCAGCGCGACCCCCAGCCCCTGGACCGCCGCCGAGATGACCACCGAGCCCCGGCCGATGGCCGCGCCCGCCGCGCCGTCGGCGGCGGCGGCCAGCCGGTTATGCGCGAGCCAGTCCGGCCAGCGGACCGGACTGAACGACGAGTCCAGTCGGGTGAAGCGCCCCGCCGTGCCCACTCCGACCGACCCCAGCGCCCGGGCGACCTCCGGGGTGCAGAGGGCGGCGATCTCCTCCGGCCCGAGGGACCCGACGGTCAGGCCCGCCCCGCACGGAGGCCGGCCGTCGGCGATCAGGATGTCGATTTCCGCGTGGGGCCGGCCGAGACGCAAAAAGTCCGCGCTGGGCGACAGCCGGAGGTCATGGCGACGTGCCACGTGCGCACCACCGACGGCATCGCATGGTGCGCCACCGGCCGGCCGCTGGAGATGATCAGCCAGGATGCGGCGGCCTTCGACAACAGCCACGCGGTGATCGGCCCCTCGGTGGGCGCCGTGTCGGTGGAGACGGAGAGCGGCCGCTCGGTCGCCCGGCAGATCAGCCGCAACCGGCGGCGTGCCGCAGCGGAACCACGGCCTGCTGACCTGCTCGCAGCACAGCATCGACGGCGCGGCCTTCTGGTTCATCGCCCTGGCGCGGGCCTGCCAGCGGCAGCTCCTGGTCGAGGCCACCGGCATCAGGCCGCAGCTCCTCTCCGAGAAGACCGCCCGCTACAGCCGCGAGCACGTGGCCAGTGCCGATATCGGCTGGCTGCACCTCCGGACGCTGTACGGCCACATCGCCGAGACCCGGCCGGACATGTTCGCGCAAGGCGCAAACCCGGCCCGGGGACCTGTCGGATGCGCGGGTCCCCGGTTCAGATCGGTCGGTCAAGGCGAGGCCGTGAGCCCCGGCCCGGTCTGTCCGGAATCCTGGCGCCGCGCTCAATCCGCCGCGGTTTTCATGGTGATCAGCCTGGACCGATCGACGATCGTGCCTGCGCCCTGCGAGCCGGCGGACCAGGAGTAGTTGCGAGGCGGTCCCGTCGGCCTGAGAGGCTTGGCGCCCGCCGTGTCGCGGTTGGCCGTGGCGATCATCGCCGCGAGGGCATCGGGACCCTCGAGCGATGCGAACGGCAAGGCGGCTTGAGGCGTCGGATCGAGGGGCGTCGCGAAGGCGATGTCGCCGCCCGGCCGCGTGACCCGGCTGACCTCGGCGACGAGCCGCGCCGGATCCGGCACGCGATCGATCACGTTCAGCGCGACGACGAGGCGGAACGTATTCGCCGCGAACGGGAGCGCCTGGGCGTCGGCGATCCAGAAATCCACCCGATCGGCCTCGGGCGGGAAGTGGTAGGTTTCGCGGCGCTCATAGGCATCGCCGCAATGCCGGAGCGGGTAACGCAGCAAGCCCCGATCGAGGATCCCCCGGCCGATCCGCAACAGGGGCCAGTTCAAATCCACGCCGAGCACGGGCACGTCGTGGTGGGCCGCGAGGTCGAAGCTGGTCCGGCCGGCCGCGCAGCCGATATCGAGCCTCGGGCCGCGCCCAACGCCGAAATGCTTCAGGGCCTCCGCCAGGCAGTGTCGGGCGCGGCCGGGCGGCGGCTCCGCACCGTCCGTCTCACCCTCGAACAGGTCGCCGTAATGATCGTGGGCGTAGCGCGATTGCTGCGCGCGGCTGATGGCGTAGGCCGAGTCCGGCCCGACCGCGGCGCTGATCACCGCCTCCACCGCCGCATCCTCGACATCGCCCGCCAGGACGAGCGGTAGATTCGCCGACAGCCAGCCGCGGACGTCCGGGACCAGGATCGGGACCCCCGCGATGATCGGGAAGCGCTCCCCGCAATCCGGATCGAGGCAGCGCAGGACCCCGGACATGACCGCGTTGCTCGTCGCCTGCGCGCCCGGTTCCAGCACCAGCGCGCCGCGGCGGCAGGTCGGGCAGATGGGCTTCAGGGCGTCGAAATGCAGGCGCCGCATCGGGTCAACCGCCGATCATCACAGGGGCGGGCTCCCTGCGCGGGGGTGGCGAGCCGGGCGTGTTGCGGTTGCACCACCGTACGCCGCGCGGGCCATTGGCCTGCCGCGGCCCATCAACCACCGCCATCCGATCGGTTCCTGAAGTCATCTTGATTCCCATAAGCGATATCGCGCATTATGGCCAGTGTTCAGAGTTGATGAGCGCCAATCTATAGCATAGGCGAAAGCGTAATTTCGTGAAATAACGATGGTGAAAGCTTATTTATTTTGCCGTATAATCGCATACCGAATATGAGCCAGCACACGGAATACTTTATTCTTCAGCGCAGGACAATTCTAGCAGAAGTTTTTACATTTTTCGATTTGATAGCGTGCGGTTGCTTCGCCAACGCTCAGGTTTTCGCTGATGCAGATTGCGGTTCGCCCGCGCGCAGGCCGCCGATCGTCGGGGATGCCCCGTTGGTTTGAGCGGCCCCGCACATCTGCTCCACGGCGCTGCAGCGCCGGCCGGTTGGCGCTCGGCCGTTTCGAAGGGACCGCGCGTTGCCGCATGGTCGGCTCACCACACGTGATCGGATCGGCGGGGGCCGGAGCCCACACCGTGCCCCGTGGCTCTCACCGCCCTCAGGCGGCCACCACGCCGGGCCCGGTGGTGTCGCGCGTGGCATCCCAATCGGCGTCCCAGACCTGCACGCTGTGGCCCGGCGAGACCGCCCGGTACAGCCGCTCCGGCGGCACGTAGTCCGGGGGGCGGATCGGGCTGCGGATCTCCTCGTCCGGCAGGGCGTGGCGCGCCCGGCGGCGGGCGGGATCGGGGACCGGGACGGCGGCCAGCAGCTTCTTGGTGTAGGGGTGCTGCGGGTTCTCGAACACGGCCTCCCGCGGGCCGATCTCCACGATTTCGCCGAGATACATCACCGCCACCCGGTGGCTGACCCGCTCCACCACCGCCATGTCGTGCGAGATGAACAGATAGGCGAGGCCCATCTCGGCTTGCAGGTCGAGCATCAGGTTCACGACCTGCGCCTTCACCGAGACATCGAGCGCCGAGACCGCTTCGTCCGCGACGATCAGCCGGGGATTCAGGGCGAGTGCCCGCGCGATGGCGATGCGCTGGCGCTGGCCGCCGGAGAATTCATGCGGGAAACGCGTCGCCATGTCGGGCGCGAGCCCGACCCGGGTGAGCAGATCCGCGGCGCGGCGCAGGGCTTCCGCGCGCGGGGCGAGGCGGTTGATCAGCAGCGGCTCGGCGATGGCGGCGCCGACGCTCATGCGCGGGTCGAGGCTGGCGAACGGATCCTGGAAGATCATCTGCATCCGCTGGCGACGGGTCCGCAGAGTCTTGGCGTCGAGCCCCGTGATATCCTCGCCGTCGAGCACGACCGAGCCCGACTGGGGCTCGACGAGCCGCAGGATCGAGCGGCCGGTGGTGGACTTGCCGCAGCCGGATTCGCCGACCAGCGCCAGGGTCTCGCCGGCCGCGAGGCTGAACGACACCCGCTCCACGGCGTGGACCCGGCCGGTCACCCGGCTCAACAGGCCGGAGCGGATCTCGAACCGGGTGGTCAGGTCGCGCACCTCCAGCACCGGACGCTCGGCGGCCTGGACGGTATCGGGCCGGGTTTCGGAAGGGTCGGGCGCCGCCGCGATGCCGGTGGTCCGGTCGACCACGGGGAAGCGCATCGGCGCGGAGCGGCCCGCCATGGCGCCGAGCCGCGGGACCGCGGCGAGCAAAGCCCGCGTGTAGGGCTCGGCCGGTTCGGCAAAGATCCGCGCGGTGGGGCCGGCCTCGACGGCACGGCCCCGGGCCATCACCACCGTCCGGTCGGCGATCTCGGCCACCACGCCCATGTCGTGGGTGATGAACAGGACCGACATCCCCGTCTCGTCCTGGAGACTCCGGATCAGATCGAGGATCTGGGCCTGGATGGTCACGTCCAGCGCCGTGGTCGGCTCATCGGCGATCAGGAGTTTCGGCCGGCAGGCCAGCGCCATGGCGATCATCACCCGCTGGCGCATGCCGCCGGAGAAGCGGTGCGGGTAGTCGTGCAGCCGCGCGCGGGCTGCCGGGATCCGCACCGTGTCGAGGAGTCGCAGCGCCTCCGCCTCGGCGGCGGACCGCGACAGGCCCCGGTGCTGGATCAGCGCCTCGGCGATCTGGAAGCCGATGGTCAGCACCGGGTTCAGGGAGGTCATCGGCTCCTGGAAGATCATGGCGATGGAATCGCCGCGCACCCGCCGCATCTCGGCTTCGGGAGCGGTCAGCAAGGCACGGCCTTCGAAGCGCACGCTGCCGCCGATGCGACTCGCATCCCGGGGCAGGAGGCGCAGAACCGACAGGGCGCTGACGCTCTTGCCGGAGCCGGATTCGCCGACGAGCGCGACGGTCTCGCGGGGGCCGACATCGAACGAGACGCCGTGCACGACCTCCCGCCAGCGCCCATCCGAACGGAAGGAGACGGTGAGGTCGCGGACCGAGAGGATCGGGTCCGTCATAGGCTGTCTCCCGGAGCGATCATCGAAATGCAGGGTCCCCGCTTCGCAAGCCAATCTTGGCAAGCCCGACTTCGCAAGCAGGATCTCGCATGCAAGACGGGGCCCGCACGGACCGCGGCATCCCGGCGGGAAGCGGGCCGGGCCGCGACGTCGCGCGCGCAAGCTTGTCAGGCGAAGGCTCCTGCTGACAACCCTGTCACAACCCCCGGTCACATGTGCCGTTGCATCCGGGGGCCGGTGCGGCGTCGGCGGATGCCGGGATGCGGAAGGGGGCCCGGGGTCGGAGCGCCTCAACGCACCGACAAACTGCGCGGGAGATCGGACAGGGGCTCGGCGCCGTCCGCGGTGACGATGACGGTCTCGGAGGCGCCGACGGTCCAGTGGCCGTAGCGGCGCAGGGTCGCCGGCAGGTGGAAGACCATGCCGGGCTCGATCAGCCGGTCCTGTCCGGTGAAGAGCGAGAGCAGGGCACCCTCGCCCCAATCCGGCGCGAAGGCGACGCCCATCGCGTAGCCGATGCGCTTGCGGAAGGCCGGGCCGTAACCCGCCGCGTCGATGACGGCCTGGGCCGCCGCGTGCGGGGCCGAGCAGGGATGGCCGGGCCGGATCGCGGCGAGGGCCGCGTCGAGGGCATGCAGGGCGCAATCCATCATCCCCTGCGCCTCGGCCGGCGGCGGCCCGATCCAGACGCTGCGCATCAAGGCCGCGTGGTAGCGGGCATGGCTGCCGGCGAGTTCGAGGAAGACCGCGTCGCCCGGCTCCAGCCGGCGCCGCCGCCACGTCATGTGCGGCAGACCGCTGCGCGGGCCCGACGCGACCAGGGGCTCCATCGCCATGGCCTCGGATCCGGCGGCCGTCGCGGCGGCCAGCATGACGGCCGCGACGGCATTCTCGTCGGTGCCGGCCGCGCAGGCCTCGAGCCCGGCGGCGATCCCGGCCTGCGCGTAGCGGGCGGCGGCGCGGATCGCCGCCAGCTCGGCTGCCGACTTCACCACCCGCAGGGGGGCGAGAAGGCCCGATCCGTCGGGCAGCCGATCGGGTCCGAGCGCGGCGTCGATCCGGGCCGCGAGCGCCGGCGAGACGAACCAGCCGTCCCGTTCCAGGGCTGGCCGGTCGAGCCCGCGCCGCCGGACCAGCGTTGCCAGGGCCTCGGCCGGATCGGCGCCATCCGGATAGGCCGCGATGTCGTGGAGCCAGGTGTTGGCGGCCGCGCCCGGCAGTTCGAGCTGCCGGACCAGGAGGGCCGGATCGCCCGAGACCGGCACCACGAGGGCCTGGAACGCGAAGTAGCCCGCCGTCTGGCGGCCGGTCAGCCAGTAGATCGTCTCCGGGCCGGTCACCACCAGGGCGTGGTGACCGGCCGCCGCAATGGCGGTGCGCGCCGCCGCCTGCCGGGCGGCGAACTCCGCCTCCGGGAAGGCCGCCTCGCGGCCGCGCAGGCCGGCGAATTCGTGCATCGGACCGTCTCCGCCTCAGACTTCGCTCAGGCGCCGGATGATGCCCTGCTTGAAGTTCTCGAGATGGGCCGCGATGGCATCCGCCGCCGCGGCCGCATCCCGGGCCCGCAGGGCGGCCACCACCGCGAGGTGCTCGCGATGAACCGCCTCGAATCGCTCGGGCATCCGGCTCAGGTTGAACATCTGCGTCTTGCGCCGCAGGTCCTTGATCGTCTTGGCGAGGATCGTGTTCTGGCTGTGGTCGGCGATCAGCTCGTGGAAGCGCCGGTCGACCTCCCAATTGCCCGGCGCGTCGGGATCGCCCGCCGCCAGCAGCGCCTCGCTCTGCCGCTCCAGATCGGCCAGCACGGCGTCGTCGATCCGGCCGGTGGCCAGCACGACGCTCTCCCGCTCCAGCAGGCGGCGAACATGCAGGATCTCGATCAGCTCGCGCAAGGAGAACTCCTTGACCACGAGCATCCCGCCGGGCTGCCGCTCGATCAGCCCCTCGGTCTCCAGCCGCGACATCGCCTCGCGGGTCGGGGTCCGCGAGATGTCGAGCATCTCGGCGAGGCGGCGCTCGTGCAGCACGGTGCCGGCCGGCAGATCGCGGCGGACCAGCATGTCGAGCAGCCGGTCGTAGGCCATCTGACCGAGGCTCCGCTCGCGACGGGCGTTGAGCGCCGTCGTGTACGACGCGGCGTCGAGGGTCTTCATCGCGTCCTCCCGGAGCGGCCGGCCGGGCCGCTCCCATTCTTATTTATCTCCGGCGCCGGCCCCGCTCACAGGGCGGGTGTGTGGATCGGCTCCTTCGGGGCCGGATCATAGCCGATCAGGGGCGTGACGAGCTTGGCGTAGGTCCCGTCGGCGACCATTTCGGCGAGCGCCTTGTTGACGGCGGCGTGCAGGTTCGGCTTCCCCTTCTTGATGGCGAAGCCCTTCTGGACCGTGCTGAGCGGGGTCTCGATCATCACCAGGGGCAGCTTGCGGGCCTTGATGGCGTAATTGCCCGCCACCGCGTCGTTGATCACCGCATCGATGTTGCCGTTGACGAGGTCCTGCATGGCATCCGCGGCGGTCTTGTAGCTCTTCAGGGTGGCGCCGTGCTCCTCGGCGAGCTTGCCGAAGGTCGAGGCCGAGAGGGCGCCGACGTTGCGGCCCTTGAGGTCGTCCGGGCCCTTGATGCCGGTATCCTTGCGGGTGACGATCCGCGCGCCGGACTCGAGCCACCCATCCGCGAAGGCGACCTGCTTCTGGCGGGCCGTGGTGATGTCCATCGACTCGCTGGTGATATCGTACTGATCGGCCATCAGGCCCACCAGCAGGGCGTCGAACTTGATGTTGACCGGGCTGTATTCGAGCCCGATCCGCCGGCAGACCTCGCGCATCACCCGGACCTCCAGCCCGTCGAGTTCGCCGCTCGGCGTGCGCATGCTGAACGGCGCGAAGGTGCTGTCGGTCGCCACGATCAGCTTGCCGGGCTCGATCAGCTCCAGCTTGCCCTCGGCCGCGCGGGTCGCGGGGGCGGTGAGAAGGCCGGTGCCCAGGCTTGCGCAGAGGGCGGCGAGGGCGAGGATGTGGCGGCGGTTCATGGCGATCTCCGGTGTCGGGACGGGGCGGGAGGTGTCGGCCGCGGCCCGTCCCGCGGTGGGTGAGGCTCAGGACAGGCGGGCGTAGTGCCGCTCGAAATAGGCCGAGAGCTGCGACAGGATCGACGTGAGGCCGAGGTAGATCAGCGCCGCCGCGATGTAGAAGTCGAAGGGCCGGAAGGTCGTGGCGATCATGAGCTGCGCGTACAGGGTCAGCTCCACCACCGTGATCGTCGAGAGGAGCGAGGTGTTCTTGACCGCCGAGATCGCCTCGTTGGTCAGCGAGGGCAGGATCATGCGGAAGACCTGCGGCAGGACGATCCGCACCATCATGATCCGCGGGTTCATGCCGAGCGCCAGCGCCGACTCGACCTGACCCCGGGGGATCGCCGCAAGGCCGGCCCGGATGGTCTCGGCCACGTAGGCGCCGCTGCTGACGCCGAGCGCGATGATGCCGGCGGTGATCGGCGAGAGCTTCACCCCGATCTGCGGCATGCCGAAATACACGATGAACACCTGCACCAGGGTCGGCGTGCCGCGGATGAACCAGACGTAGAAGCTCGCCAGCGCCCGGATCGGCGCGAAGGACGAGCGCTTGCCCAGCGCCCCGAGCAGGCCGCAGACCCAGCTCACCAGGATGCTCGCCACCGTGACGCCGAGCACGACCAGGGTGGCCGAGACGAAGCCGGGTCCGTAGGTGACGACCTCGTCCGAGAGGGTGAGCCACCAATCCTGCAACGCCGCGACGCTCATCGCCGTCCGATCTCCCCGAGGATGCGCCGGCGGCTCATGCCGTCTCTCCGAGCGCGGCGGGCTGGTGCAGCACGCGCCGGAGGAACTGGCGCAGCCGCTCGCTCCGGGGCGCGCCGATGATGGCGTCGGGCGGCCCGTCCTCGGCGATCACGCCGCCGTCGAAGAACAGGGTGCGGGTGCCGACATCCCGGGCGAAGGCCATCTCGTGGGTGACAAGCAGCATCGTCATGCCCTCCGCCGCAAGCGAGCCGATCAGCGCCAGCACCTCGCCGACCAGTTCGGGATCGAGGGCCGAGGTCACCTCGTCGAACAGCATCACCTTGGGCGCCATCGCCAGGGCGCGGA
The DNA here is from genome assembly GCF_022829725.1 of Methylobacterium sp. E-005. GTDB lineage: Bacteria > Pseudomonadota > Alphaproteobacteria > Rhizobiales > Beijerinckiaceae > Methylobacterium. The sequence continues at coordinate 98,666 of NZ_JAKSYG010000053.1, read as the reverse complement.
CGATCGCCACGCGCTGCTGCTGCCCGCCCGACAGCTTCGACGGGTAGGCGTGCCGCTTCTCGTAGAGGCCGATGCGCTGCAGCAGCGCCTCCGCCTCCGCGACCGCCTGCCGCCGGGGCATCCGCCGCACCTGGATCGGTGCCTCGATGACGTTCTCCAGCACGGTCATGTGCGGCCAGAGATTGTAGCTCTGGAACACCATGCCGATCCGCGCGCGCAACGCGCAGAGCTGCTGCGGGGTCGGCTGGCGGCGGGCGCCCTGCTCGTAGTCGAAGGCGAAGCGCTCGAAATCCATGAAGCCGGAGGTCGGCGTCTCCATGAGGTTCAGGCAGCGCAGGAACGTGCTCTTGCCCGAGCCGCTCGCGCCGATGATCGACACGACCTCGCCCTCGTGGATGTCGAGGGAGATGCCCTTCAGGACCTCGTTGGCGCCGTAGCTCTTGTGGAGCTTCCTGATCTTCAGGAGCGGGGGCGCGGCCGTCGCGATCTGAGCCATCGTCGAACCCGAGGTGATGCGGTCGTGATGCGGATCTTTGCTTCGATCCACGACACGATGCGCGCTAAGATACTGTTTTTCAAAACATCAAATCTCTCAATATGGAGATTTTATTTTGATGTCGCTGCGGTTCTACATTGCCAGGGCCGCTGCGATGCCTTAGCAAAATCGGTATACCGCCGGCATTCAAGCGGTATTTTTGAGCAGGGCTGCCTTCGACATGGTCATCGAGCCCCCGGATCCGGGTTTTGCCTTCGCGGGCGCACCGAACCCCTGCCTCATTGTTCAGCCGATTGGCCGGATCGGCCCGGCGCGGCAGGCGGATGTGCACGGCGGACAGACGGCATGACCGGCCTCGCGATCGACCCGGATTTCTGCGAACGCCTGTTCGCCGAGCTCCTGACCTTCAGCCAGGACGCGCCGGGCGTGACGCGGGCGGCCTACGGCCTCGGCGAGGAGCGCGCCCATGCTTCGATGCGGGCCACCGGGCTGGCGCTCGGGCTCACCGCCGAGACCGACGCGGCCGGCAACCTGTTCCTGACCATGGCGGGGCGCGACCCGGCACTGGCGCCCTGGATGGTCGGCTCGCACGTCGACACGGTGCCCCACGGCGGCAATTTCGACGGGGCGGCGGGCGTGATCGGCAGCCTCGCGGTCGTGGCGGCCCTGCGCCGCGCGGAGATCGTGCCGGCGCGTCCGGTCACGGTGGCGGTGTTCCGGGCCGAGGAGAGCGTGTGGTTCCCGGCCTCCTATGTCGGCAGCCGGGCCGCCTTCGGCCTGCTGCCGCCGGATGTGCTCGACCTGCCCCGCGCCGATACCGGCCGGAGCCTGCGCGACCACATGGCCGAGCTCGGCCTGCGGCCGGAGGCGGTGGCGCGGGGCGAGCGGCTGCTCGATCCGGCGCGGATCCACGGCTTCGTGGAGATGCATATCGAGCAGGGGCCGGCGCTGGAGGCGGCCGGGATCCCGGTGGGCTTCGTCACGGCGATCAGCGGCAGCTTCCGCTACCGCAAGGCCGCCTGTTTCGGCCGCTACGGCCATTCCGGCGCCGTGACGCGCCGTGAGCGCAGCGACGCCGTCTTCGCCCTCGCCGACCTGATCACCGCGCTGGACGCCTTCTGGGGGGGCCTGGAGGCGGAGGGCTGCCCGGCCACGATCACGCTGGGCGAGGTCGCCACCGACCCGGTCCAGCACGCCTTCGCCAAGATCCCCGGCGAGGTCCGGTTCTGCCTCGACGTGCGCAGCACCGAGCCGTCCGTCCTGGATCGGATCGAGGCGGCGCTTGCCGAGCGCATCGCCGCGATCGAGGCCGCCCGCAATGTGCGCTTCGTCCTCGGCGAGCGCACCGGCAGCACCCCGGCGCGGATGAGCGCGGCGCTGGTCGAGTCCCTGTCGGGCCACGCGCGCCGGCTCGGGATGCCGTTCCGCACGATGGCGAGCGGGGCGGGGCACGACACCGCGGTGCTCGCCGGCCAGGGCGTGCCGAGCACGATGATCTTCATCCGCAACCAGAACGGCAGCCACAACCCGGACGAGGCGATGCGGATCCCCGATCTCTGCGCGGCCGCGACCCTGGTGGCCCATCTCGTCGCCGAAGCCTGACCCCACGCGAAAGACAGGATGCACCGATGATCGTCGATCTGAACTGCGACATGGGCGAGGGTTTTGGCGTCTACCGCCTGGGCGATGATGCCGAGATGCTGCGCGTGGCGACCTCGGCCAACATCGCCTGCGGCTTCCACGCCGGCGACCCGCTGGTGATGCACGAGACCCTGCGCCTCGCCGCCGCGAACGGCGTCCAGGCCGGCGCCCATCCGAGCTTCCTCGACCTCTGGGGCTTCGGCCGGCGGCCGATCCACGGCGAGCGCCCCGCCGACATCGAGAAGGCGGTCCTCTACCAGGTCGGCGCCCTCCTGGCGCTCGCGCAGGATGCCGGCTGCCCGGTGCGCCACGTGAAGACCCATGGGGCCATGGGCAACATGGCCAACGAGGATGCCGACCTCGCGCTCGCGGTGGCGCGGGCGATCCGCACCCTCGACCGCGACCTGATCTTCGTGGTGATGCCGGGCCTGGAGACCGAGAAGGCCGGGGAGAAACTCGGCCTGCCGATCGCGCGCGAGATCTACGCCGACCGCGCCTACGCGGATGACGGCACCCTGGTCTCGCGCAAGCTCCCCGGCGCGGTGCTGCACGACCCCGAATCCGTCTCGGAGCGCGTAGTGCGGATGCTGGAGGACGGGGCGATCACCTGCCTGTCCGGGCGGCGCATCCCGACGCGGATCGACACGGTCTGCGTCCATGGCGACACGCCCGGCGCCGTCGCCATGGCGCGCCGCCTGCGCGAGGACTGCGCCGCCAAGGGCATCGCCCTGCGCCCGATGGCCGAGGTGCTCGGCGCCTGAGCCCGGGCGACGCCATCCGCGTCGGGGGAGGGGACATTCTCCTCAGGCGCGGCGGACGTTCCAGAAGACGAACTGGCCCTCGACCGCGTCCTGGAGATCGCGCCGGAGGGCCGTCCGGTAGAAATACTGGCCGGTCGGCAGGTACGGCACGTCGCGCATCGCCAGGGTCTGCATCCGGGCCGCGATCGCTTGCCGGGCCGCCTGATCGGGGGCCTCGATCCAGGCTTCCCGCAGGCTCTCCAGCTCGGGCAGGTTCGGCCAGCCGAAGAAACCCTTCTCGCCGCCGCAGCGCAGCACCTGCTCCACCACCGGATTGGCCATGTCGAGGCCGGTCCAGGTCGTGTTGAAGATGTTCCAGCCGCCCTGGTCGGGGGGCGCCTTGCTGGCGCGGCGTGTCACCAGCGTGCCCCAGTCGGACACGACGTACTGCACGTTCATCCCGAGGCGCCGCAGCAGGTCGTTCATGACCTCGCCGAGGGCGCCGAGCACGGGATTCTCGCTCGTCGACATGAGCACGACGCGCTCGCCCTTGTAGCCGGCCGCCACGAGGTCGCGCTTCGCCTTCGCCAGATCGCGCGGCCCGGTGAGGACGGACAGGCCCGCATCATTGGCCATCGCGGTGCCCGGGGTGAACAGGCCGACATCCTTGCGCCACAGCTTCGGGTCGTCGCCGGCCGCCGCCCCCATGAAGTCCGCCTGCGACAGGGCCTCCAAGACCACCCGCCGGATCGCGGGATTGTCGAAGGGCGGATAGAGGTGGTTCATGACGCCGGTGCCCAGGTTGCCGAGCGTCGAGGCGAGCTGCGTGGTGATCTGCGGGCTGGCCTGGAGCGTCGGCACGAGGTCGGAGATCGGGTTCTCCCACCAGTCGACCTCGCCGTTCTGGAGGGCGGCGGCCGCGGTGCCGGGATCCGGCATGACCTGCCACTCGACCCGGTCGAAATGGACGCGCTTGGGCCCCGCCACCCAGGACACGGCGCCCTCCGCCCGGGGCCGGTAATCCGGATTGCGATCGTAGACCACGCGGGCGCCGACGAGGCGCTCCTTGGTGTTGAAGCGGAACGGGCCGGAGCCGATCACCTCGGGGATCTGCTGGGCCGGGTCGGTGGCGGCGAGGCGCTCGGGCATGATGACGAGGACCGGCGGGCCGAGCTTCGCCAGGGTCTCCAGCATCAGCCCGTAGGGGCGCTTCAACCGGATGACGAAGGTCCGGTCGTCCGGCGTCTCCAGGGCGTCGGTGCGGGCCATCAGGGCCTGCCCGAGGCTGTCGCGCTGCGCCCAGCGCCGGATCGACGCGACGCAGTCGCGACCCCGCACGGGCTCGCCGTCGTGGAACTTGAGGCCGTCGCGCAGGCGGAAGGTCCAGCGCTTCCCGTCATCCTCGACCGTGTGGCCCTCGACCATCTGCGGCTGCGGCGTGAGCTGCGCGTCGAGGCCGTAGAGCTGGTCGAACACCATGAGCGCGTGGTTGCGCGTGATGTAGGCCGTGGTCGTCACCGGATCGACGATGGTCAGGTCGGATTGCGGCACGAAGCGCAGGACGCTCGCTCGACTGCCCTGGGCCAGGGCCGAGCGCGCCGGCAGGAACGGCGCGGCGGCCGCGGCGGTGGCGCCGCCGAGGAAGGTTCGTCGCAACATGAGGGTGACTCCTGGCTGTCCGGGTCAGGCGGGCGGGGAGGGATGCGCCGGGCGGCTTGCGTGGCGAGGCCGACTTCTGCGGGCGCGCATCCAATGGGAGCGCAACCTGCAAGGTCCGTTCCCGCCGCCCATCAGGGGTTGCCGACCGCCTCCTCGGCGGTCCGACGCAGGGCCGCGCGGTCGATCTTGCCGGTCGAGGCGAGCGGCAGCGCCTCGACGAACCAGACCCGGCGCGGGTGCTGGTAGGCCGGCGCGTGGGCGAGCGCGTGGGCCTTGAGGGTGGCCTCGTCGATCGCGGTGCCGGGCCGGCGGACCACGAAGGCGACGGGCTTGGTGCCCTTGATCGCATCCTCCACCGGCACGACGCAGGCCTGGAGCACCGCGGGATGGCGCTCCAGCACCAGCTCGACCTCGCCGGGGAAGATGTTCTCGCCGCCGGAGACGAACATGTCGTCGGTCCGGCCCAGGAAAGCGTAGAACCCGTCCGCGTCGCGGCGGAACACGTCGCCGGTGTCGTAGAACCCGTCCGCCGTGATCGGCACGGGCACGTCCGGGCGGTTGTGGTAGCCCAGCATGATCGCGGGGCTGCGCATCTGCAGGACGCCCGTCTCCGGCGCGTCCGGCCCGACGAGGCGCACGGCGATCTGGGGATGCGGCGCGCCCACCGAGGCGACCGGCGTCGGCAGGCCGTCCGGATGGTCGCCGAACACGACGGGGCCGCCCTCGGTGGTCCCGTAGGCGTTGAGGATGCGGGCGTTCGGCAGCAGGGCGCGGATCTGGCGGGCGAGCGCGTCGTTGACCGGCGCCGAGCCCATCCGCACCGTCCGCACGCCGGTGAGGTCGGCCCCCGCCAGGAGATCCCGCTCGCGCAGCATCATGGCGATCATCGGCGGCACGGCGGTGAGCCACGTGCAGCGGTGTCGGTCGATCGCCGCGATGTAGGCCCGCGCCTCGAACTGCGGCAGCAGCACCATCGTGGCGCCGGCCGCGCAGACGAGGAGCGCCAGGGCCAGCGCGTTCATGTGGTAGAGCGGCGCCCCCACGAGCAGACGGTCGTCGCGCAGGTCCGTCTCCGCGGCGCGGGTCCGGGCCACCCAGAGGTGGCTGGCATGGCTCAGCCGCACGCCCTTTGGCCGGCCCGTGGAGCCGGAGGTGTAGAGGAACAGGGCCGCCTCGTCGGGCGCGGGCACGATCGGCGCGAAGGGCCCGGGATCGAGCCAGGCCGCGAAGCCCTCCGGCCCGTCGTCGTCGAACCCGGCGACCCGGACCTCGGGGCCGAGCCCCGCCAGCATCGCCCGGCGCGGGCCGTCGCAGAGCACGAGCCGGGCGCCGCAATCGGCGAGCACGGTGGCGATCGTGGCCGGCGGGAACTTGTGATTGACCGGGACCGGGACGACGCCAGCCCGCATCGCGCCGAGCAGGGCCGCGACCGTGTCGGGCCGGTTGGCCGAGAGGATCGCGATCCGCTCGCCGCGGGCGATCCCGCCGCGCAGGAGGCCCCGGGCGAAGGCGTCGGCCGTCGCGTCGAGGCGGGCGCGGGTCATCACCTCGGGCTCGGCATCGGGGGCGACGCCGATGATCAGCGGCCTGTCCGGCGGCCCGGACCGGTCGACGAGATCGCCGAGATTGGTCGCACCCGTGGCCGTGCGTGTCATGGGGCCGCCCTGCAGGGGAGACGAAGATCGAAGGCCGGCAGCGTCAGCGTGGCCGTATCCGGCCCGTGCCGGACCCAAGCCGCCTCCGCGAGGGCGGCCGCGCGGGTTTCGAGAACATCGAGGCTTTGGAAGCGCAGGGCCAGGGCGGCGAAGCGGGCGGCCGGCCCCGGCACGATCGCGATCCGCGTGTCCCCGAGCCGGATGGTCCAGCCCGTGTCGGCGCCCTCGGCCGGCGCGCCGCAGGCCGCCGCGTAGAGGGCGGCGTCGGCCTCCGGTGTCGGGCTCGCGATCGTCAGCGCGTCGATCCCCGAAAAGCCGTTCGGATGATCGAGCCATTCGGCCCGCCAGACGAGATCCGGGGTCAGGTGCTCGCAATGGTAGAGGCGTCCCGCCGGAAACAGGTGGGCCGGCACCCGCACCGTCCGGAACCGGGCCTCGTCCGCCCGGCCGTCGAGAGTCACCGGCCGCGAGAAGGCGACGGGCGGTCCCGCCGCCAGCCCTGCCGCGGCGAGGCGGGCGTGGGTCGTCGCGGCGTCCCGGCTCGCCACCACGAGCCCGTTCAGGCCGAACGGGCTGTCGAGAACGTCCTGACGCTGCGGGCCCGTCTCGGGCACGCCGACGAGTTCGAGGTACGGGCCCGCCGTCATCATCAGGTGGTTGATGGAGCCGAGCGAATGGTGGCCGCGCGGCGTCAGCCGGAAGCCGAGGGCGGCGAACAGGTCCGCCGCCTCGTCCATCCGCCGCAGGACATTGACCACCACATGGTCGAGGGTCCCGTCCGCTGGGGCGGCGGGGGCCGGCCCCATCATTTCGCCGGCGCCGTCATGTAAACGCCGCGGCCGCTCGCGAGCAGGCGTCCGGCGTCGTCGAGGATCTGCGCCTCGGCGACCGAGAGCTGGTTGCCGAACTTCACCACCGTGCCGCGGCAGGTGAGATCGCCCTGCATCGCGGCCCGGTGGTAATCGACCCGCAGATCCACCGTGGGGACGCCCCGGCCGGTCTTGGAGACCAGCGCCCAGTCGGCGGTGAGGTCCACCAGCGTCGCCAGGATGCCGCCGTGCACGTAGCCGCGCTCGGCGTTGACGACCCATTCCGGCCGCCACGTCGCCTTCAGCTCGATCGTGCCCTCGCCGACCGAGACGACCGAGAGGCCGAGCCACTGGTGGAACGGGCCGCGCAGCAGCAGCGCCTCGACCTGCTCCGTGCTGAGGGGGGTGTCGGACATGGCTTTGGAATCTCCTTGGACAAGACTCTCCTCCCCCACGGATCTCCGGCTTGCCCGAGATCCGCTTCCTGTCTGCCCAGATCGGGCAAGGCCGATCTGGGTGGGGAGGCGTTGGAGGTGGGGGTGGCTCAGGATGGGGCGCCGCGGTGCCTTCTGCGCCACCCCCACCCCTGGCCCCTCCCCGCAAGGGGGAGGGGAAAGCCCCTCGGCGAGGCGGCGCTACCGCTGCCGAAGGCGCGCCTCCGGTCGGGCTTCAGGGCGTGACGACGATCTTGCCCATGACCTCGCGGTCGCGGATCATCCGCAGGCCCTCGGCGGCCTCTTCCAGGGGCAGGACCTTGTCGATGGTCGGCTTCAGCGTGCCGGCCTGGATCATGTCCATCAGGGCCGACAGGTCGTCGTCGTAGAAGCTGTTCGAGCCGATCACCTTGAGCTCGAAGCTCCAGATGTAGCGGAGATCCTCCTTGGGATCGTGCCCCGCGGTCGCGCCGCAGACTAGCAGCGTGCCGCCGCGCTTCAGGCACTTGAGTGAGGGCACCCAGGTGTCGCCGCCGGTGAAGTTGATCACCACGTCGACGCCGCCCTCGTAGGTCCGGCGCTGCGGCTTCCCGTATTGCTGGATCGCCCATTTGGAGAAGTCGGTCTCGCGGTAATTGACCACGTGGTCAGCGCCGAGCGCCGTCAGTGCCGCCATCTTCTCGGCGCTGCCCGCGCAGGCGATCACCTCGGCGCCGAGCTGCTTGGCCAGCATCACGCAGCCGGTGCCGACGCCGCCGCTGGCCCCGAGGATCAGGACCCGGTCGCCGGCCTTCACGGTGTCGTGGGTGATCAGCATGCGGTGGGCCGTGCCGTAGGCCACCGGCAGGGAGGCGGCGTCCGCGTAGCTCACGTCCGGCGGCATCGCGATGAGCTGGCCCGTCGAGACCCGGCAATACTCGGCCATGCCGCCGTCGAGCATCTCGCCCATCAGGCCCTTGGCCTTGTTGAGCGGGTTGACCAGCACCCGGTCGCCGACGCTCCACTCCGTGACGCCTTCGCCGAGCGCGACGACCTGTCCGGCCATGTCGAGCCCGATCACCACCGGCATCGGCACCTTGATGCCGGGCATGCCCTTCACGGTGAACACGTCGTGGTAGTTGAACGAGGACGCGCCGACCCGGATCAGGACCTCGCCCGGGCCGGGGGACGGCTTCGGATAGTCGTGGACCACCTTCAGCGTGTCGATGTCGCCGTGCGCCTCCAGCACCAGCGCCTTCATCGTCTCAGCCATCGTGAAAACCTTCTTCTCTCGATCGGGGGAGGGCTACGGGATCGTCTTCGACCGCTCGTAGGGGCCGGGAACCAGGGCCGCGTCCGGCAGGCTGCCCTGGACGACGCCGACCGCCTTGAAGACCTCGAACTCCCGCTTCAGCGAGGCGATGTCGGCAGGCTCCAGGCTGACCGTGTAGATGCCGTCCCAGAGCCCCGCATAGGCGGCGGCGTCGGTATCGCTCAGGTTCGCGGCCGCCTTCAGGATCCTGGCCACGCCGGGCTTGTCGGTCTGGCCGTAGGCGTAGGCCTTGCGCATCGCGGCCACGACCTTGGCGGGCGCGTCCGGGTTCTCGGTCATCCAGGCGTTGCGCATCAGGCCAACACCGAGGATCGGCGGCGCATCCTGCTGGGTGAGGCGCTTCCATTCCTCCCGGAAGGTGCCGAGCCGGCGCAGCTTGACGTCGGGGAGGAGCGCGAGGGTCACGGTGCGCAGGGCCGCCGCGTCGATGTCCTTCTGGACGAGGAATTGCGCGAGCCGGGAATCGTTGCCGGGCACCGCCTGATAATCGGCGGGCTTGAGGCCGTGATTGGTCTCCAGGATCGCCGCCGCGATGGCGGCGGTGCCGCTGCCGGCGGGCGACGTACCGATTTTCTTGCCCTTGAGGTCGGCCATCGTCTTGATCGGCGAATCCGCCGGGACCACGAAGTCGAGGTCGGCCACCTGGGTCGCCAGGACGATGCTCATCGGCAGCCCGTCGGCGGTGACGCTCAGCGCCGTCCCCGCGCTCGCCGCGATCGCGAAATCGATCGCCCCGGCCGCCATGGCCTTGGTGGGCGCGTTCACGTCCGGGAACTTGACGTATTCGGGCGTCAGGCCCTCCTTCTCCATGAACTTGCCGGCCTCCAGCACGGCGCCGAAGCCGAGGCTGATGCCGGAACTCCAGTAGCCGATGCGCACCGTCTCGGCGTGTGCGAGGCCGGGCAGGCCGAGGGCGCAGAGCACGGCGGCGGCGAGGATCCGTTTCAAGGCGTTCTCCAGGACGTGCGATGGGAGGCCGTTTGGCGGGCGTGTCTCCGCGTGGCGCGGTCCGTCACGGCTGTGCCGCCTTCTTCCAGGCGAACAGGCGCTGCTCGGCCGGCTTCAGGACGAGCGTCTCGAGCCCGATCATCAGGGCGACCAGGGTGAGGGTCCAGGCGAAGACCTGATCGGTCTGGACGAGGTCGGCCGCCTGCCGCAGGCGGTAGCCGATGCCGCTGCTCGCCCCGAGCGATTCCGCCACAAGGACGACCCGCGCCCCGAAGCCGATGGCGAGGCGCGCCCCCGAGAAGAAGGCGGGCAGGATCGTCGGCAGGTAGATCTTGGTCAGCACCTTGCGGCGCGGCATGCGGAAGGTGCGGGCGAGTTCGAGATGGTCGGCGCTCACCGTGCGCGTGCCCTGCCAGACATTGGTCAGGATCAGCGGCATCGCGGTCATGAACACCACGAACATCGTGGTCCAGTTCGAGAGGCCGAACCAGATCAGCGCGAAGATCGCCCAGATCGCGGACGAGACGGTGTTGGTCACGGTCAGCACCGGCTCGAAGAACCGGCCGAGGCGGGGGCTCGCGCCGAGCAGCAGCCCGAGCGGCAGGCCCACGAGCGCCGCGAAGGCGAGGCCCGCGCCGATCCGGCCCAGGGTGATGCCGAGATCGGCGGCGAAGCTCGGCGTGGCGACGAGGCCGAGCCATGCGTGCCAGACCCGGGCGGGGCTCGGCAGGACGAAGCTCGGCGCGTTCAGCGACCCGAGCTGCCATGCGGCGAGCGCCAGGGCGAGCAAGGCGAGCCGCTGCAGGAGCACGCCCACCCGGCGGCCGGCCCCGGATGCCCGGGTCCGCTGGATCAGGCGCGGCGGTGTCTTTACGAGCATTGTGCGCTCGCCGCGGAGAGGCTGATGCGCAGGCGTCGGACCTCCTCGGCGACCTCCGCCGAGAGCGGGTCGCGGGGATAGGGCAGGTCGATCGCCCGGATGGTGCCGATCCGGCCCGGCCGCGGGTGCAACACGACCACTTGGCTCGCCAGCACCACCGCCTCCTCGACGTCGTGCGTGACGAAGACCAGGGTCATCGCCCGCAGGCCGGCGATGCGCAGCAGCTCGGCATGCATCTGCGCGCGGATCTCGGGGTCGAGCTTCGAGAACGGCTCGTCGAGGAGCAGGGTCCGGGGTTCGGTGACGAGGCTGCGCGCCAGCGCCACCCGGCTGCGCATGCCCCCCGACAATTCGTGCGGGTAGGCGTCGCGGAAGGCTTCGAGCCCGACGAGGCGCAGGGTGGCGTCGACCCGCCGCGCCCGCTCGGCCCCGGGCATGCGCCCGGCCTCCAACCCGAAGGCGACGTTCTGGGCGGCCGTGCGCCAGGGGAGCAGCCGGTCCTCCTGGAACATGTAGGTCATGGCCCGCCAGTCCCGGAAGGCGTGGGACGGGATGCCGTCGAGGCGCACCGCGCCCTGGTCGGGCTCCACCAGCCCGGCGATCATGTTCAGCAGGGTGCTCTTGCCGCAGCCGGACGCGCCCAGGATCGCCACGATGGCGTGCTGCGGGATCGCGATGTCGACGCTGTCGAGGACGTGGAGCGGCCCGCCCTCCCGTCGGTCGAACCACTTGCTGACATGGTCGAGTTCGATGGCGTTCACGGCGCGCCTCCGTCGGCCCGGGACGGGCGCACGGGCACCACGGCGGTGTCGCGCAGGCTGGCGATGACCTTCTCCAGGGTCATGTCGCGGAAGGTCTCGACGTGGCGGCGCGCCACCAGGGCGGCGCTGTCGGCATCGCCCGCCACGAGATGCTCGATCATCGCGGTGTGATCGTTCTCGATGTTGGGCCGTACGCCCTGGACGCCGAAGCCGAGGGCGACGAGGCGGGTCATCTCGTCGAGGAGGCTCGACAGGGTCCGGTACAGGCGCCCGTTCCCGGACGCCGCGGCGATCGCGAGGTGGAAGCCCCGGTTGGCCTCCAGGAAGAAGTCGATCTGGTTGCCGACATCCACGGTGATCCGGCGGCGGCAGGCCTGCTCCAGGCGCTCCAGATGGGCCCGGTTCACCCGGCCGGCGGCGCCCCTCGCCGCGAGGGGCTCCAGCTCCATCCGGAGCGCGAAGACCTCGTCGACATCCTTCACGGTCACCGGGCTGACCCGGTAGCCGTGCCGCGGCATGGAACTGACGAAGCCCTCCTGGGCGAGACGCTGGAGGGCGATGCGACAGCTCGCCTTCCCGAGCGCGAACCGCTCCATCATCTCGGCCTCGGTGAAGCGCGTGCCGGGAAGAAGGCGGCAGGAGACGATCGCGCGCCGCATCACGTCGTAGGCTTGGTTGCCCTTGCGCGTCGCGTCGGGGACGGCCAGCACCTCGGCCACCGGGCGGGCCGGACGGGACCCGTCGTCGCTCGTCGTCATGTCACCTCACTGTTCCGGCACTGAGGCGCTCACAGATCTCTGTGAGCTGCCCACCATACGCAGATCATGTGCCAACCGCGTTCCAGCCGGCTTCCCGCGCGGGACGCGTGCCGATCGAACAGCCTTCGGCTTTCCACTTGCCGACTTGTCCGGTGATCAGCTCAGCACGCCCTGTGAGCATCCCATGACGTATTTATGGGCATCGAGATTTAGTATTGTAAATAAAATACGCATCCAAAATTGCGGATGGAGATGGAAGAACGCGTGTTCGAGTTCCGAATGATGCAGAACGATTTCCGCTTTCCTTGAGCGGAGCGGCGTATTGCGGCCCCGCATCGAAGGCGGGCCCAACCGGCAGAGGACCGGGACACGCCCCGGTCCGGCGTTGTCGCGATGCGGGCGGGCGCCCCATGCCGATATCGGCCCGTGACGACTGCGGCCCGCTGCGGCGTCCGGAAACAGGATCGCGCCGAGCCGGACGCGGCGTCCGTCCAGACTGAACGACCCTCAGCCCGTCACAGAACCCGCCGCGGGTCGAGGGCGTCGCGCAGGCCGTCGCCGATGAAGTTGATCGACAGCACGGTCAGGAAGATCGCGCCCCCCGGGAACAATGCCCAATGCGGGGCGACGTCGAGGTGGTCCTTGGCGTCGAACAGGAGCCGGCCCCAGGTCGGGATGTCGGGCGGGAAGCCGAGGCCCAGAAAGGACAGGGTCGATTCCGCGATGATCGCCGCCGAGACCTCGATCGAGGCCGCCACGATCACCGGCCCGAGCGCGTTCGGCAGGATGTGACGGCGCACGAGGTGCCCGGTCGTCGCCCCCTGCGAGCGGGCCGCCTCCACGAACTCCTTCTCGCGCAACGTCAGGAACTGCGCCCGCACCAGCCGGGCCACCGGCATCCAGCGCAGGCCCCCGATCACCGCGACGATCATCAGGAACACGCCACCCTGGGAGCCGAACACCGCCTTCAGGCTGTCGCGGAACAGGTAGATCACGAGGAGCAGCAGCGGCAGCTGCGGCAGCGACAGGAACAGGTCGGTCAGCCACATCAGCACCGGGTCGAGGAACCGGCGCGACATGCCGGCGAGCGCCCCGACCAGAACCCCGATCAGGCTCGCCACCGCCATGGCGGCAAATCCCACGGCGAGCGAGATCCGGCCGCCATAGATCATCCGGGCGAGCAGATCCTGGCCGAGATCGTCGGTGCCGAACGGGTGGTCCCAGGACGGGCCCTGGAGCTGGGCCGCGAAGTCGATGTCGTCGATGGCGACCGGCCAGAGCAGGCCGCCGAACACCACGCCGGCCACCAAGACGGCAAGGACGCCGACGCTGGCCAGCGCCAGCCGGTGCCGCCGGAAGCGCCGCCACGTCTCCCGCCCCGGCGAGGCCGGCGCGCGGGCGACGGGCACCGCCTCATCGGAGGGCGATGCGAGGGTCGAGCCAGCCATAGAGCAGGTCCGCGACGAGGTTGAACAGGATGACGAGGCCGGCGAACACGAAGGTCACCGCCATCACCACCGGCGTGTCGTTGGACAGCATCGCGTCGATCAGCAGCGAGCCGATGCCGGGGATCCGGAAGATCTGCTCGGTGACGATGGCGCCGCCGAACACCGCCGGGATCTGGAGGGCGACGAGCGTCACCACCGGGATCAGGGCGTTGCGGGCGATGTGCCGGCGGGTCACGGTGCCCTCCGGGAGGCCCTTGGCGCGGGCCGTGGTGACGTAGTCGAGCCGGGCGACGTCGAGCGCCGAGGCGCGCACGTACCGGGTGTAGGAGGCGGCCTGGAAGAAGCCCAGAACCGCCACCGGCATGATCGCCTGGCGGATATTCGCCCAGAGCCAGGGCAGCCCGGAGCCCGGCAGGTCGGCCTGGTAGACGAAGGGCAGCCAGCCGAGCTTGATCGAGAACAGCAGGATGAACAGCAGCCCAGTGAAGAAGGTCGGCAGCGAGAAGCCCACGAAGGCCAGGGTGTTGGCGATCTGATCGGCCAGCGAGTAGGGCCGGCGCGCCGCGTAGAGACCGACCGGGATCGCGATCAGCAGCGCCAGCACCTGGGAGGAGCCGACGATGAACAGGGTCGTCGGCAGCCGCTGCAGGATCAGGGTGTCGACGTTGACCCGGCTGGCGAAGGAGAAGCCCCAATCGCCGTGCAGCATGGCGGTGAGCCAGCTCAGGTAGCGGGTGAAGATCGGGTCATCGAGACCGAATTTCACGCGGAGCGCCGCCCGGACCTCGGGCGGTACGTTCGGGTTCGCGGCGAGCTCGCCGAACGGGTCGCCCGGCGCGAGCGCCAGGACGACGAACAGGATCAGGCTGATGCCGAGCAGGCTCGGGATCGCGATCAGGAGCCGGCGCAGGATATAGGCGCCCATCGGACGCTCCGCCTCCCGCTCAGGCCTCCCGGTACCAGTCGGGCAGGAACGCCAGATCGTTGTCCCAGCCGCTCCGGGGTGCCGTCAGGCTCGCGCCGACCGCCGAGACCTCGGCCCGGTGGATCAGCGGCAGCACGTTCTCGGAGACCGCGAGATCATTGCATTTGATGAGCAGCGCCGCGCGCTTGACCGGGTCGAGCTCGCTCTGGGCGGCGTTGTAGGCCTTGTCGTAGGCGGCGCTGCGCCAGCGCACGACGTTGCGGCCCTGCCACTTGTTGGCCTTCTGGGCCACCTCCCAGGAGGCGTACATCAGGAGCCAGATCGCCGGATCGGCCTGGGTGGCGCCGTAGGCGTACATCTCCATGTCGGCGTAGAAATGCGTGCAGGTGTCGGGGTTGGCCGGGTCGGAGGAGAAGAACACCGAGCCGGTGACCGATTTCAGCTCGGTCTCGATGCCCGCCTTGGCGGCCGCCTGCTTGATGATCGCCTGGGTCTTCTGGCGCGGGGCGTTGATCGAGGTCTGGAAGACGAGCTTGAGCTTCTTGCCGTCCTTGGCGCGGATGCCGTCGGAGCCCTTCGTCCAGCCGGCCTCGTCGAGGAGCGCGTTGGCCTTGGCCGGATCGAAGGCAAACTTCGTGTCCTTCGAGACGAAGCGCTCGGGGCCGTTGACCGTGTTGGCGGTGGCCTTGCCGGTGCGGCCGTAGATGTAGGTCTGGATCGACTTGCGGTCGATCAGCAGGTTCATCGCCTGGCAGACCTTCGGGTCGGAGAAGGCGGGGTGCTTGGTGGTGATCGAGGATCGCTCGCCGTCGACCTCGACGTTCGGGTCGGTGGCGTTGAGGAGCAGGAACTCGAGCTTGCCGCCGTAGACCACGTCGATCCGGCCCTTGCCGCCGGTCTCCAGGCGCTTGAGCACCTCGTCCTCGATCAGCATGTTCCAGGCATAGTCGTACTCGCCGGTCTGGAGCACCGCGCGGGCCGCCGAGACCGCATCGCCGCCGCCCTTCATCTCGACGGTGTCGAAGTACGGCCGGTTCGGCAGGTGGTAGTTCGGGTTGCGCTCGCCGCGCACGATGTCGCCGGGCCGGAACTCCACGAACCGGTACGGGCCGGTGCCCACGGGGGCCAGGTTCTGGGGCGCATCGCGGGATTTCGCGCCGCTATAGGGCCCGAACAGGTGCTTGGGCAGCACCATCCCGACGACGCCCACGAAGGCGTCGCACCAGAACGGCGTCGGCTTGTCGAACAGGACCCGGACGCTGAGGTCGTCGATCTTCTCGACCTTGCAATCCTTGTAGGAGCCGATCGTCACCGCCGCGGTGGCGGGGTCGCGGGCGTAGTCCCAGGTGAACACGAGGTCGTCGGCGGTGAGCGGCTTGCCGTCGTGCCAGGTCACCCCGGGCTTGAGCGTCCAGACCACCGAGCGGCCGTCGGCGGCGAGCGCCCCGTTCTCCCGGGACGGGATCGAGGCGGCGAGCACGGGGGTCAGGTTGCCGTCCGGGTCCCAGGCGGCGAGCGGCTCGTAGAAGATCCGCGAGGCGTCCTGGTCCTTGGTGCCGACCGCGAAATGCGGGTTGATCAGCGTCGGGGCCTGCCACCAGAGCAGCTTGAGCGCACCGCCGCCGCCGGCCTTGGTCGGCTTGTAGCCGGCCCGGATGTCGGCCGCCATCGCGACGCCGGTGCCGGCGAGCATCAGCCCGGCCATGGGGGCGGTGAGGCCCAACGCCACCATCCGCTGCACGAAGGCGCGCCGCGACAGCCGGCCGTCCTTCACGCGTCCGATGAGGCCGTGCAGATCCCGCTCGTCCATGATCATCCCTGGTTGTCGCCGCGATCGGCACAGCACCATTCCGGGGACGGCCTTGGCAAGGGGCGGGCCAGTGACGGTTCAATCGAAACGTGTCGCGAACGCCTGTTCCACACAGCCGCATGGCCTAGGTGGTGCATGCCGAGACGTCCGATACCGCTTTCCGCGCGGGGCGCCGCACCCCCGTCATTGCGAGCAGAGCGAAGCAATCCAGCGGCGCTATCCTCGCCGAGGTCGCGCTACCCTGGGTCGCTTCGCTGCGCTCGCGATGACGGCGCGGGGCCCGCTCTGGTGGCGCGAAGCCGGCCGGCAGCCTTTTCGGAGACGACACGATGGACAACCGCAACGCCGTGTGGCGCCACGTCGACGCGCAGAGGGAGCGGCTGATCGTCCTGTCCGAGCGGGTCTGGGGCATGCCGGAGGTCTGCTACACGGAAGCACGCTCCTGCGCCGAGCACGTCGCCGAGCTGCGCCATCAGGGCTTCCGGGTCACCGAGCAGGTCGCTGGCATTCCCACCGCGGTGATGGGCGAGGCGGGGGAGGGTGGTCCGGTCATCGCGTTCCTCGGCGAGTACGACGCGCTGCCCGGCCTGTCGCAGGAGGCGGGCGTGGCCGCGCATCGGCCGATCGAGGCGGGCGGCCACGGGCATGGCTGCGGCCACAACCTCCTCGGCTCGGCGGCCCTGCTCGCCGCCACCGCGGTCAAGGACTGGCTCGCCGAGACCGGCACACCCGGCCGCGTGCGCTATTACGGCTGCCCGGCCGAGGAGGGCGGGGCCGCCAAGGCCTTCATGGTCCGGGCCGGCGCCTTCGCGGATGCCGACATCGCCATCACCTGGCACCCGGCGAGCTTCTGGGAGGTCGCACCGCCCGCCGCGCTCGCCAACACCCGGGCGGATTTCACCTTCACCGGGCGGACCGCCCACGCGGCGGCGGCGCCGCATCTCGGGCGCTCGGCGCTCGATGCCGTGGAGCTGATGAGCGTCGGCGTGAACTACATGCGCGAGCACATGCCCTCGGACGCGCGGGTGCACTACGCCTATCTCGACGCCGGCGGCATCGCGCCGAACGTCGTGCAGGCGCAGGCGCGGGTGCGCTACTCGATCCGCGCCCGCGACCTGCCCGGCATGCTGGCACTGGTCGAGCGGGTGAAGAAGGTCGCGCAGGGCGCCGCCCTGATGACCGAGACCGAGGTCGAGGTGCGGATCGTGAGCGCCGTGTCGAACCTCCTGGGCAACACGCCGCTGGAGCAGGCGCTCCACGGGGTGATGGAGGAGCTGGGCCCGCCGCCCTTCGACGACGCCGACCGGGATTTCGCCGACCAGATCCGGGCGACCCTCAGCGACGGCGACATCGACGCCGTCTTCCGCGCCATCGGGATGCCGCGCACCGAGGCGCCGCTCGCGGATTTCCTCGTGCCCCTCGACGCCCCGCGCAACCCCGCGATCGGCTCGACCGATGTGGGCGACGTGAGCTGGGTCGTGCCGACCGTGCAGGCACACGCGCCGACCGTGGCGGTGGGCACGCCGTTCCACACGTGGCAGGTGGTGGCGCAGGGCAAGACCCCCGCCGCCCACAAGGCGATGGTGCAGGTCGCCAAGGCGATGGCGGCCACCGGGACCCTGGCACTCACCGATGCGGGCCTGCGCGAGGCCGCCAAGGCCGAGCTCGCCCGGCGGCGGGGCGCGGCCGGCTACGTCTCGCCGCTGCCCCCGGAGGTCGAGCCGCCGCTGCGCATGTCGCTGGCGTGAGGTGGGTGGGGCACCCGTGGTCCCGGATCCGAGCGGACCACGGAGGCTGACCGGAGGGCGCAACGTGCCCCCCTGTCCCGCACGGGGAGGGGACCCGCGCCTCATCCGGCTGCGGTATCGCGGCCCGTGACGTGTCGCTTTGATACCCCCACCGCCTGAGGCTGAGAGCGAGGCCTCAGCGGCGGCAAAGCGGCTCGGCGGCCGCGCCAGCCCAAGTTGGTCGCGCAAGGTCGTGCCCGCATCGTCGTGCTGGAACAGGCCGTGCCGCTGCAGGATCGGCACGACCGCGTCCACGAAGGTCTCCAGCCCGTCCGCGGCGCCTGACCGGAACCGGGTCTCGCTGCCGGGCGATCGCCTCCGGGGTGCCCGCGACGATGCGGCGGCCGACGCCGCTCCGGCAATACCGTGTGGGCCTGGCCTGACGTATCAGGGCCGCACGGCCGACCCGGTCAATGCAACTGGGCGAGCCGGGCCTGCACCTGCGCACGGGCCAAGCTGAAGCCGAGCTCCATCAGCAGCGTTTCCGTCAGGGCCAGGGCCTTGGGCTCCCCCAGATCCTTGAGGGTGCGATAGCTGGCCAGAACGAGGTCCACGACATGCTCCAGCGGCAGCGTCGCCTGGGCTCTCCGCGAGGCGACGAGCGGATCGTCGCAGGTGTCGCCCTGCGTGATATCCATCACGATGCCGCGGCCCGCCACCACGGTGCCGGTCGCGTCCGGATCGAACGTCCCGCGGGCCAGGATCCGGCGGATCCGGCCGTCCGCCGAGCAGACCCGGTGTTCAGCGATGAACCACCCACCGGCCTCCGCGCATCCGAGGATGTGCTCCATGACGTGCGCACGGTCATCCGGGTGGACGCCGCCGTTGAACGTCTCGAACGGGATGCCTGCTGCGCCGAACTCCGGGGTGAAGCCGAACAGCAGGGCGACGATGGGATCGGCGATCACGACGCCCCGGCGCATGTCGATCTGCCAGCGCCCCACCGTCTCGGCGTCGTCGAGAACTGTTTCCACCTCATCGTGCCTCGGATGGGCGCGCGCGCGTCCCGATATCCGCATCGGCCTGATCCCCCCAAATCGGTCTTTATGCAACCACAGATAGCACACGACTAAATTGTGGTGAGATCAAGTGGGAAAACCGGTGCTCAATGTCACGCGAACGGGGCCCGGCGCGGCAGCGCGGCTCCGCCTCAGATGCCCCAGCCACCGGTCCCGCCATCCCCGACCAGGGGCGACGCGGGCCTCTCGGCGCGGGGGGGAACGGTCTTTCGCCTCAACGCAACCAGCACAGTGTGACGTGGCGAGCGCGGCGTGGAGAGGCTTGGAGTGATGAGCAGGCAGCCTCCGGACTGAGCACGCGATCGACGCGCGGAGCCGCCGAGCCTCGTCCTGGACGGTCCCTGTCCTGACCCTCGGACCTGGAGGTCCCTGAGCGGATGCCCGATCCCCACGGCATCCGACGGTATCGGAGCGCAGCTTGGGCGTGAGGGCTATCCCGATGGCCCTCACGCCCTGAAGCCCGCCTCCGGGGCTCGCCGGCGCGGGCACGTCGGCCGGAATGTCAGGATGAGGGATCGGGCGGGATCAACGATGAGTCCGCCACCCTGCGGTGTCGTGTTCGTGGCGACCCGATGAAGAAAGGCGGGGCCGAGCGGGTTTAGCTGTTGAGACCGGGCCGCTCGGCCCCTGTCGAAGCGAAGACCCTGGGAAGGATTTGCACTTCGATCCTGTCGGAGCCGCGAGCCCCAACGGGTCGCGGCGCGTGTTCCTGTCCGCTCAGCCCTTGCGCACCAGCGGTGCCACGACCGGTGCGGCCGCGGGCGGCGTGTAGAGCGGGATGATGAACCGCACCCAGCCATCCGTCGAGTAGTTATCGCGGGTCCGGCCGAAGGCGTTCTGATAGGTCGCGCCGGTCACGACGTCCCGGGCGACGTAGGCCTGGACGGTGAAGGTCTTGAAGTCGTAGCCAATCAAGCCGCCGATGGCGAACCGGCCACGGTTGCCGGCCGCCGCGCTGTACTGGCTGATATCGAAATTGTAGGTGCCGTAGGCGACCGGGCCGATCTCGAAATTGCCGAACTTCTTGGTCGCGGTCAGGTCGATGTTGAGCGCATCCGACAGACGCAGCGGGCCGATCGCCGAGCCCACGAGGCCGCCGAAGCGCCCGGGCGAATCGTAGATATTGGCGGTCAGGTTGGCGGTGATGTCCCAGCCGTCGCCGGTGTAGCTGCCGGCGACGCCGAAGCGGTAGGTGTTCGAGGAGAATTGCGGCAGGACCGGCGTCCCGACCGGGCTGAGGCCGCCCGGCACCCGCGGGTTCGGCGCGAAGGCGCCGCTGAACAGCGAGCCGCGCCCGGCATCCAGATCGTTCAGATGGACGCCGCCGAGGAAGCTCACGCCAAAGTTGCCGCCGAGATCGAAGGCCCAGATGCCGGCGAGCAACGTGCCGACATTGATCGAGATGTCCTTGTTGCCCTGGCCGGCGGCGTTGCGCGTGAAGGCGAACACGGTGGGCTGCGCCACGAGGGCCTCGATGCGGCCGCCGAGCGGCATCAGCGGGGTCGCCCAGAGCAGGAACGGGACGTTGACCGAGGTGTCCGGCGAGAACGGCTGGTCCGTGCGGCGGTACGTGAAGGTATCCACGGCATAGAGGCCCTCCGGCAGCGGCGCGCCGGCGGCGAGGCCGACCTGCTCGCCCGGAACCGTGGTCGATTGCGCGAAGGCGGCGGTCGCGCTCAAGGCGAGCGCCGCGCCACCCGCGAGCGTGGCCGTGATCCTGTTCAGCATCCGCATTCCCCTGTCCGCAGCCCGCGCGCTGTCGTTCGCCGGGTTGCCCCAGCGGAGATGTCGTCGGAGTTCTGGTTTTCCGATCAAGTCTGCTTGTATGGAAATGCGATCAATCTGCATGCATTTCCAAGAACATCTCGATGATGTCACGTCTGATCTACGAGTCTACTTATAAAAATAGAGAATAATACAGGAGATGAGTGGGTGTTGCGCGGACAGCACGGGCCAGCCGGCCTCAGACCGCGACCTTCATGGCAGCGGCCCCCGCGCTGAGGCGTGTCTGGATCACCTGCGCAAGGTATTCGGCATCGCGGCCGACCGCCCCGAAGCGGCCGGAGCCCCAGGTGTTCAGCCAGGGCAGGCCGATGAAGGAGATGCCGGCCTCAACGGTCACGCCGCGCCGGTGCTTGGGATGGCCCGCGCCGTTGAACACGGAGGCGTCGAGCCACCGGAAATCCGGCGTGAAGCCGATGCACCAGACGAGGCTGGTGATGCCCGAGCCGTCGAGGGGGAGCGCGGTGACGGGCGCGCCCGGCTCCCAGACCGGGATGTAGGGCGCCTGCTCCGGCGCCGCGATGCCGTTCTCGGCAATGTAGGCGTCGATGGCCGCGTTGATGCTGTTGTAGGTCCGGTCGGCCTGATCGAGCGCGCGCTTGAGGCTGTCGCGGAAGCGGAGTGCGCCGTCGGCGTAATCCTCCAGCACGCCGTAGAGCTGCATGCCCTCAGTGGCGAAGCGGCGCAGGTCGATGTCGCGTCCGCCGTCGCGGCCGGTCACGTAGTGGTTGGTGTTGTCGCGGACGCCGTCGCGCAGCGGATGGTTCTCGACGGTCATCTCGTAGTAGCCCATATCGGCGAGCCACGTGACGACGTCGCGCCCGCGGTAGAAGCGGGCGCAGCGGGGCGCGTCGCCCACCGCGAGGTGCACCGTCCGCCCGGCGAGGTGCAGGTCCTCGGCGATCTGCGCGCCCGACTGCCCGGAGCCGACGACCAGCACGGCGCCGTCCGGCAGCTGGGCTGGGTTGCGGTACTGGTTCGAGTGGATCTGCGTGATCGTGCCAGGCAGCGCCGCGGCCATCCGTGGGATGATCGGAGTGTGGTAGCCGCCCGAGGCGACGACGATCTCGTCGGCCGTGTACTCGCCCTCCGTGGTCTGGACCGCGAACACGCCGTCCACGCGCCGCACCGCGCGGGTGACCGCAACGCCCTCATGGATCGGCGGCTTCACCGCGGCGACGAAAGCCTTGAGATAGGCGACGATCTCGTCCTTCCTCATGAACCCGTCCGGGTCCGGCCCGTCATAGGGATGGCCCGGCAGGTCGCATTGCCAGTTCGGCGTGACGAGGCAGAATGAGTCCCAGCGCTGGGTCGCCCAGGTGTGGGCGGCCTTGTGCTTCTCGAACACGAGATGGTCGATGCCGCGCTGCGTGAGGTGGTAGCTGACTGAGAGGCCGGCCTGACCGCCGCCCACGATGGCGACGGGGACGTGACGGATCGGGGAGGTCATGGCGCCAACTCCGTGACGGTTCGGAACGATGGGCGGGTTCAGGCGGGGATCGGCTCCCGCCGGGCGCAGGCCGTGTAGGCCGCGTGGTGGCGCTCGGCGCAGGCGCGCCAGGAGAGGGCAGCGGCCCGTTCGCGGCCGGCCTCCCGCAGCCGGGCGCGGGTCTGTGGCACCAGGGCCGCCGCCATGGCGGTGGCGAGGGCGTCCGGGGCGGCGGGATTGACGAACAAGGCGTCGGTTGGTGCGAGGTATTCGGTGAAAGGCGCTCGGTTGGAGACGATCGCCGGCGTGCCGCACGCCATGGCCTCCAGCACGCACAGGCCGAACCCCTCCGTCCAGGACGGGAAGGCCAGGAGATCCGCGATCCGGTAGAGCGCCGGCATCTCGGCTTGCGGGACCGGGCCGGTCTCGATGACGGCCGCACCCCGACCCACCGTCAGGCCCGCTTCGTCGAGGGCGGCCCGGCAGCGGGCGCGGTAGGCCGCGTGGTCGAGGAGCGAGGCCCCCCCGGCGACGACGAGCTGCGCGCTCGGGACGCAGGCTTGCAGCCGCGCGAAGCCCGCGATGAGGCCCAGCGTGTTCTTCCGCTCCTCGAAGCCGCCGACGCTCAGGATGACCGGCCCCGGGCCGAGCCCCCAGCGGTCCCGCACGAGCGCGTCCGTCTCGGCCGGCGCCTCCCGATAGGCCGCCAGATCGACCCCGTTCCCGACGATGTCGGCGTCCACGCCGAGTTCGTCCCGGATCCAGTCGGCCCAGAGCCGGCTGACGCAGAGCAGGCGTCGCGCCTCGCGGATCGCGCGCTCCTGCCAATCCGCCAGCAATGGGTCGGCGAAGTCATCGACATGATGGACGGTGCGGACGAAGCCCGGGATCAGGCGCCGATGCTTCAGGGTGGCAAGGGCGTTGCCGCCGATGCCGTCATGGGCGTGGAACACATCGAAGTCGCAGGCCGCTGGCGTCGCGAAATGGCGCAGGTAATCGTCGATGCGCGCGCGCACGAGCTCGACCGTCGGGCCCGCGACCGGCCGGGCCGCCACCGCCACCGTGGGGCACGCCGCCTCCCGGAAGAAGCCGCGTCCGGACGGGTCGGGGGCATGGACCACAGCCTCGTGGCCGAGCGCGCACAGGGCCTCGGCCAGGGCGAGGCCATGGGCGACGCCGCCCCGCGGGTTGGTGGAATGGGTCAGGATGGCGACGCGCAGGCTTTTCATGGGACAGCCCCCGCGTCGTCCTGGCCGCAGCCGATCAGCGGGCCCGCTGCGAAGTCCCAGACCACGGCCTCGTCGCGCGAAGAATCCCGCACCCGGGCGACCCGGCTCGCGTCGAGGCGCCCGATCCGGGCCGCCGCGATGCCGCGCTCCGCGAAGCGCGCGACCACCGCCTGGGTCTGGTCGGGGCGGACGCTCACGAGGTAGCCGAAGCTCGGGAAGGCCGTCAGCCAGCGTGCGAGCGGGACGTCGTTGGGACGCGGGATCGCGTCGAGGTCGATGACGCCGCCGACGCCCGAGCATTCGAGCAGCATCAGCGCCGTGCCGACGAGGCCCGCCATGCTGATGTCCTTGGCGGCGCGGGCCAAGCCGTCTTCGGCGAGCCCCGGCAGCAGGGTGAGGTCGCCGCGCAGCCGTTCGCCCGGCGCACCCGTCGAGGCGTCCCAATAGGGGTGCGGCTCGCGAAAACGGCCGCGCAGATCGATGGCGGCGACGAGGTCGTCCCCGGGCGCGGCGTCGAAGCTCGTCAGCAGGCGCGGGCCCGCCCGGCCGAGCACGGCGACCGCGAGATTGCCGGCACTCGCCCGGGTGTTGGTGTGGCCGCCCACCACCGGCACGCCATAGAGCGCGGCGGCGTCGGACAGGCCGGCCAGGATCGGATCCGCCGCCGCGCTGTCCTGACTCCACAGGGCGTCGACCACGGCGAGCGGGCGCCCGCCCATGGCGGCGACGTCGCTAAGATTGACCATGATGCCGCAATACCCGGCGAAATACGGATCCTCGGCCACGAAGCCGTCGAGGAAGCCCTCGATGGCCAGCAGCAGGTGCCCGTCGCCGTCGGGGATCGCCGCGCAATCGTCGCCGACCGGGACCGCGGCATGCCGGCTTCCGAGGCCGAGCCGTGCCACCACGGCATCGATGTCGCGCTTGTGGCCGACGCCCCGGGCGTCGCGGATCTGGCGGGCGAGCACCTGGATGTCGGGGGCGGCGGTCACGCGGCCCTGCGCAGCGTGATCAGGCCGTGCTCGGGATCCTGCATCGGCGGGTAGGCCAGGAGGTCCGCCTGCATCAGCCGGTGGGGGCGCCCGTGGAGGTCGAGGGCGGCGAGGCTCGTCCAGTGCAGGGCCTCGAACAGCGGGGCGTTCGCCTCCTGCACATGCGCCAGGAAGCGGGTGCAGCCCCTGGCATGGGCAGAGCAGACTGCGACCCGGATGAGCCCGGTGCCGAGTGCGGCGGCGCTGCGGAACGGTTTGGCGACCGCGAGGCGCGAGCCCCACCACTCGCCCGGACGCTCCGGGACTTCGTGGATGCGCACGGTGCCGACCACGGCGTCGGCGTCGCCGCCGAGCGTCGAGAGCGCGCAGATCGGGATGGCGTGGGCATCGACGGCATCGCGGTCGTCGCCGTCGAACAAGCCCTGCTCGGTACAGAAGACCTGGCGGCGCAAGACCGCGCAGGCGCGACGTTCCCAGCACGCAATTGCTAATTTCACGTGAAAACTATTCGATCGGTAGGGTGGTACGGGGTCGAACATCAGGCTGGCCCCGCCTGTTCGTAGGTGGACAGGGCCGAGCAGGCGCCGCAGCGTCCGCAGCCGGCCTTGATGTCGGTGGAGCGCAGGCTCGCGGCGCTCAGCATGACCGACAGCGGCTGCAGGATCGCGTGCATGACATCGGCGCCGGGGGCCGGATGGCTCTCCAGCGGCGTGCCGGAGATCGGGACGAACGGCACCACGAAGGGATAGACGCCCATTCCGATCAGGCGCTCGGCCATCGCCAGGATGGAATCGGGCGCATCCCCGAGGCCGGCGAGGATGTAGGTCGAGACCTGACCCCGCCCGAAGACCGGAACGGCGGCCGCGAAGGCCTCGAAGTAGCGCTCCAGGGGCACGCTCGCCTTGCCGGGCATGATCCGCGCCCGCACCTCGGGAGTGACGGCCTCCAGATGCAGGCCGAGCGCGTCGATGCCCGAGGCCTTCATCCGCTCGAACCAGCGATCGTCGTCGGGCGGCTCGCACTGGGCCTGGATCGGCAGATCGACGGCCGCCTTCACCGCGAAGGCGCTCTCGCATAAAACCGCGGCGCCCCGGTCGGTGGCGTTCGGGGTGCCGGTGGTCATCACCATGTGCTTCACGCCGTCGAGCAGAACGGCGGCGCGGGCGACCTCGGCGAGCTGGGCCGGACTTTTGTGGGCGATCGTCCGCCCGGCCGCGAGCGACTGGCCAATCGAGCAGAACTGGCAGGTCTTGGTGCGGCTCGCGTAGCGGATGCAGGTCTGCAGCACCGTGGTGGCGAGGACGTCGCGCCCATGCAGCACGGCAATCTTGGAATAGGGCACCCCGTCGAAGGTCGAGAGCCCATAGAAGCGGGGCTTGCCCGGGAAGGTGGCGCGCCCGACCACGACGCCCTCGTGCTCGATCACCGCGACCCCGTCGGCGTCCGGCCGGCGCACGAGGAAGGGCGAGTCGAAGGCGGTCTCGGTATGGACCGGTACCATCACGGTGCGGCCCGCGATGGTCATGGCCTTGTGGTCCGACGGACCGGCCCCGCCGCGGCGGCTCGGGGCCCCGGCGCGGCTGTCGGCCAGCCTAACGCCGTAGGATTGCAACGCGTTGATCAGGCGCTCCGTCGGCATCCCGATCAGCCCCGTCGCGGCCGGCGGCGCGGGGGGAGGGCTCGTCAGGAACGGGCTGCTGCTCATGGTCGAGGCTCCGGGAGGCTGTCTGCGCGCCGGCCGGCTGATGCACGAACGCGGCCGGGCGGTCGTCGTGGAGGAGGCTCAGGAGTTCGGGCCGGGCGTAGTGGCCGACCGAATCCATCATCCGCTTGCGCTTGGTCACCAGCGCGAGGTCCATGTCGGCGATCAGGATGCCCTCGCCGGGGCCGAGCGGTTCGGCGAGGTGCTTGCCCTCGGGCGAGACGATGGCGGTGCAGTTGCCGCCCCGGCAGGCGCCGCGCAGGCGCTCGTCCGGGCAGACCTGCGCGACCTGCGCGTCGGTGAGCCAGCCCGTGGCGTTGACCACGAAGCAGGCCGCCTCCAGGGCATGGTGGCGGATCGTCACCTCCATCTGGTCGGCGAAGATCTGACCGACCAGCGAGCCCGGGAATTGCGCCGCGTGGATCTCCTCGTGGCGCGCCATCAGGGCGTAGCGGGCGAGGGGGTTGTAGTGCTCCCAGCAGGCCAGCGCTCCGACCCGGCCGACCGCGGTCTCGACGACGGTAAGGCCCGCCCCGTCGCCCTGACCCCAGATCATCCGCTCGTGGTAGGTCGGGGTGATCTTGCGGCGCTTGAGCTTCAGGGTGCCGTCCGCGTCGAAGATCAGCTGCGCGTTGTAGAGCGAGCCGTGGTCGCGCTCGTTCACGCCGAGCACGATCACCACCCCATGGCGGCGCGCGGCCGCCGAGACCGCCTGCGTCACCGGCCCCGGCACAGCCACCGCGCGCTCGTAGAGTTTCAGGTGCTCCGCGCCCTGCAGCGCGGGGGGCAGGACGAAGGAGAAGTAGGGGTAGTAGGGCACGAAGGTCTCGGGGAAGACCAGGAAGCGCGCGCCCTTGGCGGCGGCCTCGTCGACCGCGTTGAGCACCCGCTCCAGGGTGCCCTCCGGCCGGTCGAGGTCCGGCGCGATCTGGATGGCGGCCGCCCGCACGATCCGGGTTTCTGGCCGGGTTTCTGACATGGATGATCCTCCGGCTGAGCCAGCGGCTGCGCATCCCGCGCGGCCGCCGGATACGGGCGTCAGACGGTCCAGGTGTCGATGATCACCGCGTTGTCGCGCTTGTGCAGGAGGATGCAGTCGAGCACGTCGAGGGGGTTGATCATGCGGATCCCCTCGATGAAGGCCGCCTCGCCGTGGCCGTAGAGGGCCTGGGTCGAGAACCGGCAGGCATAGACCTTGCCGCCTTCGGCCATGAACTTCTCGAGCTGGTTGTTGAAGTTGAGATGGCCGGGAAACGCCTCGTCGCCGAGCCGCGGGAAGCCGCGTTGCACGCCGAGCGTGATGCCCGGGCCGTACAGCAGGATCGAGGTCTCGAACCCCTTGCGCTGCAGACGGGTGGCCTGGAGCAGGTTGACGAGGCCGATCGAGCCCTCGAACGCGACGGTGTGGAAGGTGACGAGCGCCTTCTGGCCCGGCTCGGCCTTCACATCCTCGAAGACCTTCTCCTCGTAATCGACCAGGAAGTCGCCCTTCTTGTGCGGTTCGCGGTTCACGGCTGGCATCGCTCACGCTCCTCGATGGATTGAACCGCGGCAGCGGGCGCTGCGTGCGATCAGATCCCGTATTGGCAAGCGACGTGCCACTTCATTGCGATCAGCGATCCATGCAATGCGCTCCTGGGAAATACATACAAACATCCGATCAATAAAGCTTGGCCGATATCTGGCCTCATCGGCCGAGCGCTCATGGAAGCATCATGAGATGCGTGATCCACGACCATGAGATGCTGGTCGATGCGCCATGCGTTGTATGGATTGTATGGAGGCCTCCTCCGGATTTCGGAATTCGCCCCGCGGTACGCTGCTTGCAGACCATACAATCGAGCATTGATCGCATCTTGATGGTCTGGGCGCGGAACCGATGAACCCGACGGAGCAGGAGGGGCGGCCAGACAGCCGGACCGGCATGGCGGATCTCTGGACGCCGGACCTGAAGCGCTGGGGCAAGCCCCATTATCTGGCCATCGTGGAGGCCCTGGCGGACGACATCCGGACGGGGCGCCTCGGACCCGGCATGCGCCTGCCGACGCAGCGTGCCCTCGCGGAGGCGATCGGCCTGAACTTCACCACCGTCTCCCGCGGCTATGTCGAGGCGCATAAGCGCGGCCTGATCGAGGGGCGCGTCGGCCAGGGCACCTTCGTGGTCGATCCGATGCGGTCGGCCCACCCGGCCGGCCCCGCCCGGACGGGCCGGATCGGTCCGGTCGACTTCACCATGAACCTGCCGCCCGAGCCCGATCAGCCGGCCCTGCAGACCCGCATGCGGACGTCGTTCGCGGAGCTGTCCGGAGACCTCGCCAACCTGCTGCGCTACCAGGGTTTTGGCGGGACCGACGACGACAAGGAGGCGGCCCTGCGTTGGCTCAAGGGCCGCGGGATCGTCGCGTCGCGCGAGCGCCTGCTGATCTGCCCGGGCGGCCACAGCGCCCTGTTCGGCGTGCTCGGTCAGGTCGCCCGGGCGGGGGACACGATCTGCGCCGAACGCATCACCTATCCGGGCATCCGGACAATGGCGGCGCACCGGGGCCTGCGCCTCCTCGGCCTGCCGATGGATCGGCACGGGATCGATCCCGACGCCTTCGCGGCCGCCTGCACCAAGGCCGCTCCAAAGGCCCTCTATCTCAATCCGCTGCTGCAGAACCCGACCACCGCGACCCTGTCCCGGTCGCGGCGCGAGGCCATCATCGCGGTGGCGCGCCGGTATGCCGTGACCATCATCGAGGACGACGCCTACGCGCGCATCTGCCCGACGCCGCCGCCGAGCTTCGCGGAACTCGCCCCCGAGATCACCTATTACGTGGCCGGCCTCGCCAAGTGCCTGGGCGCCGGCCTGCGCCTCGCCTATCTCGTCGCCCCGAGCGCCCGCGCCGCCCTGCCGCTCGGCGGCGCCCTG
This sequence comes from Methylobacterium sp. E-005, assembly GCF_022829725.1. Taxonomy (GTDB): domain Bacteria; phylum Pseudomonadota; class Alphaproteobacteria; order Rhizobiales; family Beijerinckiaceae; genus Methylobacterium. The sequence continues at coordinate 69,539 of NZ_JAKSYG010000053.1, read as the reverse complement.
CGGGCCGCGACCGTCATGGCCTCGCCGATCGCGACGGCCCTGACGACGCGCTGGATCAACGACGGGACCGCGGAGGCCATCGTGCAGTTCGTGCGCGCCGAATCGGCCGCCCGCCAGCGCCTCGCGGCGTCGCTGCTCCCGTCGGAGACCTACACGGCCGATCCGCATGCCTTCCACGCCTGGATCACCCTGCCGGCGGGCTGGACGCGTTCGGCCTTCGCCAGCCAGGGCCGCTCGGCCGGTCTCGGCGTCGTCGGCAGCGATCCGTTCTGCGTGACGGGTACGCCGCCGGAGGCGGTGCGCCTCTGCCTCGGCGGCCCCTCGACGCGGCAGCAGATCACGAACGGCCTGGAGATGCTCGCCCATGCGCTGGAGGGCTCGCCCGCCCTGGCATCCAGCTACATCTGAGACGCCGCCGCTCGCGCAATTCCGCCGGGCCGGTATACCCGTCATCGGACAGCCCGCCCGGAGTCCCGGCATGGCATACGCGACGACCCTCGAAGGCACACGCTTCACCTTCCCCGACCTGCGCGGCCTGCTGGCCAAGGCGACGCCGGAGCGCTCCGGCGACCAGCTCGCCGGGCTCTGCGCCGAGGGGCCGGTGGAGCGCCTCGCCGCGCAGATCGCGCTGGCGGATCTGCCGCTGAAGACCTTCCTGGCGCAGGAGCTGATCCCCTCGGACGAGGATGAGGTGTCCGACCTCATCGCCCGCCGTCACGACAGGCAGGCCTTCGCGCCGGTGGCGTCGCTGACGGTGGGGGCCTTCCGCGAGTGGCTGCTCGCGCCGGAGGCCGACGCGGCGGCGCTCACGGCCCTCGCGCCGGGGCTCACGCCCGAGATGGTGGCGGCCGTCTCCAAGCTCTGCCGGCTGCAGGATCTCGTGGCGATCGCCGCCAAGCGGCCGGTGGTGACGCGCTTCCGCTCGACGATCGGCCTGCCCGGCCGCCTCGCAACCCGCAACCAGCCGAACCATCCGACCGATTCCTCGGCCGGCATCCTGATCTCGGCCCTCGACGGGCTGCTGATGGGGTCGGGCGATGCGGTGATCGGGGTGAACCCAGCCACCGACTCGCTGCCGGACTACATCCGCATCGTCGAGCTTCTGGAGACCCTGCGCCTGCGCCTGAACGTGCCGACCCAGCATTGCTGCCTCGGCCACGTCACCGTGGCGATCGAGGCCATGGCGCAGGGCGCGCCGGTGGATCTGGTGTTCCAGTCGGTGGCGGGCTCGCAGAAGGCCAATGCCGGGTTCGGCGTGAACCTCGCCGTCCTGCGCGAGGCCTCCGAGGCGGCCCGCGCGCTGGGCCGCTGCCCGGAGGGCGGCCAATGCATGTATTTCGAGACCGGCCAGGGCTCGGCCCTCTCGGCGGAGGCCCATTGGGGCGTCGACCAGCAGACCATGGAGGCGCGGGCCTACGCGGTGGCGCGGGAATTCGATCCGCTGCTCGTCAACACCGTCGTGGGCTTCATCGGCCCCGAGTACCTCTACAACGGCAAGCAGATCATCCGGGCCGGGCTGGAGGACCATTTCTGCGGCAAGCTGCTCGGGCTGCCGATGGGCGTGGACGTCTGCTACACCAACCACGCCGATGCCGACGGCGAGGACATGGACGCCCTGCTGACCCTGCTCTGCGCGGCGGGCGTCAATTTCGTCATCACCGTGCCGGGGGCCGACGACGTGATGCTGAACTACCAGTCCCTCTCCCACCACGATGCCGTCTTCGCCCGCGAGACCCTGGGCCGCCCGCCGGCCCCGGAATTCGAGGCGTGGCTGCGCGAGGTCCGCATCACGGATGCGCAGGGCCGGCTCGCCAACGCCCCGGGCGAATTGCCCCCGGCGCTGGCCGCGGCGTCGCGCCTCCTGCCCGGGCGGGCGGCGTGAGCGCGCCCGCCGAACCCAGACGCGCGGGCGCCCCGTCGCTGCGCGACCTGCGCGGGCTGACCCAGGCCCGCATCGCGCTGGGGGCCCACGGTGCCGGCCTGCCGACCGGGGCGGCGCTCGCCTTCGGGCTGGACCATGCCCGGGCCCGCGAGGCGGTCTGGACGCCCCTCGACGGGGCGGCGATCCGGGAGGCCCTGCGGGGCGAGGGGCTCGATGCGGTCGAATTCCGGGCGAACGTCGCCGACCGGGCGGAGTACCTGCGCCGGCCGGACCGGGGCCGCACCCTGCATCCGGAGTCGGAGGCGACCCTCGACGGGCTGGGCCAGGGCTTCGACGTCGCCGTGGTGATCGCCGACGGGCTCTCGGCCACGGCGGTCGCCCTCAACGCGGTGCCGACCGCCGCCGCGCTCGCGGCGCGGGCGGCCCAAGCCGGCTGGAGCCTCGCCCCAGTCGCGGTCGTGCAGCAGGGCCGGGTGGCGATCGGTGATCCCATCGGCGCCCGGCTCAAGGCGCGCTGCGTCGTCGTGCTGATCGGCGAGCGGCCGGGCCTGTCGGCCTCCGACAGCCTCGGCTGCTACATCACCTATGCGCCCGAGCCGGGATTGCCGGATTCCCGGCGCAACTGCATCTCGAACATCCGGCAGGACGGCTTGGCCGTCGCGGCGGCCGCCGACCAGATGGAGGCCCTGCTGCGGGCCATGATGGCGCAGGGCACCAGCGGGGTCGGCCTGCGCCGGGAGAGCCTCGTGAGCCCGCCGGCGCCGTCCCTCCCGGAGCCCTGATGGGACCGAAGCCGCGGCGGCGTCCGGCGGCGCAGGAGCGCGATAAAACCGAGGCTCGGCGCCGGACGCGATGACAGAGGCGCGGGATGCGCCGGTCGCAGGCCGGACCGTGCAAGCTCCCTCCAAGGCCGGCTCTGTTCCCCGCGAGGGGCGGGTCCGGCATTCCGTCGCGCGGCAGGAGACCCGCCCGGCCGTCGGTCTTCGCAGCGCATCGGCTCGGCGGCCGATGCGGCGTCGGTCGCCGCCGGCTTCGCGAGCGCCGTTGCGGCCGCGGTCCGCCCCGGTCCGGAAGCCGACGCGATCGACCGCTGAGGAGGTGGCCCTGACGGTCGGAGGTGAAGTCCTTCCTCATCGCCGACATCGCGAGAACTGTGCCTCACCGACCTCCGCCAGGCTCAACATTTGAGCGGCCATGACGCGCAAAGAAGCGCCGCGTGACGCCATTTTTTGCCGCTTCAGTTTGACAAACCTCTGAACGCGAAGTGATATACCGATATATCACACCGGCGCTCTCGGGCAAGGGACGACCCTGCCCACGCATTCGGATAGGCCCGGACACTCCGAATGGAGACGAGGGAGTCCCGGTTCCTGCAAGATGAGAGCACATCACGTTCCGACGAATTCTATTGGCCTGGATCTGCAATTTCAGTGACTGGAGCTTCCATGTCGAACATTCTTCGAAGCTTGCTCACGATATCAGTACTGGCCGGACCAGCCGCCGCGCAGGCGCAGCCCGTCCCAGGCGGTCGCGCCAACCTGATCGTCCAGCCGGAACCGCCCAGCCTGATGCTCGGCCTCGTGACCAATGCGCCCACGCAGCTGGTGGCCGGGCAAATCTACGAAGGCTTGCTGCGCTACGACGACAAGCTGAAGCCCTTGCCGTCCCTCGCGAAGAGCTGGGAGATATCCCCGGATGGACTGCGCTATACGTTCCACCTCAATCAAGGGGTGTCATGGCACGACGGCAAGCCGTTTACCGCTGGCGATGTTCTGTTCTCGGTCAATGAATTCCTCATGAAGACGCAGCCGCGTCACAGGAATACGATGACGCGCGTGGCCGGCGTCGCCGCGCCGGACGATCACACGGTGGTGTTCACCCTCAAGGAACCCTTCGAGCCCTTCATCCGAAGCTTCGCCTTCTGGGTGATGCCGATGGTGCCCAAACACATCTACGAGGGCACCGACTATGCGTCCAACCCGGCGAACGACAGGCCGATCGGCACCGGACCGTTCAAGTTCGAGAGCTGGCGGAAGGGCAGCGCCATCCACCTCGTGAAGAACGAGAGTTATTATCTGGCGGGCAAGCCTTATCTTCAGGACATCTACTATCAAGTCATCCCGGACGGCGCCTCCCGCGCCGTGGCCTACGAGACCGGCAAGGTCGACGTGCTGCCGGGCGGGTCGGTCGAGAATTTCGATGTGCCGCGGCTGACGGCCCTGAAGAACACCTGCGTCTCGCAGAAGGGGCAGGAATTCGACTCGCCCCTGTCCTGGCTCTGGCTCAACAACCGCAAGCCGCCGATGAACGACGTGCGGTTCCGGCAGGCGGTCATGTACGCCATGGACCGGCAGTTCGCCCTCGACGTCCTGTGGAACGGGATCGGCAAGGTCGCCACCGGTCCGATCGCCGGGACGACGCCGTTCTACAAGTCGGTCCAGCCGCAATATCCGCACGATCCGAAGAAGGCCAAGGCGCTGCTCGCCGAGATGCACTACGACGGCAAGCCGCTGAAGCTGCTGCCGCTCCCCTACGGCGAGACGTGGCAGCGCTGGGCGGAGGCCGTGAAGCAGAATCTCGGCGAGGTCGGCATCCCCGTCGAGATCCAGGCCACCGACGTGGCGGGCTGGAACCAGCGCGTGTCCCAGTGGGACTACGACATGGCCTTCACGTTCCTGTTCCAGAACGGTGACCCGGCCCTCGGCGTCGAGCGGAATTACATCAGCTCGCAGATCTCCAAGGGCAATCCCTGGAACAACGTCGAGGGCTACTCGAACCCGACGGTCGACGCGCTGTTCGCCAAGGCGGCCTTGGCCACGCCGGCCGAGAAGCGCCAGGATCTCTACGACGCGGTTCAGACGGCGGTTCAGGCGGACGTGCCCGTGGCGTGGCTGCTCGATCTGCGCTTCCCGGTGATCTACCGGTGCAACGTCCAGGACCTGATCACGACCGCCAACGGTCTCAACGACTCGCTGCGGGACACGTGGATCAAGCGCTGACGGCGCTCGACCGGCCCGCACGACGCCTCTCCATCGGCCCCGATCGCGGGGCCCCGTCCGACACCGAGCCCCCGGCCGTTCCGGCCGGACTCCAGCGCGGAGGACCACGCCCGTCATGCCCCGCTTCATCGCCGCGCGCCTGGGCAAGATGGCGCTCATCCTGGTCGGGATCGTCATCCTCAACTTCGCGCTGATCCACGCGGCGCCGGGGGATCCGGCCTCCGTGATGGCGGGCGAGGCCGGCGATGCCGACGCCGCCTTCCTGCAGCAGCTGCGCGAGCGCTTCGGCCTCGACAAGCCGCTGCCGATCCAGCTGCTGACCTACCTCGCCAACGTCCTGCGGCTCGACTTCGGCTATTCCTACCGCCAGGGCATGCCGGTGATCGACCTGATCACCGACCGGCTGCCCGCCACCCTGCTCCTGTCGGGCTCGGCCTTCCTGATCTCCCTCGTCCTCGGCGTGGCGGCGGGGGCGCTGGCGGCCTCGCGCCAGGGCAAGGTCTCCGACTCGGTCATCTCGACCCTCGCCCTCCTGTTCTACGCCACGCCGCTGTTCTGGCTGGCGCTGATGGCGGTGCTGCTGTTCTCGGTGCAGCTCGGGTGGTTTCCGGGCTTCGGCTACGAGAGCGTCGGGTCCGGCTACAGCGGCCTCGGCCGGGCGGCCGACATCCTCCACCACCTCGTGCTGCCGGCCCTGACGCTCGGCCTGTTCTTCATGGCGGTCTACGCCCGCATGACCCGCGCCTCGGTGCTGGAGGTGAGCCGGCTCGACTTCGTGCGGACCGCCCGCGCCAAGGGGCTGCGCCCCCGCGCCGTGCTGGTCCGCCACATCCTGCGCAACGCCATCCTCCCGGTCGTGACGCTGGCGGGCCTCCAGGCGGGCCAGCTCGTCGGCGGCGCCGTGCTGATCGAGACCGTGTTCGCGTGGCCGGGCATCGGCCGGCTGATGTTCGAGGCCCTGGAGCAGCGGGACTACAACCTCCTCCTCGGGATCTTCGTCGTCTCCGCCGCCATGGTGCTGGCCTTCAACCTCATCACCGACATCCTCTACCGGCTGGTGGATCCCCGTATCGGAGCTGCGGCATGACGGCGTTCTGGGTCCGATACGTCCGCAACCGCGGCGCGGTGGCGGGGATCGTCATCCTCGTCCTGGTGCTGGTCCTGGCGATCGCGGCGCCGGCGCTCTACCCCCGCTCCCCCTGGGCGATGGTGCAGCGCCCGTTCCTGCCGCCCTTCACCAACGGCGGCGTCCCGCTGGGCACCGACACGATGGGCCGGGACATCGCCTCGGCGGTCGCCCACGGGGCCGGGGTGTCGCTGCTGGTCGGCTTCGTCTCGACCCTCGCGGCGCTCCTGATCGGCATCCCGATCGGGGCCGTCGCGGGCTATTTCGGCGGCCGGGTCGACGACCTGCTGATGCGCTTCACCGAGTTCTTCCAGAGCGTGCCGAACTTCGCCCTCGCGGTGGTGCTGGTGGCGATCTTCCGGCCGAGCCTCGTCTCGATCGTCGCGGCGATCGCGATCGTGAGCTGGCCGCCGGTCGCCCGGCTCCTGCGGGGCGAGGTGATGGCGCTGCGCGGGCGGGAATTCGTGCAGGCCGCGGTGCTGTCGGGCCAGCGCAGCGGCCCGATCATCCTGCGGCAGATCCTGCCCAACACGCTCTCGCCGGTCATCGTCCTCGGCACCATGATGGTGGCCGCCGCCATCCTGCTGGAGAGCGCCCTGTCGTTCATGGGGCTCGGCGACCCCAACATCATGTCGTGGGGCTACGTCATCGGCGCCGGGCGCACGGTGATCCGGCAGGCCTGGTGGGTGAGCCTGTTCCCCGGCCTCGCGATCCTCCTGACGGTGCTGGCCCTGAACCTCGTCGGCGAGGGGCTGAACGACGCCCTCAACCCGCGCCTGTCGCGCAAGACGCGATGAGGGGCGCAGCCATGACCGTCGCTCCCCAAAACCAACCGCCCCAGAGCTACGCCTCCGGTGCGCCGGTCCTCGTCGTCGAGAAGCTCGCCATCGCCCTGCCGCCCGGCGCGGACCGCCCCTACGCGGTCGACCGGGTCAGCTTCACGCTGCGGGCCGGCGAGATCCTGTGCATCGTCGGCGAGAGCGGCTCGGGCAAGTCGATGTCGGCCAACGCCGCGATGGGCCTCCTGCCGGAGACGGTGCGGCCGGTCGGCGGCCGGATCCTCCTCGGCGGGACCGACCTGCTCGCCCTCGACGAGGCGGATCTCTACGCGGTGCGCGGGCGGCGCATCGCGATGATCTTCCAGGAGCCGATGACGGCCCTCAACCCGCTGATGCGGATCGAGGCGCAGATCGCCGAGGTCTTCGCCGCGCACGGCCTGCTGACGCCCCGGACGCGCCGGAGCCGGGCCCTCGAACTGTTGGCCGAGGTCGGCCTGCCGGACCCGGCGCGCGCCGCCGCATCCTACCCGTTCCAGCTCTCCGGCGGCCAGCGGCAGCGCGTGATGATCGCCATGGCGCTGGCCCTCGAACCGCAGGTGCTGATCGCCGACGAGCCGACCACGGCGCTCGACGTCACCACGCAGGCGCAGATCCTGCGCCTGATCCGCGATCTCCAGGCCCGGCGCGGCATGGCGGTGATGTTCATCACCCACGATTTCGGCGTGGTCGCCGAGATCGCCGATAGGGTGGCGGTGATGCAGCACGGCCGGATCGTCGAGGAGGGCGCCGCCGCCGACATCCTCGAGCGGCCGCAGCACCCCTATACCGCCAAGCTGATCGCCGCGATCCCCGACATGGAGGCCGGGGCCGGCCGGGCGGCGCGGGCGGCACCCCGGGCTTCCGTCCTCGACGTCGAGGGCCTGACCAAGACCTACACGCTCGGCGGCGGCCTGTTCCGGGCGCCCCGGACGGTCGCGGCGGTGCGCGACGTCTCGTTCACCCTCGGCCGCGGCGAGACCCTGGGCATCGTCGGCGAGAGCGGATCGGGCAAGTCCTCGGTGGGGCGATGCCTCGTGCGGCTCCAGGACCCGGACGGGGGACGGGTGCGCCTCGGCGGCATCGACATGGCGGGCCTGTCGGGCGAGGCCCTGCGGCAGGCGCGGCGGCGGATCCAGATGGTCTTCCAGGATCCCTACGGCTCGCTGAACCCGCGGGTGCGCGTCGGGCGGGCCATCGCCGATGGCCCGATCGCCTATGGCGAGCCTGTCGGGACCGCCCTGAAGGCCGCGTCCGCGCTCCTCGAGCGCGTCGGCCTCGACGCCTCGGCGGCCGACCGCTACCCCCACGAGTTCTCCGGGGGGCAGCGCCAGCGCATCGGCATCGCCCGCGCCCTGGCGCTCAAGCCCGAGATCATCGTGGCCGACGAGGCGGTCAGCGCCCTCGACGTCTCGATCCAGGCCCAGATCCTCGACCTCCTCGACGAGCTGAAGCGCGAGCTGCACCTCTCGCTCCTGTTCATCACCCACGACCTGCGGGTCGCGGCCAAGATCTGCGACCGCGTGATGGTGATGGAGAAGGGCGCCGTCGTGGAGATCGGGCCGGGCGCTGCGATCTTCTCGAACCCGCGCGAGCCCTACACGCGCAGCCTCGTGGCGGCGATCCCCGGCCGCAGACCCCGCACGGCCCCGCCGGAGATCCCCGACTCCGTTCCCTTTGCCGCCACGCCCCTTCCCGCCGCGATCAGGACACCCGTCTGATGACCTTCATGCCCAACTCCGTCGAGGCGCGCGACATCGCCTACCAGCTCCATCCGCTGGTCGACCTGCGCAACTACGACAAGACCGGCGCGCTCGTGATCGAGCGGGGCGAGGGGATCTACGTCTACGACAATGCCGGCCGGCGCTACATCGAGGGGCTGGCGGGTCTCTGGTCGGTCGCCGTGGGCTTCGGCGAGCGGCGGCTGTCGGACGCCGCCAAGCGGCAGATGGACCAGCTCTCCTACTACCACATCTTCGCGCACAAGACGCACGGCCCCTCGGTCGACCTCGCCGAGAAGCTGATCGGGATGGCGCCGGTCCCGATGTCGAAGGTGCACTTCACCTCCTCCGGGTCCGAGGCCAACGACCTCGTCGTCAAGCTGGCGTGGTACCGCTCGAACGCGCTGGGCAAGCCGGAGAAGAAGAAGATCATCGGCCGCCTGAAGGGCTATCATGGCGTCACCATCGCGGCGGGCTCGATCACCGGCCTTCCGCGCAACCACGAGAGCTTCGACCTGCCGCTCGACCGGATGCGGCACGTCTCCTGCCCCGACTATGCCGGATCGGCCCTGCCGGGCGAGACCGAGGCCGCGTTCTCCCGGCGGATGGCGGACGAGCTCGAAAAGCTGATCCTGGCCGAGGGGCCGGACACCGTGGCGGCCTTCTTCGGCGAGCCCGTGATGGCCTCGGGCGGGGTCTACGTCCCGCCGGAGAATTACTGGGCGGAGATCCAGAAGGTGCTGCGCCGCTACGACGTGCTGCTGGTGGCCGACGAGGTGATCTGCGGCTTCGGGCGCACGGGGGCGATGTTCGGCTGCGAGACCTTCGGCATCGAGCCGGACGTGATGGTCCTCTCGAAGCAGATCTCCTCCTCGTACATGCCCCTCTCGGCGATCCTGATGAACGCGAACTTCTACGACCCGATCGCCGACGAATCCGCCCGGCTCGGCGTGTTCGGCCACGGCTACACGGCCTCGGGCCACCCCGTCGCCACCGCGGTCGGCCTGGAGAACATCCGGATCATCGAGGAACGCGACCTCGTGGGGAATTGCCGGCGCCTGAGCCCGCTCTTCCTCGAGCGGCTGGCGGGGCTCGCCGAGCACCCCCTGGCGAAGACGTGGCGCGGCGTCGGCCTGATCGGGGCCCTCGAGCTGAAGCCCGCGACGGCACCCGGGGCGAAGCCCGGCGCGGCCGGCGCCGCCCTCCAGGCCGCCGCCCTCGAACAGGGGGTGATCGCCCGCGCCATCGGCGATTCCCTGTGCTTCTGCCCGCCGCTGATCATCACCGCGGAGCAGATCGGCGCGATGTTCGACGCCGTCGGCCGTGCCCTCGACACGATCGCCGCGTGAGCCCGATGGACCAGATTCGCACGACGACCCGGACCGATCTCGGCGCGATGGATGCGGTGGAGCTCGGGGCGCTGTTCGCGTCCGGCCGGGCCTCGCCGGTGGAGGCCGCGCAGGCGGCGCTGGCGCGCATCGAGCGGTTCAACCCGCAGGTGAATGCCTTCGCGTTTGTCGCGCCCGAACCGGCGCTCGAGGCCGCGCGGGCCTCGGAGGCGCGCTGGGCCAGGGGCGCGGCGCTGAGCCCGATCGACGGGGTGCCGACGACGATCAAGGAGCTGACCGCCGTCAAGGGTATCCCGTGGCGGCGGGGCTCGAAGCTCACCGGCGAGGCCCCGGCCACCGACGAGATCCTGGTGATGCGGCGCCTGCGCGCCGCCGGGGCGGTCATCCTCGGCACGACGACCTCGCCGGAATTCGGCTGGAAGGGCGTGACCCACGGCCCGGCCTTCGGCAACACCGTCAATCCCTGGCGCACCGACCGGGCCTCGGGGGGCTCCTCGGGCGGGGCCGGCGTCGCCGCCGCCCTGAACATGGGCGTGCTGCACGAGGGATCCGACGGGGCGGGCTCGATCCGGATCCCATCGTCGTTCTGCGGCGTCTTCGGCATCAAGCCGACCTTCGGCTGGCTGGCCACCGACGCGCCGACGCCGCTGCGGGACATGGCCCATCGCGGCCCGCTCACCCGGACGGTGGCGGATTCCGCCCTATTCCTGAACGCCGTCACCGGCCCGTCTCCGGACGGGCTGTACGGCGACTGCCCGAGCCCCGTCCCCGACTGGACGGAGGCGGCCCGCGGCGGCGTCGCGGGCCTGCGCATCGGCTACAGCCGGACTTTCGGCTACGCCCGCGTCGATCCCGAGGTCGCCGCCGCGGTGGACCGGGCCGCCGCCCGCCTCGCCGCGCTGGGCGCCATCGTCGAGGAGGCCGATCCCGGCTTCGCCTCGCCCCTGGAGGCCCTGCGGGTGATCTGGTTCTCCGCCATGGCGGTCCTCGTGGATCGCTTCGCCCGCACCGAGACGGATCGCGGGCGCATGGATCCCGGATTCGTCGCCGTCGCCGAGATCGGGCGCCGCACCAGCGCGGCGGACCTCCTGGCGGCCGAGCAGGTCCGGGCCGAGCTGAAGGTCACGATGGCGCGCTTCCACACGCGTTACGACCTGCTCCTCTCGCCGACCATGCCGGTCACGGCGATCCCGGCGGGCATCGACTTCCCCGCGGGCCAGGGCATGACCGACTGGACCGACTGGAGCCCCTTCACCTACCCGTTCAACATGACCGGCCAGGCCGCGCTCTCGGTACCCTGCGGCTTCGATTCGGGCGGCCTGCCGATCGGACTGCAGATGGTCGCCGCCCGGTTCCGGGACGATATCGTCCTGCGGGCCGCCGCGGCGTACCAAGCCGCATACCCCGAGGCGTTCCCGGACGCCCCGGTGGTCCGGTCCACCTGAGGGCGCAGGGCGCGCCGGCTTTGAAACCGCTTTCTGGATCCCCGATGTCCCATCCCACGATCGACGCCCCCGAGACCGGCATCGGCGCCGGCCTGTCGGTCGTGGCCGAGCCGGTCGATGCCCGGACCGCCGAAGGCATCGCCGCCGCGCAGTACGGCATTGCCGGCACGGCGACGTGGCTCGCCGGGGAGAAGGATTCGAACTTCCGCCTCGATGCGGGGGCGGGGACCGCCTACTTCCTGAAGATCCTGAGCCCCGGCGAGGATCCCGCGGTGTCCCGCCTGCACAGCAACGCCCTGATCCATGTCGCGCAGGCCGCGCCGGACCTGCCGCTGCCGCGCATCGTGCCGACCCGCGCGGGCGAGCCCGACCTGCGCATCACCGTCGCGCCGGAGGATCGCCGCACCGTGCGACTCACGACCTTCACGCCGGGGCGCTCGCAGGCCGCCGGCCCCCGGACCGACGGGCAGCGCCGGGCCGCCGGGGCGCTTCTGGCGCGCCTCCAGGAGGCGCTTGAGGGCTTCACGGACCCGGCGGCGGACCACGTCTCCTCCTGGGACCTGCGGCATGCCGGGCGGCTGCGCGCCGTGCTCGACGTCTTCCCCGAGGGCGGGCAGCGCGACCGCCTCGCCGGCATCCTCGACGCGTTCGCGGCGCGGATCGTGCCCGCCCTGCCGGACCTGCCGCATCAGGTGGTCCACAACGACCTCGGCGGCGACAACATCCTGGTCGATCCCGACGATCCCGACCGGATCACCGGGGTGATCGATTTCGGCGACATGGTCCGCACGGCCCGGCTCTTCGACGTGGCGATCGCGGCGGCCTATCAGCTCGGCCTCGACGCCGATCCCCTCGGCCCGGCCCTGGCGTTCCTGCGGGGCTACGCCTCGGTGGCCAGGCTGTCGGAGGCCGAGGTCGCGCTGCTGCCGACGGCGATCCGGACGCGGATGGCCCTGCGCCTCCTGATCCCGGAATGGCGCGCCCGCCGCTTCCCCGAGCGCCGGGACTACCTCACCCGCAACAGCGCCGGCGTCTGGGGGCAATTCCGGCACCTCGACGCCCTGGCGCCGGCGGCGATCGACGCGGCGATCGCGCAAGCCTGCCGACCCTGAGGCCACGTCATGACTGCCCCTTCCGCCTCCGCCGAGGCCCTGATCGCCCGGCGTCGCAGCCTCCTCGGCGCCTCGTACCGGCTCTTCTACGAGCGGCCGGTCCACATCGTGCGCGGCGCGGATGTCTGGCTGTACGACGCCGACGGGCGCCGCTACCTCGACGCCTACAACAACGTGCCCTGCGTCGGCCATTGCCACCCGCGGGTGGTGGAGGCGGTGGCGCGCCAGATGGCGACCCTCAACACCCATACCCGCTACCTGCACGCGGCGGTGCTCGACTATTCCGAGCGGCTGCTGTCCACCTATCCGGCCGCCTTCGGCCACGTCATGTACACCTGCACGGGGTCCGAGGCGGTCGACCTCGCCCTGCGGATCGCGCGCTACCAGACCGGCGGCACCGGTCTCGTGATCACGCAAAACGCCTATCACGGGACCACCGAGGCCACGGCGGGGATCTCCCCGTCGCTCGGCCCCAACGTGCCCCTCGGCCGCGACGTCTGGACGGTGCCGGCGCCGGACGCCTACCGCAACCCCGGCGTCGATGTCGGCGCGCGGCTGGCCGAGGACGTCCGGGCGGCCTTCGCCGACATGCGCCGCCACGGCGTGCGGCCCGCGGCGTTCATCGCCGACGGCATCTTCTCGACGGACGGGACCCTGGCCGAGCCCGCGGGCTTCCTCCGCCCGGCCCGGGAGGCGGTGCGGGAGGCCGGCGCGCTCTACATCGCCGACGAGGTGCAGCCGGGCTTCGGCCGGACCGGCGCGGGGATGTGGGGCTTCGCTCGCCACGGCATCGTCCCCGACATGGCCGTGATGGGCAAGCCGATGGGCAACGGCCTGCCCATCGCCGGGGTCGCGATGCAGCCCGAGGTGGCGGACCGGTTCGGCCGGGACGTGCGCTACTTCAACACCTTCGGCGCCAACACGGTCTCGATCGCGGCGGCCGGCGCGGTGCTCGACATCCTGGCGGATCAGGACCTCGTGGCCAATGCCGCCGCCACCGGCGCCCTGATGCTGGAGGGGATGCGGGCGCTGATGGCGCGGATCCCGGCGATCGGCGACGTGCGGGGGGCGGGCCTGTTCCTCGGCCTCGACCTCGTCGCCTGCCGGGAGAGCCGCACCCCCGACGCGGCGCTGGCGAAGCGGGTCGTCAACGCCCTGCGGGAGGACGGCATCCTGATCAGCGCGTCCGGCCCCCACGACAACGTGCTGAAGATCCGCCCGCCGCTGACCTTCTCCGCCGAGCACGCCGCGCTGTTCCTTGAGGTCCTGGGCAAAACCCTGGACGATGCGGCCTGACAAGAAGACGACCAGACCTGGCAGGAGACGACCCATGCATCCGGCGGAAGTCCTGGACCCGAGTCCGGCGGCGGGATCGGCCCTGCGCGCCGATCTGCCGAAGGCGGCGCGGGTCTACGCGACCCTGCGCGAGGCCATCATCGCCCTGCAGCTGAAGCCCGGGGCGCGCCTCGTGGAGAAGGATCTCTGCGACGAGCTCGGCGTGTCGCGCACGCCCCTGCGGGACGCGATCCTGCGGCTCGCGCAGCAGCGGCTGGTGACCGTGGTCCCGAGCGACGCCACCTTCGTCAACAAGATCGTCCTGGACGAGGTGATCGAGGGTCAGCTCGTGCGCGAGAGCCTGGAGCTGCGGATGGTCGCCCTGGCGGCCGAGCGCTTCGAACCCGCCCACCGCTCCGCCTTCGAGCTCGTCCTCTTCCGCGAGGCCGACGCGGCGCGGCGCGGCGACAACGCCGAGTCCTTCGCCCTGGACAACGACTTCCACCGGCTCCTGTGCGCCTGCGCCGGCTTTCCCCGGGTCTGGGACACGATCCACCTCGCCACCGGCCAGCTCGACCGCGTCCGGCGCAACGCCTTCCCGCTGCAGAACTTCCACGTGGAGGTGCTCGACGAGCACAGGGCGATCTTCGCGGCTTTGTGCCGGCGGGATGCGGAGACTGCGGTCTCGCTCCTGCGCACGCATCTGGGCGGGACGCTGGACTCGTTGCGGATCCTGCTGACGCGGGAGCCCGATTTCGTCGCGTTCGACCCCGCATCGCCGGCTTTCGCGCTGTTGCGGCGGTCCGAGCAGGTCGGGGACGCCGCGCCACGCGATGCGTCCGAAGGAGCGCCGAGGCGGGGTGCGCGCCGCCGCGCCGCGCCGAGGGCTGGGTAGGGCCATGGCGATCCCCGTCGTTCTCAAGACCGTTCCGGAGCACGCCCGCGTCTGGCACCACGTGTTCGCCGAGGAGGCGCCGGAGCTGCGCCTGATCGACTGGGCGCACGGCACGCGGTTTCCCGGAATCGGCGACTTTGCCGGCTGGAAGCCGCCTGCGGACCTCGCGGTGCAGATGCCGGACCTGCGCCTCGTGTTCTCGGTCGGCGCCGGAATCGATCACCTGCCGCTCGAGGCCCTGCCCGAGCCCGTGCAGATCGTCCGCATGGTCGCCCCCGACGTGACGCGCTCGATGGTCGAGTACGTCACCCTCGGCGTGCTGGCCCTGCACCGGGACCTCATCCCCTACGCGGACGAGACCCGCCGGGGCCTCTGGAACCCGCGCGTGATCCGCACGGCCCGCTCCACCCATGTCGGAATCCTCGGCCTGGGCGTGCTCGGGAGCGCGGCGGCTGCGGCTTTGGCCGGGTTCGGCTTCCAGGTTCGCGGCTGGGCGCGAAGCCCCAGGACGCTGGACGGGGTCACGTGCTTCGCCGGCCGCGCGGCGCTCCCCGATTTCCTGTCCGGCTGCAACATCCTCGTGTGCCTGCTGCCCCTGACGCCGGACACGCGCGGGCTGCTCGACCGGGACCTGTTCCGGCATCTGCCGGCCGGGGCCGCGCTCCTGAATGCGGGGCGGGGCGCCCATGTCGTCGAGGACGACCTGATCGCGGCGTTGGACACGGGCCAGCTCCGGGCGGCCATGCTCGACGTCCTGTCGGAGGAGCCGCCGGCCGCGGATCATCCGCTCCTCGGCCACCCGCGAATCCTCGTGACCCCCCATAGCGCCAGCGCGAGCCAGCCGGATGATGCGGCGCGCCAGATGATCGCCGCGGTTCGGGCCCGTCGAGATGGACAGCCGCTTCTCAACCGGGTCGACCGCAGCCGGGGATTTTGAGCGCCGTCCGACAAGGGCCGGACCCAAACGGCCCGGCCAACCTGCGCAGAGGGCACGGGCGGTCGCCGGCCCTTCACGCTGGCGATCATGACACGGCCAGATTGCACCGCATGCGCCGACTTGCGCTGCGCATTGCGCGCGCGTCCATGCGGACGGCGACGCCACCCTCTTCCCCGGAGCTCTCCCTGGCCAACCTCGGCACAGACGCGGCCGGTCGGGCGGCGCAGAACGCGACCCGATCTGCGGTCTGCCGGAGACCATGGGGCTCGCTGGCGCGCCAGTTTGGCCATGGCAGGAACAGCATATCGCGTTCCACTACGAAGGCCCGGCCGGCCCCGGACCGTCGGTCGCAGACGATCGCGCTCCTGCGAGTCGGCCAGCCGGCACATGCCGAAGCGGCATTGCAGTACCGTCTCCTCGCCCGGCAGCAGATCGAGGGGCCCGTCGTAGATCCGGGTCTCAACGAGGCGACGCCCCGGTTCGAGGTCCCGGTAGCCCCCGCTGATCCGGTGCTGCGCGCCATCGGGCCCCCGCGTCTGCAACCGGAAGTGACCACCAACCCGGAGATCGGTCCCGGCCCGCTCGACCACGTTCGGCCCCGGCGCGAGCCAGCGCTGGACCAGGACCGGGCCGGTCCAGGCCCGATGGAGTTTGTCGTGGGCCGCCTGGACGGTGCGAACGAGGATGACGGCCGGCTCAGTCTCGGTCATCGTCGTCCCCGACATTGCGGAGATCCTCGAGGGCGTCGAAGCGCGCGTCCCAGAATCCGGTGCAGGCCCGCAACCGAGCGAACGCCCGCACACGGGGCTGAGGCTCGATCGAGCCGCGATGGACCCGGCCTCGATCGCCCGGTGGGGAGAAGGCCCGCCTGTTCGAGGACGCGGACGAGCTTGGAGGCGGTCGCCCGCAACAGCGCGTGCGCCGCCGCCAGTTCGGAGATCATGCGCCCACCGGAGGCGCGTTGAGGCACCATCGCCCGGCGGCCCGTCGTCGGTGACCCGGCAACTTCGGGTCGGGGCGGACAGCGGGGTGGCCGCGTGTCACGCGGCTGTCGCCACCGCGATGATAACGGAGCCGCCTACGGCGAACCTCCCAGACCCTATGCCGTCACTCAGCCCGCCCGGCATCGCCGTGGCGGGCCTTTGTCTTGCCTGTGCTTCAAGCCGGTAAGACGTGTAGCATCCCGCCGATCACGCCAAGCGCGCCGAATCCGACCAGCCCTGCAAGGATGTATAACCGCATCCAGCTTTTCCCGGCATACGGCGACAGGCTACCGTCTTCCGGATCTTCGAACCAATCTATCACGGAACCTCGTCGGGTCAGTGCACCGGGGAGCGCGTTCCCTATGGCTGCGTCACGACGATGAGATGACCTTGGCCGCAACGCCCGGCTCGGTCAGTGAACGTGTTGCTGGTCCTGACGCGCGTCCTTGGGCCTTATTCTTCTTCCGCCGGGTCAGGGGAGGCGGCACCTCGCTATCCTCGGCAGCCCGCTGACGCAGCGCGAAATCCTGTATCCGGCGGGCGCGCTCGCCGTCGCCCCCCATGGCGGTGCTAGGGGCGTAGAAGGCCGCTCGGACGATGTCCTTCTGGACGCCTTTGGGTGCTTCTCACGGACCGCAGCAGCGAAGTCCGTGCGCTTGATCCCTGGTCCGGCCAGCCCTCGCAACGTGACGACCAGTTGCTCGATCGCGGCCAGTGTCACCCCTCTGCCGAAGACCATGGTCCGGCTAGCAAGTGCAGAGCAGCGGTTCACAGGCCCTGCGCTGGAGGCGTGACAATCCTGCTCCCACGGCACGAGCGGTGCCGTTCGCAACTCGCCGCCGGACCCGTATGGGTGAAACAGCTTGGCAGAGCTTGGTGATCGATGATGGATCGTCCTCTCATCAGCCTCGCGGTATGGCTTTCACAGCCAGTCGGCTTTCGCAGTACCCGCTTTACGGTCGCTGCAGCCTGAAGGGCCGGCGCCCTCCTCAGCTTCGACGACCATTGGCGCTCGTCTTCAACCGGTTCCTGTCCATCGCCGCCATGCTCCTGGCAGGCGTCATCCTGGTGGCCGGGCACGGGATACCGCAGCGATCCAGATCCAGCGCGATGAACTCCTTCGCGCCGGAGCCGATACGGACGAACGCCTGATCGGGATCGAGGACCTCGATGCCGAGGGTTGGAGAGGCTCGGGAAGGACAAGGCGTCGGTGCCCCCTGCCGAGTCAGAGGTGCCGGGCGTCCGATGAGGACGCCAGCGACGGCCAGCCAACCTGCCTCATGGCGTCGCCATTAACGCTCGGTGGCGTGTCCGAGACCCCCTCCCGTGACCCATGATCACCGCCCGCCCGGCACCGACGCGACGGGCCTTCTTGTCGAGGTGTTCCGAGAGCCTTCCGACCTGCGCAAGCCTAGCCGTGATCGCAACGTCGTACGGCGTGGTTTAAAGGGTGGCGGATCGATCGATGGAGAACAGCAATGAATCAGGACAAAAAGAGCACTTTCCCCGGCTCTATTCTGGACCACCAGGACGCTGTGAAGGCTGAGGCTGAGAAGGTCAGCGCCAAGATCGAAGAGGCGTTCGGAAAGCTGGCCAAGAAGATGCGCGCGCGTGCCGACAAGGCAAAGTCGAAGATGGAAGGGGCACGCAAGCCGGAAAAACGTGCCATCCTCGTGCGACGCTTCGAACTTTACGCCGACGCAGCGACCCGCCTGGAGGAACGTCGTCTTCCGGGCGGTACCGAATAGGCCAAATCCGACACGTGGCGACGCCCGCTTCGGAGCGAGCGCGGGCGGAACGGCCATGACCGGTTGAAGGCCTGCAAAATGCGGTCCCTGACGGTCGAGGCGGGCCGGATCGCCGCCGTCCCTTCTGGGGCCGATCCATCATTTGCCCCGACGAAGCCGGGCCCTGGACCGATCGTCAAGGGTATCCGGACGTGCGGATATCACGGCCGAGCGGGCGGCGTCGGGGAAGCGAAGGACTGGCGCTCTGCGCTGACCTGCCTCTGCACATCGCGTGTACAGCTCGACGGTACCCGGCACGCGCGCATGAGCGGCTTGGCGCGCTCTCCGCCGGAGTGGACCTCGGTTTGGCGCGAGAGCGCGCGTCCCAACAAGGATCTGGAGCTGCGCGTCCCCGCATCCCGAGCGGTGATCCGCGAGCGGCGCGTTCGCCTATTCGCGCAGGCGATCGATCCGGCGGCCTCCCCCCGTTGCCCGGCCGGGCCCGGGGGCGCCCGGACGGTGCAGGTGCCGGGCTGAATGGGGAAGCGCGGACGGTGGCGACCGGCTGCATCGGCGGCCGTTTCGGTCGCGTTTGCCCCGCTGCCCAGGGACAGACCGACCCTTGGAGCGAGCCGATCTGGGCTTTCAATAGGGTTGTAGAGACCCTGCTGTTCGCCGATCAGCATGGGAATGGTGACGGCTTCGAGGGCTATCGGCGGCTCAAAAGACTCGGCGCCGATGTCGAACCCACCGAGGCTCCGTTCCGGGCTCGCATCCGCATCAGCCGCTTCCCACGCATGATCCCGTACCCGCGCGACCTCGGTGGCCCGTACCACAGTCGGGATGGGCGTCGGGCGCGGAGCGACGGCTTCGATCCTGTCGCCCTCCACGTTCCGCTGGACGGCAAGCTCTCAGGCAGCACCCCGGGGGCAGGACAGCGGCTTCGACCGGGCGAGGTCATGCGTGTCGGCACCGCCCGGCCATACGGGACGCAGGTGCGTTCTGCCGTGGGGATCGCCTGCTCCGGAGCGGACGTAGCACTCGGCAGGCAATCGATGTCCGGGCCAAGATCCCCCTGGGACCTCGGCCCACATGATGGGCGGGATCAGCGCCGCGTCAGCGGGACGCCCTTCGTGGTGAAGCTCTGCGCGCCGGCCGGGCGGCGCACGGAGCGCGTCTGGCTCCCCGGCTTGCGCACACCCGCACCGGTTCCCGGGGGCTGCGAGAACGGCACGAGCTGGTCCGGCCGTGGCCCGATGAGGTCCGCGCGGCCCATCTCCCGCAGCGCCTCGCGCAGCAGCGGCCAGTTCTCCGGGTCGTGGTAGCGCAGGAACGCCTTGTGCAGGCGCCGCTGGCGCAGCCCCTTGATGGCGTCGACCGGCTCGCTGCCGCCGCGCTTCACGCCCCGCAGGGTATTGATCTCGGTGTGGTACATCGCCGTGGCGGTCGCCATCGGCGAAGGCAGGAACGTCTGGACCTGATCGGCCCGGTAGTTGTTCTTCTTGAGCCACAGCGCGAGGTGCATCATGTCCGCGTCGGTCGTGCCGGGATGCGCCGCGATGAAGTACGGGATCAGGTAATACTTCTTGCCCGCCTCCTTGGCGGCGGCGTCGAACATCTCCTTGAAGCGGTCGTAGGTGCCGATCCCCGGCTTCATCATCTTGTCGAGGGGGCCGCGCTCGGTGTGCTCGGGCGCGATCTTCAGGCGGCCGCCGACGTGGTGGGTGACGAGCTCCTTGACGTATTCCGGGCTCCTCACCGCGAGGTCGTAGCGCACGCCGGAGGCGACCATCACCTTCTTGACGCCCTTGACCTCGCGGACCTTGCGGTAGAGCCGGATCAGGTCGTCGTGCGAGGTGTTCAGGTTCGGGCAGATATCCGGGAAGACGCAGGAGGGCAGCCGGCACGCCGCCTCGATCTTCGGGTCCTTGCAGGCCATCCGGTACATGTTGGCGGTCGGCCCGCCGACATCCGAGATCACGCCCGTGAAGCCCGGGGTCTTGTCGCGGATCCGCTCGATCTCGCGCAGGATCGAGCCCTCCGAGCGGTTCTGGATGACCCGGCCCTCATGCTCCGTGATCGAGCAGAAGGTGCAGCCGCCGAAGCAGCCGCGCATGATCGTCAACGAGAACTTGATCATGTCCCAGGCGGGGATCTTCGCGTCGCCGTAGGACGGGTGGGGCGCGCGGGCGTAGGGCAGGTCGTAGACCGCATCCATCTCGTCGCTGGTCAGCGGGATCGGCGGCGGGTTGAGCCACAGGTCGCGGTCGCCGTGGCGCTGGACGAGGGGGCGCGCGTTGCCGGGATTGGCCTCCCGGTGCAGCACGCGCGAGGCGCGGGCATAGGCCTCCTTGTCGTCCTTGACCTCGTCGTAGGCGGGGAGCCGGATCACGGTGTCGCCGGGCCGGCGGGTGGCGGCCTCGTCCGTCGAGTCGAGGTCGTCGGCGGGCAGCTCGGTGTAGTGATCGGGCACGCGGCGGAACAGGGCGACGCCCCGGATCGCGTCGAGCTGGTGCGGCGCCTCGCCGGCCGCGAGGCGGTTGGCCACCTCGACCACGGCGCGCTCGGCATTGCCGTAGACCAGCAAATCCGCCTTGGCGTCCGCCAGGATCGAGCGGCGCACCTTGTCGGACCAGTAATCGTAATGGGCGATCCGGCGCAGGGACGCCTCGATGCCGCCGAGCACGATCGGCACGTCCTTGAAGGCCTCGCGGCAGCGCTGCGTGTACACGATGGTGCAGCGGTCCGGGCGCCGGCCGCCCTCGCCGCCGGCCGTGTAGGCGTCGTCGTGGCGCAGACGCCGGTCCGCCGTGTAGCGGTTCACCATCGAATCGAGGTTGCCGCCGGTGACGCCGAAGAACAGCCGCGGCTTGCCGAGCGCCTTGAACGGCTCCGCCGACTGCCAGTCGGGCTGGGCGATGATGCCGACCCGGAAGCCCTGGGACTCGAGCAGCCGGCCGATGATGGCCATGCCGAAGCTCGGATGATCGACGTAGGCGTCGCCGGTCACCAGCACGATGTCGCAGGCGTCCCACCCGAGGGCGGCCATCTCGGCGCGGCTCATGGGCAGGAACGGGGCCGCGTGTCTGGAACTCGGCACTTTGCAGGCGAGAGGAGCCGAGGAAGGCTCGGCGGAAACTTGGATGTCCATGGGGCCAAGTATAGGCCGCTGAAACGGCGAGCTCAACGAAGGGCCAGGGGGGCCGGCGTCGCTCCACCCTCGGATCGGCGCGGGGGGCGGCGAAGGGCCCGTTCGCTGGCTCTGATCGCGGTCGGTCGCGCGGGGCGACCGACCGCGGCTTCGGTTACGCGGCCGGCTGCAGCGCGCTGACCGGCGCAATCGCGCGCACGCTCCGCCCGTCGAGGGCGGCGGCGAGCTTGGCCTCGTCGACCTCGTTCTCCCAACGCGCCACCACGATGCAGGCGACCGCGTTGCCGATGAAGTTGGTCAGCGCCCGGCACTCGGACATGAACCGGTCGACGCCGAGGATCAGCGCCATGCCGACCACCGGCACGGAGGGCACCACCGCCAGCGTCGCCGCCAGGGTGATGAAGCCCGAGCCGGTCACGCCCGCCGCGCCCTTCGAGGACAGCATGGCGACGAGGAGCAGCAGGGCCTGCTCGCCCAGGCTCAGCGGCGTGTCGGTCGCCTGGGCGATGAACAAGGCCGCCATGGTCATGTAGATGTTGGTGCCGTCGAGATTGAACGAGTAGCCCGTGGGCACCACGAGGCCGACCACCGGCTTCGAGCAGCCGGCCCGCTCCATCTTCTCCAGCAGCGAGGGCAGCGCCGATTCCGACGAGGAGGTGCCGAGCACGAGCAGCAGCTCCTCCTTGATGTAGCGGATGAGCTTGATGATCGAGAAGCCGTTGTAGCGGGCGACCGCCCCGAGCACGACCAGCACGAAGATTGCCGAGGTCAGGTAGAAGGCGCCGACCAGATAGGCGAGGTTGGCGAGCGAGCTGATGCCGTACTTGCCAATCGTGAACGCCATCGCGCCGAAGGCGCCGATGGGGGCGACCTTCATGATGATGTTGACGACGCCGAAGATCGCCTCGGACAGGACCTTGATGATGTCGAGCACCGGCTTGCCCCGGTCGCCCAGGAAGGCGAGGCCGAAGCCGAACAGCACCGAGAAGAACAGCACCTGCAGGATCTCGCCGCCCGCGAAGGCGCCCACCGCGGTGGTGGGGATAATGTTCATCAGGAAGTCGACGATGCTCTGCTCCTTCGCCTTGCCGGCGTAGGTGGCGATCGCCTTCGGATCGAGGGATTTCGGGTCGATGTGCAGGCCGTTGCCGGGCTGGAGCACGTTGGCGACGATCAGGCCGACGATCAGGGCCAGCGTCGAGAACGTCAGGAAGTAGATCAGCGCCTTGCCGCCGACCCGGCCGACTTTCTCGAGATTGGTCATCCCGGCGATGCCGGAGACCACCGTGAGGAAGATCACCGGGGCGATGATCATCTTGACGAGCTTGATGAACGCGTCGCCGAGCGGCTTCAGCTCGGCGCCGAGCTGCGGATAGAAGTGCCCGACCAGGATGCCGATCGCCACCGCGACCAGGACCTGGAAATACAGGGTCCGGTAGATCGGCTTCGGCTTGGCGGGCGGATGGAGCGCGGTGGGCGGGGATGGGACGGCAACCATGGGGCGTTCTCCCTGTCGTGGGGTCTGATCGGGGCGGCTGGCACCGGCGACGTTCGGCAGCGTCCGCGCTTGGTTTTGGCCTTCCGGCACACAGCTTTGCCTTGAGGACATGGCTGTGTTTCATTTCCGGAATGGCAACCGTCATGCCACCGGACGGGACCGGGGGGATTTTTATTAACGCTCTGATTTCCAAAGGCATTCTCACGCGCTTCATGGGCGGCCCGGTAGCCCGTCGTGCGGAAATCCGCACCCGTGGGGCGGGAGCGGTCCGGATTTCCGCCCGGGCGGAGGGGCGATGATCGAGGCTCCGGAACCCCAGCGGGGGCGGGCGGCCCGGATCCTGCCGGGCCGCGGCCTCGTCCTCCTCTCCTGTGTGTGCGCCGTCGTCGCCGTGGCGTGGCTCGCCGGGCGCGCCGCGGAGAGCTGGGCGCTTGCGGATCTGCGGCGCGGCGCCCGCTCGGCGATCGGTCTCCAGGTCGGCCTGCTGCTCGCCGAGATGCAGAAGCAGGCCTCCCTGCCCCTGGCGCTCGCCGCCGATCCGGAGGTCGCCGCCGCGGTCGCCACGGGGCCCGGGCGCGACCTCCTGGACCGGGTCGACCGGCGGCTGTCCGAAGTGGCGGCGGCCACCGGCGCGGCGGTGATCTACGTCATCGGCGCCGACGGGGTGACGGTGGCCGCCAGCAATGCCGGCGGGGCCCGGAGCTTCGTCGGGCGCGACTACGCGTTCCGGCCGTATTTCCGGCAGGCGCTTGCCGGGGGCGCGGGCTCGCAATTCGCCCTCGGCACCGTCAGCGGCCGGCCCGGCCTCTACCTCGCCCGGCGCATCGGCGCGGCGGCCGGCGTCGTGGTGGTCAAGGTCGAGTTCGACGCCGTCGAGGCGGCCTGGCGGGCGGCGCAGGAGGTCACCTTCGTCACCGATGCCCGCGGCATTGTCCTCGTCACGAGCGAGCCGGCGTGGCGGTTCGGGACGCTCGACGGCCTCGACGCGTCCGAGCGCGCCCGGATCGAGGCGGGCCAGGAGTTCGGCACCGCGGCGCTGAAGCGGCTGCCCCTGCACGCCACCGGCCAGGCCGACGTCATCCGCGTCGGGCGGGGGGCGCTCCCGGCCTGGACGGCGATCACCACGCAGGCCCCCGTGCCCGGAACCGGCTGGACCCTGCACGCACTCACCCCGGTCGGGACCGCGGTGGAGCGCGAGCGACTGCAGGCCTGGATCATCGCCGCCCTGACCACGGCGCTGGCAGGCTTCGGGGCCGTGGCCCTGGCCGACCGGGGGCGCCGGACGCGGGCGCGGCTGGCGGAGGCGGCCGCGCGCCGGGCCGAGCTGGAGAGCCGGGTCGCGGAGCGGACCCACGCCCTGCGGGAGGCCAATGCGCAGCTGCGCGCGGAGATCGAGGAGCGGCAGCGCGCCGAGTCCGAGCGCGAGCGCCTCGGCCGCGAACTCGCCCAGGCCGGCCGGCTGACGGCTCTGGGCCAGTTCGCCGCCAGCATGGCGCACGAGATCAACCAGCCGCTCGCGGCGATCCGTTCCTACGCGGACAACACGGCGGTCCTCGTCCGGCGCGGGCGGACCGAGGATGCGGCCGAGAACGCCGTCGCCATCGGCCGGTTGACCGACCGCATCGCCGGCCTGACCCGGCAGCTCAAGGGGTTCGCCCGGCGGGCCTCGCCGCGGCGGGAGCCGGTCCCGCTGGGTTGGGTGCTGGACAATGCCCTGGAACTGGTGCGCGCCCGGGCCGCCGCCCTGGGCGTGCCCCTGGAGGCCGACGCGGTCGATCCGGAGCTGCGCGTGCTGGGGGACGGCCCGCGCCTGGAGCAGGTGCTGGTCAACCTGCTCCAGAACGCCCTCGACGCGGTGGCGGGGCGTCCCGACGCCCGGGTCGGCTTGCGCGTCGGTCTCCGCGTCGACGCCGCGGGCGCCGAGCGTGTGGCGGCGGAGGTGGCCGATACCGGCCCCGGAATCCCGCCGGCGGAGCGCGGCCAGATCTTCGATGCGTTCTTCACGACCAAGAGCGACGGCCTTGGGCTCGGCCTCGCCATCGCCCGCGGGATCGTGGAGGATTGCGGCGGCAACCTGACCCTGGTCGACGAACCGGGAACCGGCACGGTCTTCCGGGTCGAGCTCATCCGAGCCGGGCGGACGGATCGGGCTGCGGAACAGGTCGTGGGGGCGGTGCAGTGAACGGAGACGGAGGCGGGGCGCCCGAGCGCATCGTGTTCATCGACGACGAGGCCGAGGTGCGCCGGGCCAACGGCCAGAGCCTGGAGCTCGATGGTTTGTCCGTCGAGGCCTTCCCGGCGGCCGAGCCGGCCCTCGCGGCGATCCTGGCCGCCCCGCCCGGCGTCGTCGTCAGCGACGTGCGTCTGCCCGGACTCGACGGGATCGGGCTGCTGGCCCGGCTGCATCGGGTTGATCCGGACCTGCCGGTGATCCTGATCACCGGCCACGGCGACATCCGCATGGCGGTGGCGGCCATGCAGGGCGGGGCCTACGACTTCCTGGCCAAGCCCTATCCGGCCGAGGCCCTCGTCGCCTCCGTGCGCCGGGCGCTGGAAAGGCGGCGGCTGGTGATGGAGAACCGGGCGCTCCGCGCCCGTCTCGACGCGGCGGTCGATGAGGACCCGACCTTTCTGGGCGATTCCCCCGAGATGGTCCGCCTGCGGGGCCTCGTGCGCGAGGTGGCGCGGGCCGATGTCGACGTGCTGGTGTTCGGCGAGACCGGGTCCGGCAAGGAGGTGGTGGCGGGCGCCCTGCACCGCTGGAGCCGCCGCGCCGGGCGCAACCTCGTGGCGATGAATTGCGGCGCCCTGCCCGAGACCGTCGTGGAGAGCGAGCTGTTCGGTCACGAGGCCGGTGCCTTCACCGGGGCGATCAAGCGTCGCGTGGGCCGCATCGAGCATGCCCAGGGCGGCACGCTGTTCCTCGACGAGATCGAGAGCATGCCGCTGCCGCTCCAAGTGAAACTTCTGCGAGTGCTCCAGGAGCGCAAAGTGGAGCCGCTGGGCACCAACGAGGTGCGGCCCGTCGATATGCGCGTCGTGGCGGCCACCAAGGTCGATCTCGGGCAAGCCGCGGCGCAGGGCACATTCCGGGACGATCTCTACCACCGCCTCAACGTCATCACGGTGGCGATCCCGCCCCTGCGCGACCGGGGCGATGATGTGATGCTGCTGTTCGAGCATTTCCTGCGCCGCGCCGCCGCGCGCTTCGGGAAGGCGGTGCCGGCGCTCACCCTGTCCATCCGCAACCACCTCCGGGGGCACGCATGGCCCGGCAACGTCCGCGAGCTCGGTCACTTCGCCGAGCGCTGCGCCCTCGGCCTCGTCGATGCGCCCCAGGTCGCGCAGGAGGCGTCCGCCGGAACGCTGGCCGAGCAGGTGGACCGCTATGAGCGTCGGCTGATCCGGGACGAGCTGCACGTTGCGGGCGGGGACGTGCGCGCGGTTGCCGAGGCGCTCGGCCTCCCGCGCAAGACCCTCTACGACAAGATGAGCCGCCACCGGCTTAACCCGGCCGATTACCGGTGATGTTCAGTCCGACGATTGCCCTATCTGACCGGCTCGGATCTGCTGTGTCTCTACCCAATTCGACCCGTCAGTTTCGGCCGGCCGCTGCCATCCGAGCCCAGGGATGCTGAGGTCCGATGGTCGAGCCGCCGCGCTCCGAAGCCGTCCTTCCGCTTCCGGCCCATTTCAGCCAAGCCCGGGCGTCCGCTTGTTCCAGTTTTGCGCCCGAAAGCAGCTCGGCAACAATCCACCCCGCGCAGTCATTCCGCTCGCGGCCTGCCGCAGTCGCTCGCATGCGCCCGTGCGGACCCCGAGAGTGGGCGTAGATCTCGCTGCTGCGATGGTAGTAATGCGCTCATGCCAGTCGTTCGGCGCCTTCTTTATCATTGCAGAAGAAAGCTCGCTATGCGGATGGAACGAATTCCATCATTGCCGCGGTTTGCCAGGTCTGGATAAATAGCTGTTCCCCCTTTGCGACATGGGATGGTTTGTTTCTTGGGGTCGCCAGCCGTTCTAAACGACGTCGCTGTTCCTCGGTACGACAGGATCGAGAGATCTTTGACGTCGGAACGCAGCTCAATTCCAAAGTCGAGGCAGTGGTCTCCGTCATCAGACCGATCCCGCGTCGAACTACTCTCCCTGTCGGGGGATGTAGATCTCATCGACAGAGCAGTATCAGGCCTCGCACGGTGACACGCGTCTGGGTCGGCGCCACCATCGACAGGGGCCAAGGCCTGTTTTCGCGCGCTCAATGCTCGGACATCGCATGTGGTCGCGATGGGTTGGTCGATGGTCGGGAAAGCCGATTTGGCGGCGCCGGCTCACGCCGGGCGGCCGCCTCAATGAGGTCGCAGGCATCGGCAATTCCGTCGCGTCCGGCACAGAGCTCCCGCACACGCGCGCAGGCTTTCGCCATGGCCGAATCGGCGAGGATTCGCGCCAGGATGTCGGCGCCGGCCTCCGACAAGTCTTCGTGGTTGAGACGACTGCCAAGGCCAAGCTTCGCAATGCGCTCCGCGTTATCGCCTTGGTCGAAGCCGTTAGGCACGACGATCTGTGGAATGCCGGCCGCGAAGGCGTCCGAACAGGTTCCGATGCCGCCATGATGGATGACGGCCTTTGACCGGCGGAACAGAGCGCCAAAGGGGGCGTAGCGGGCGATCAATTGATTTGGCACGCGGATCGCAGCGACCCGTTCGGGCCGACCACAGACGAGGACGGCACGCTGCCCGGCCTCGGCGCAGGCGTGGGCGGCCGCTTCAAAAAACTTGCGCCCGTGCTGCATAGACGACCCGCACGTGATGACGACCGGGGCGGGGCCATGATTGAGAAAATCATGCAGCTCCTGGCTGAGCTGATCGCTGTTTCCGTATCGCCCGGCGTGCGGAAAGGCGACTTGCGTTGCCTGCTTCGGCCAATCGGATTGCGGCTGAGCGAACCACGGCGGTGCCATAAGCAGCAGGTGGTCTGGCGAGGGCAACCAATCCGACAGGTTGCCGATTGCCGAGAGCCCATATGACCGGCGAAGATTGTTCAGCGCAGGCAGGCGGGCGGGATCGACAATCGTGTGTTCGATGATGCGCTGCAGGGCATGCTTGGCCATAGACGGCAACCAAGACGGCAAGTTCATGCCCGGGAGTTCCGGAGGCGCGTGGCGGCTGCGCATCAGGAACGGCGCCAGATATGTCGTGATCAACGGGAAGCGGTGCGCGTCGCGTGCCATCCGTGCACCGAAGCTGAGCGGTCCGGCCACCGCGAGGAACGGGCGTCCCCGTGCGCCGGCTTCGGCCCTTTCGCGGCTGATGACAGCCAGATCGGTTGGCGCCAGCTCGACGGCCAGGTCGAACATCAGTCGCAAACCCTCGGTCGGATGCCAGAGGTGCGGATTGGCATGCACTTCGTCCATGCGTTCGGCGCTGCAAAGCGCGTGAAAGCCGAGCCCCGATTTGATGACATGCGCTTCGAAATTTCGTGATGTCACCACACTGACATCGTGTCCGCGCGCGGCCAGTTCCGCGCCAAGAGCGATGAACGGCAAAACGTCGCCATGACTTCCAAACGTCGACAGGACGATACGTACCGAGGTGAGATCTTTCACAATCATGACGCGGGCCATCTGGGCAGAATTGTCTGCACTGCCGGCCCTCTAGACACGGGTACAGTTGGGTGGACACGCCCGTTAGACGTCCGGCATTGGCCGGTGAGAGGCTTCCTCGGGCGGCGAACTGAGAGGCAGGGGGAGGACAGCGGATCCGCTTCCGCGACACCGTGCCGAATGCGGCTCACAAACCGGTTGTGCGCAATCAGGTTCCCTCAGCGCGGCCGTTTTGTGCCCATGCCTTCCCTTGCTGCCCATGTCGGTCACGTCGATCGCGCCACGCGGAGGGCGTCGGCTGCAGGCGCGACCGATAGGGAAGCTCTGACAACGCCAAGCCTGACCCACCGTGTCCATCGGCCTGATTTGACCGAAATGATCCGAGCTATCTTGGCTTTTGGGCTGAGTATAAATTGCAAACATTTTCGGCAAGATTATGCAGATGGAACTGTATGTCGGACGCGCGATGCCATTTTTCTCGTGTTGACTGTCGCAGGATTGGGCCGCATCGCCGAATTGGCAGTTTTTGGTGCGATTCTTGAGATGCGGATTTGCCGAAGGGGAAGGACCAAACGCCTGACACCGGAGGAGGGCCGACAGGGTCGACGCCGCCCGGTGCTCGTCGTGCCCGGGATCAGTGTCGCATGGATGAGCGCCGCCCTGTGCGGCCCGGAGACTTGGCAGGGGCGGGAATCGTCACCTGACCAAGCCAGCCCGAGCCGAGCTGCATCGTGATCGCAGATCACCGGTTCCGCGATCCGCCCGTCTGGGCGAAAGCCGCAGCGGGCTAGGGCGTCTCGGCAGTGATCGTTCGCAGCAGGGGTGCGTGCCCCACGTGGTGTTGGCGCAGCGCTCTGAAACGACGGAGTCACAGCGGGAGTCCATCACTTCGCTGTCGCCTCCGCAGAAGCCGTCCACGGGCATGGCCCGGGAAAGACTATCCGCGCTGCCGTGCTGTTGTGGCGATGGTGTCGGGCCGGTCCGCCGCATCGCCACCCTCAACGAGCCCGCCATGGTCACGCTGGGCCTGATCATGGCGGGCCTCTCATGACGTGCAGAGATGCCCTTGCGCACGGTGGCGCCTACCGGCGCGGCGCCCTGGCCGGCTCGGCTCCGAGGCGACGCATGCAAGCGTGGTAGAGTTCCGCCCCGAGGCCATACGGCGTCAGACCTTTCGGATTCGGCGCCGTGAAGACATGATCCCGGGCCTCGCCGCGGCATTTGGCGTCCTCGGGGCCTTTGATCGGCTGGTTCTGGGCGAAAGCCGACGCGGGCACGCCCGCCAGCAGGACGGCCGCCGCGAGCCCCATCCGAAGCTCCCTCATTTGCCACCTCCGGCCTGATAGGCGTCGATGGCGCGCCGACAATTCTCCGAAAGCTCCTTCCGGTGTTCGGCGAAGCAGGCATCCATCTTGTCGCTGTCCGGATCGACATCCCCGCAGAATGTCGTGGCGTCGCCCGTGCAGAAACGCTTGAGATCCTCGTTGCCCCGCTTTGAAGCGGCGAGGGCGGGGGCGGTCGTCAGGAGCGCGATCGTCATCGCAAGGTTGAGAAGGCGGATCATCGTCCCTCGTCGTGGTCGCATCTTGTGGGATAGGGCAAAAATCGGAGCTCCGAGCGGTGCGCCCGTTCTAGGACCCGGTGAGCAGGCCGGCGGATTGAACCGCGACGACGACCAGGGTGCAGAGCGCGGCCGCAGCCACCGCGTACGACACGATTTTCATGAACGTCGTCATGGGACGGTTCCTGGTGTTCCGGGCCTCCCGTCGTCGGAGGCCGGTGGAAGAGACGGTGAGCCCCGGTCCAAGACCCGGGGACAGGGAGGTGCGTTCAACCGGCCTTGCGGTCCCGCCCTCGCGAACGGGGGCGGGCGCCGTGCGCGGTCAGCGCGACGATTGGGGCAGAAGGTTCCTGGCCTCCTGGACCGCGTCGCGACAGGACTGATCGCCCTTGGCGTTGAGGTCCGTCGCCCGCTGCAGCGCGCTCTTCGCCTGCGAGATCTTGTCCTCGGAGGAGAGGTTCGCGGACGTCGACGGGGCCTCGCCCTGTGCTGCCTTCGCGGCAGCGGTCGGCTTGTTCTCCGATTGCGCCCGGACATCCGCCGGCGAGGTCGCCACCTGACCGTTCGCCACGGCATTGGCCTGGGCGGTTCCGGTCGCGGCGGCCACGGGGCCAGCCACGCCGCCGACCGTCCCGGGCGAGCCACCGCCCTCACGGGTCACGCCGTCGCGCGGCTTGTCGTGACCGGACTCCGCAGCGGTCATTCCGGTCGTGTCGGCGGTCTGCCCGGCGGAGCCCGCGTTCGGCCCCTTCTGCTGGCCCGCGTCCGGCTGGGAGACGGGTGCCCCCATCCCGACCTGCGTGCCGAGGTCGCGCTTGAGCTTGGCGATATCGTCCGTGCAGGGGCCGCCTTCCTGGGCGGAGGCCACCGTCGTAGCACAGGCGAAGGCGGCGATGGCCGCCGCGCTACAGAACATCTTGAGGCGCAAAGACGTTATCCTTCCAGTTTGACCGCCTTAGAACAGCAATCCAGACCTTTCGTTCGACTATAGGGAGCAGTTATTTGCCGTCAGCGGCAACTTGCCACTGTGATGGATTAAAGTCAGCTTTTCTGCGACTCGAAACAGGCGCGGAATACCGGTCTGCGGGTGGCCGCGCGACGCCCCAGGGGCGGTGGCGCCTCAGGTGCCTTTTCCGCGAAGATGGCTCGCCGACACGATGCGAGCCGTAGCCTTCGGAGATTCCCCGGGGCCGGGCGGCCTCAATGGGGCTGCTCATCCCCGCTGATTGCTCCGTCGTGCTCCTGCGGCAGGACGAAGATCTGTCCGGGAAAGATGAGATCGGGGTCGCGGATCTGATCCTTGTTGGCGTCGAAGATCAGGGTGTAGCGCTCGCCCTCGCCATAGACGCGCCGGCTGATCCGCCACAGGCTGTCGCCGCGCTCGATGCGAGCCGTCTCGATCCCGGGGATCTGGACGTCCGATGAGCCTGTTCCGGCGCCGGGCGGCATGGTCGCGGCGAAGCTGCCCGTCGTCGCGGGCCGCACTGGGTCCACCCGGCGTTCTCCCGTCGAGATCGTGGCCGCTGAGGAATACCGGTCCGGGGCCTCAGGCCCGGCGGCTCCACGAGCCGGGCCCTGCCCGCGGGCGGAATATTCCACCCCCGCGTCGTTGCCGGGGTCGGGCGCCGTGAACGGGACCTCCGCCCGGTCGCCGACCCGGCCCGTCCTGGGGTCGATCAGGTCGAGACGGACCTTGTAATCCCCCGGCTTCAGGCCCCGGCCGACCGTGAAGGTCACCGTGCCGTCGCGGCCGACGGTGGCGGGGGCGATCAGCGTCTCGTTCAGGTAAAGCCTGAGGTCGGCTCCGGGTGCTGCCCTGGCGGTCACGAACAGTTTCCCACCGTCCTGGGCATCGATGCTCACCACTTTGGGAGAAGCCGCCGTCTCGCGGTCGCGTGCGGCCGCCCGGTTTGGCTCACGCGCGGGCTTCGCCGGATCGGATGAAGACCCGCCATCCTCCCGGCCCGACCGCATTCGCAGACCCGCAGCGTCGCCAAGCTCGGAGCCGCGTGAGTCCGCTGTGGGGTTCGTCGCGTTGCGGGCGGGGGCAGGGGTATCCGGTCGCTCCGCGACGACGGCATCCGCTCGGTTTGCCGGGCTTGCCGGCGCGTCGGCGGCGATGCGGTTTGAGCCCGCATCCGGTTGAGACAGGACCAGGGTCGGCTGGCCGGCCGCGGTGACAGCAACGAGCGGCTTGGTATCCCGCGTCTGCGCGATCACGACCGCGACGCGCGCCGTCGAGCGCAGTGTGTCGCCCCTCTCGTCCGTCGCACGCAGAGCGATCTCGCTGTTCCCGGCGGGGAGCGGCGGCGGCGTGAGCGTGACGTGTCCATCGGCACCGGCTTGCGCGCTCGCGACGGGTTTGCCGTTCACGAGCATCGTGATCTCGGCGTTCGGTGCGGCCCGTCCGGCGATGACGGTGTCGCCGTTCGGCTCGACGCGCACGACGTCGAAACTCGGCGCGGGCCCTGCCGGCGGTTGCGACGGGGGACGGTCGGCGGTCGTGCCGGGCTCGGGCCTACGGACGGACCCGGTCGGCGTCTCGCCCGCGGGAGGCGGCGTGCGAGCCGTTCCGGCATCCGGAGCCGACAGGGCGGCCAGCGGCTTCGTGTCGCCGTCCGGCGCGGGGTGCCCGGTGCCCGGCACCGCCCCACTCACCTGATAGATGAGGCCAACCAGTCCCGTGAGGAGCAGAAGGCACACCACCAAGCCGACGGCGAAGCCACGCCCGCCGCCCGTGCTTCCGAAGCGCTCTCCTCCGGTATCGACGCCGGTTGGGCGCAACTGAGCGCGTTGAGGCCAAGGCCTAGTGCCGCCCCCTTGTGTCGAGTGATCGGGCGCGTCGCTCGTGATCGGCTGCGGGTTGGCGACCGGGATCGGTCCCTTCGCCCTGTGCGCCCCTGGCCGCCGGACGAGGAGTGCGATGACGGCGCCGATCCCGGCGAGCGCAGCGACGAGGGCCGCCGCGAGGATGCGGCGCAGGACGGTCGTCATGGCGTGTCGGTCCCCCCGGAGCCGTTAAACGGGCCGGTCGATGCCGGCCCGCGTCGAATCCCCGGTCGCCGGGCAGGGCGACCGGGACCTCACAGCCTCGCTGTCAGGCGAGCCGGCGACCGTCGGTCGCGTAGCGGTCGATGGCGGAGGGCAACGTGCGCGACAGGCGCGCGAGGATGTCGGACCGGCTCAGGCCGGTCTGGTGCGTGAGGTGGTCCAGGGTCTGGGGCCCGATGACGCGCTCCAGGTCCGCCTCGCCGATCTCCCGGTTGGCGCCCTGGTTGACCCAGGAACTGGCGGTCTCGCCGTGCCCGCCCTTGGTGAAGTGCTCGACCAGTTCGGACAAGCCGCTCGCGATCAGCCCGCCGACCCCGGCCGAGCCGACGCCGCCCAGCACGCGCTGCAGGTTCGACGGCATCGTCGCACTGGCCTCCGGGGTGGCCCGGGAGGTCGGCGGAAGGGTCGCGTCGTAGCTGTCGCGGGTCGGGGCGCCGAGCCAATCGGCGATCTTGTCTCTGTTCTGGTAACCCGCCACGGCGAGCAAGCCGAGCAGGGCCGTCATCGAGGGATATCCGTCGCTCATGTCGTGTCCTTGTCCGTGAGAGGCCGTTCGCGGGCGTCGGGTTCGACGGTCAGTAGCCCCGGCGTGGCGGCGTGGCGGCGCGACCGTTCAGGCGACGGGTGACGTAGGCGACCACCCGCGGCAGGACGAACAGGGTGAGAAGCTTGCGGATCATCGGGATCTCCAGGGGTTAGTGACGGGGGGAGCGGGCGAGCCAGCCCAGGGCGAAGGCGGCGCCGACGAAGGCGAGCAGCGTCGTCGTACGGTTGGCATCGGCGTAGCGGATGGCGCGGCGGCCCTGGGTTTTCACCCGGCGGCGGGCTTCCTCGGCATAGTGTCGGCCGTCGTCGATGAGGTGGTCCGCCCGCTCCCGCGCCTCGTGGGCGAGATGGCGGCCATCCTCGGCGAGATCCTCCGCCCGGTCGCGGGCGCGGCCATAGGCGTACTGGGCGCCGCCGGCCACTTGGTTCACGGCGCCGCGGACCCGACGGGCCGGGTCGCCGGCGAGGCCACCGATCGCGGTCTGCGCGCGACCCTTGAGGTGACGGGACGCACCACGGATCTGGTCGCGGTTCATGGGATGTCTCCTGTGTCGGATGGACGAGGGGGGCGGCGCCGGATGCACCCGCGCCGCCTGGTCACGCTCAGCGACCGGTGATCTTGTCGGCGAGGGACTTTGCGCCGTCCTTGACGTCACCCACCGTCTTCTGGGCTTCGCCCTTCAGCTCCTGCGCCTTGCCCTCGGCCACGAGCTTGTCGTTGCCGGTGACGCTGCCCGCGGCCTGCTTGACGTTGCCGACGGCCTCGTTGGCCAGACCCTTGAGATTGTCGGTGGTGCTGCTCATCGTGAAAACTCCTGTTGCGCTGTGGAGGCCGGTTCCCCCGGCCGGTGGAGCCCCCGCCCTGCGGCGGAGGCTGGTCGCGGTTCAGACGCGCCGGGTCTCGTAGGCGCCGAGCAGCGTGGCCGGCTTCGGGGCGCCGAGGCGACCGCCGAGGAAGGCGGCCAGCGTCCCCAGGATCAGCGCGATGGCGGCGTAGAAGGCGCCCTGGGTCGCGGCGGACTTGGCGGTCACGGCCGCCGCCTCGGCCTTCTGCTTGGCGGTGGCCACGGCCTGGTCGTACTGCTTCTCGTAGTCCTGCACCTGCTGGCGGGCCTGATCGACCGGGATGTTCTGCGCCTTGGCCAGCGCGTCCGCCGCCCGGTTCTCCGCCTGCTGCTTCTGCGAGGCATCACCCGTGAACAGCGCCTTGATGGCCGCCACCGCGGCATCCTTGGCGGCCTGCGGATCCTGGCCCGCCGTCTGCTGGCGGACCTTGTCCTCGATGCCGTCGAGCGGGTTCGAAACCTTCGACAGCGACGGCGCAGCGGCCTGAGCGGCGGTCTGGATCGTGCCGCCGACGAGGTTGCCCGCGCCACCCAGCGCGCCCGAGACGGTGCTGAGCGTGCCGCCGACCAGGCCGCTGGCGGCCGAGGTCAGCAGGTAGAGCACGACCAGCGTCGTCACCGCCCAGGACACCAGCCCGTGCAGGGCGGCCGCGCCCGGCAGGGGCTTGCCGGAGAGGCGGCCGGCGATCAGGCCGCCGGCGAGCGAGGCGACGATGCCCGACGCCACGAACCAGATGCCGGCGCCCATCGAGACGGTGGAGGCCGACGGATTGTCGGCCGCGTTGGTGCCGACCGAGGCCAGGCCGACCCCGACGCCGACGAGGTTGACGATGACCTGGGTCACGAGGGCGGTCACGGCGCCGGCGAAGATCGCGCCCCACGAGACCTCGTTGAGCAGCACGGCGCGCGTATCGGCATGCGCCGCTCCGGTCGCGAGGGGGGCGGTGGTCGTCTGGATGGTCACGCTTTCACTCCGAGTCGTAGGTCGTTCGTAACTGTGGGTCGGTGGCCGCTCAGTCGCGGGTCGCGTTCACGAGCAGACCGAGGCCGAAGCCGACGGCGCCGGCGATCAGCAGCGAGGCGAGGGGGTACTCGGCGACCTGATGGCTCACCTCGCGGGTGCCCCGGCGCAGGTAGTGGCCGCCACGATCGTAGGCGTCCTCGGCGTAGTCGGACGCATCGTCCGCCGCCCGGCGCACGGAGCGCTGCGCCCGATCGAACTGCTCCCCGGCGGCACCCTGGGCCTGGCGGGCGCGGTGCTCGATGTCGTCGGAGCCGACGAAACCGCCGACCGTGTCGCGGATCCTGCCGCCGATGTCGCGGGCGGTATCGGCGACGTGCTCGGCTGCGTCGCGGACCGTGTCCTTGGCTTGACCGTAGAGGTTCTCGGCCTGGCCCGCCGTCTCGCGGGCGCGGCCCTCGACCGAGTCCCGCTTGGAGCCGGTGAGGTCGCCCACGGCGCCCTGCACCTTGCCGCCCAATTCCTTGGCGGCGCCTGTGATCCGATCCGTATCGACCATGTCGTCTTCCTCGTGTGGTGGGTGGAGGGATGGCGCCCGTTCTTGGGACGCCTCCGAGATGAGGTCAGTCCCGGTCCGAGCCCGTAGGCTTGGTTCCGGGGACCCCGGTGGCGCGTGCGGCACGCTTCTGCCGCCGGCCCTCGGCCTCGATCCGCGTGTCGCCGGTGAGCTTGCCGAGGGCTTCCTTGACCGAAGCCTTGAGGTGCTCGGTCGAAGTGGAATTCTTGTCTTCGGTCATGGGTGATCCGTCTTTCCCGAGAAAACCCTTCACCGAAGATCAGATGTTGGAGTGGATCTCAGATTCAATGAGACATTTATACTAGTAAACCGGTCATTTGGTTCCACCGGACTGCAGGGGAAAACCATTTTCCCGACCCCAGACCACGGCCTCGCTGCGCTTGTGAATACCGAGCTTGCGGTAGAGCGCGGCACCATGGTTGCGCACCGTGTTGCGCGATAGGCTGAGCTTGCGGGCGATGGCCTCGTCGTCGAGACCGGAGCAGATCAGGTTCAGGATCTGCCGCTCGCGGGCCGTCAGGTTGGAGGCGACGGCGCCCGGCCGTCCGGCATCGGGCCTGCGAAGGTTGGCGAGCTTCTCGATCAGGCCGCGGCTGAACCAGGAGGTGTCCGCCATGACCGTCTCGATGGCGTCGAACAGTTCGCGTTCCGTATGCTTGCGGTCGGTGATGTCCTGCAGCACGAGCAGCACGAACGGGTCGTTCTCGATCTCAATCCGCTCGGCCGAGACGAGGCAGTCGAGGTTCGCTCCGTCCTCGCGACGCAGGCAAACCTCGGCGCCGAGCACGAAGCCCTTGCGCTCCAGGGCAACCTCGAAATCGATGCGCTGGCGGTCGTTCGCCCAAAGGCCGGCCTCGGCCAGGCTGCGTCCGAGAACCTTGTCCTCTCCCGATCCGAAGACCCGCGTGAAGGCCTCGTTGATGCCGGTGACCTGGAACCCCTTGCCCCGGGTGAGCACGGTCGGGACCGGGGTCAGGCGGAAGGCCTGGGAGAAGCGCGCCTCGCTCTGGCGGAGCGCGGTCTCGGCCTTCCGGCGCAGTTCGAGATCCGCAAAGGTGAAGAGCATGCACGGCTCGTCGCCGAGCTCGATCGGCTGGCCCGCCACGATGACGAAGCGGCTGCCCCCGTCCGGCAGGCGGAGGCACGCTTCCATCTGCGGGATCGTGCCGCCCTCCTTCAGCCGGGAGGTCGCGAGGTCGCGGTTGCGCGCATCGGCCAGGACGTCGACCTCGTAGACGCTGCGCCCGACGACGGTGTCGCGGGTGAAGCCGGTCATCTCCAGGAAGCCGGTATTCACCTTGACGTGCCGGAGGTCCGAAAGGCGGGTGATCACCGCCGGGGCCGGGTTGGCGTTGAATGTCGCCTCGAACCGGTCCTCGGCCTCGAACTGGTCGGTGACGTCCTTGAGGATGAGGGCGAGGCAGCTCGGCTTGCCGTCGCGGTCCATCGCCACGAGGCTGCGCAGGGAATGCACGAAATCCTGCTCGGGCCGATCGGTGCGGCGGACTTCGACCACGACGTCATGGAAGCGCTCGCCCGCCACGACGCGCTCGATCGGGTAATGGTTCGGGGTGACGTGGTTGCGGTAGCGCAGGCAGAAGCGCTCCCGGTACGCGTCGACGGTCGGCCCGAGCTCATCCAGGCTGCCCGCGCCGTGCATCGCGAGGGCGGCCTCGTTGGCATAGGCGATCGTCTGGTCGGGTTCGACCAGGATCACGCCTTCGCTCAGGCCGGCGATGATCTGCCGGAGTTCGTGCCTGTCGGCGCCCGGGGTCACGGCTCGCATCGTCCCTTTCCATCGTCGCTACCGAGACGGCAGCCACGCATGAACCGATTGTGCGCAAGCTGGTTCCAAAATTTATGTTAGGATCCCAGTACGCACGTATCATTGACCCGCGGCGCTGCGGCCAAAGATTGATGCTCGCCGAGCCCGCCACGCCAGAAATGGTCCTCGCGCGCGCTCTCAAGACGATGGTGAGCCTGTCCCCGTGCCCCATGCCGCCGAACACTTGCGTTCGTCCGCCCCCCACGAAGCCGTGATCTCGCACGCGCGACACGGGGCCGGGCAAGATCTGCGTGATTTCTACCCAGAAGTTGCAAGCGTCGACGAGGCGTGCCCCTGGGCCTCGTCCTCCGCCGGCTCTCGCAGGTCCTGGACGCCGCCGAGTCGCGCGCCGAGCGCCGCTTCACGTCCGAACTCGTTGGGGTTGTGCCCGACCTGCGCCGGTTCGCGCTGTCGCTGACCCGGAATGCGACCGAGAGCGAGGACCTCGTGCAGTTCACCCTGCTCAAGGCCTGGGAGTTCCGGGTCAAATTCGAGCCCGGGACCCGGCTGAAGGCGTGGCTCTTCACGATCCTGCGCAACGGTTACCTCAACGCGCGGATCAAGCGTCGCCGGGAGGTCCCCGACCCGGCGGGCTCGTACGCTGCGGGGCTGTGCAGCCTGGCCGACCAGGAGCACCGCCTCGACGTTCGGGACATGCAGGTCGCACTGGGCCGGCTCGATCCCGCCCAACGCGAGGCGCTGCTCCTCGTCGCGGTCGAGGACTTGTCCTACGAGGCCGCGGCGGCGCGGATCGGCTGCCCGCCCGGCACGGTGAAGAGCCGTGTGAGCAGGGCACGCAACCGGCTCGCCGCCGAGCTCGGGGAGGCCTGAGCAACGTCTCCTCGACAGGCTTCGGTGCAAGCGGCGCTGGGCGATGTCCAGGTTGCAGCCCTCATCGCCGCCGCGGTCCGATCCGGCATCGACGCGCTCCTGGCGACCCTCCTGCTCGTGGCCTCGCCCGCCCTGGCGCAGGGGCTCGAGGCCGTGCCGGGCACGCCGGCCGCCCGTGCTTTCCCTGCCGAGACCGACGCCGTGACGATCCAGCAGCCGACGCGTCACCCCGTCGATAGGGACTCGGGAATCTGAGGCGCCGGTCAACCGAGGGCTTGGCAGCACCCGACCGGTCGACGGCCCCCGCGGGATGGGCGCAGGCGCCGAGGGGAACCGGGATCCCGCACCGAGATTGTCGCTAGCGCACTGCCAAGTCTCCGCCTGTCCAGGGGGAGACGCACGGCCCTCGACGGCCCTAGCAGCTGAAACTCGGTTCGGACGCCCGCAGGCATCTCCGGACATTCGTCCGGAGCCTCGCGCATGGAACACGGACTGACGGCGGCTGTGCTGTGCATCGTGGGCGGTGGGATCGCCGCCCAAGTTGTTGCCGCGCGTCTGCGCATTCCCGCTATCGTGCTTCTCCTCGGGGTCGGGTTCCTGGCCGGCCCTGTGCTCGGCCTGTTGCACCCGACCCGGGACTTCGGGGAAAATCTCCGGCCGCTGATCGGGCTCGCGGTGGCCATCGTGGTGTTCGAGGGCGGCCTCGCCCTCGACTTCCGCGAACTCCGGGCATCCGGCGAGGGCGTGTTACGGCTGACCGCCTTCGCCCTCCCTGTGAACTTCGTCCTCGGCACTGTCGCGGCCCACTGGGTCGGCAGGATGATGTGGGGCCCCGCGGCGGTGTTCGGTGCGATCCTCGTCGTCACGGGTCCCACGGTGATCCTGCCGCTGCTGCGTCACGCGCGCCTGAAGCGGCGCTCGGCGGCTTTCCTCCGATGGGAGGCCATCATCAACGACCCGGTCGGAGCTATCCTCACGGCGGTCGTGATCGAGATCCTGGTCGGCGTGCCTCACCAGGCCGGGGAGAGCCCGGTCATCGCCCTCGCCCTCCATCTCGCCGAGGGCATGATGGTCGCCGTCGCCCTCGGCGTGGGCTCGGCCTTCCTCGTGGCCTGGGCGTTCCGGCGCGACTTCGTCGCCGAGACCCTGAAAATTCCGGTGCTTCTTGCACTTGCGCTCATCGCCTACGTCGTCCCGAACCTGTTCATGCACGAGGCGGGGCTGATCGGCGCCACGGTCTTCGGCATCGCGCTCGCCAACCGGCATGTGCCAGGCATCGCGGAGTTGCGTCGGTTCAAGGAAGCTCTGGTCGTCCTGCTGGTCTCCTGCCTCTTCGTGGTGCTGACGGCCGACCTCGACCTCGGGGTCCTCGGCAAGCTGTCCCTGCCCATCATCGGCCTGACCGCCGCCATCGTGTTCTTGGTCCGTCCAGCCGCCACTTGGCTGGCGACACTGAACAGCGACCTCTCGCGGCGGGAGCGCGTCTTCGTTGGCTGGATCGGGCCACGCGGCATCGTCGCGGCGGCCGTCGCGGGGGTAGCCGGACCCCGCCTCACGGAGGCGGGATACGCCGGTGGCGATCTCATCCAACCGACCGTGTTCGCGGTCATCGTCGCGACGGTGATCCTGCACGGCTTTTCCCTCGGGCCGCTCTCCCGCCGGTTCGGCCTCTCCGTGGCGGCCGAGAGCCAGCGGCTCGCGGTCGTCGGCGCCTGCCCGTGGGCGACCGACATGGTCGTCGCACTCCACCGTGCGGGCGTGCCGGTCGTTCTCATC
The DNA here is from genome assembly GCF_022829725.1 of Methylobacterium sp. E-005. GTDB lineage: Bacteria > Pseudomonadota > Alphaproteobacteria > Rhizobiales > Beijerinckiaceae > Methylobacterium. Next base: position 29,049 of record NZ_JAKSYG010000053.1, on the reverse strand, counting down.
GACACCTATCCCGGCGCGCTGCACGCGGCGCAGGCGGCGGGTGTCCCGACGCTGCAGGCCGAACTCCTGTCCCGCCATGCCGAGGAAGGTCTCGCCGACTATCCGCCGGACCATCTGCTCGCGGCGACCCGCGACGAACTCTACAACGCCCTGGTTTGTACCAGGCTGGCCCCCGAGATCGGCCGCGAGCGCGTCTACCAACTGGCCCCCTCGGCCGACCACCTCCTGCACGAGGACACGGGTGTGAGCCGAGATGCCCGCGGAAAAGTCCTGGGTGAGGGCAAGACCGACTTCGACACCCTTGCAAGACACCATGACGCCGGCTGGCAGTTCGACGTCGTTCCTGCGGAAACCGCCCTGAAGTCGGACGCAACTCGCTTTTTGATCATCAAGCCAGATGGGACCGTCGAATTCATCTCCACCGATCACGAACAAGCTGCCGTTGAGGCGGGAGATCGCCTGCTAATCTACGTCCTGCCCAACAAATCGTATCACGAGATTGCCGAGATACACCCCCTGGCCCTTGCATGACGGCCAACCGTCGAAGGTCCCGGATCTCCCGCACCGCATCCGGGTCGCAGGCCAGCATACGCCGATGGAAGTTCGCGTTGGGGGCAGCGGCGGGCGGTCACCGATTTGACCGGTCTGTTCTTCGGTCGGCGTCGGGTTAGGGGACGCTTGTCGCGGACTGCAGGCAATGTCGCCGCAGAAGCGCTGCGCACGACCTCTGGATGACGGCGTCGGGCACGAAGCCGACGGCTGGGCGTAGCCGTTTAGACGCTGATGCAGGCTAGAGAATCCTCTCGACGGCCACGCGCAAAGACTCCGGTCCGCGCAGGGTCGCTGGGCGCCGGTAGGGCGGAGGATCCTCGATCAGGCGTGGACCCTGCAGGCGGCGAGCCAGTGCAGTCAGCGCTGCCTCAGCCTCGAACCGGCCCAAGGGAGCGCCGACACAGTAATGAAGGCCCCCGCCGAAGCCGAGGTGGCGCGTGCCAGAGCGGTCCGGATTAAACCGATCCGGGTCCGTAAACGCGGCGGGGTCGCGATTGCCGGCGGCGAGCATCAGGACGAGAGCCTCGCCCTCGGGGATCGTCGTGCCGGCGATGTCGATGGCGCTGAGGGTCTTGCGGCTGACGAGTTGCACCGGAGGATCGTAGCGCATCACCTCCTCGACCACGCGCGGGACACGGCCCGGATCGGCGCGCAGGCGTTCCAACTCGTCCGGGTGCCGCATCAGCGTGAGCCAAGCGTTGCTGATCAGGTTCACCGCGGTCTCGTGACCGGCGACGAGGATCAGGATCGCCGTCGAGATCAGATCGAGATCGCCCATCCTGTAGCCGTGCGGCGTGACGTGGTTGGCCAGCCCTGAGAGGAGGTCGTCGCGCGGCCGTCGACGCTTCTCAGCGATGAGGGTGGTCAGGTAATCCGAGATGGCATCGAAGATCCGGGCGTTCTCGATGCGCGTCTCCTCGCTGACGACAACGCCAGGCTCCACTGCCGTGGCGAGCTGGCTTGACCAGTCGTGGAAACTCGCTTCGTCCCCCTCTGGTACGCCGAACAACTCGCAGATCACCGCGACGGGCAGGGGGTAGGCGAGGTCGGCGACAACATCGATCTCGTGCGAGCCCAGCTTGCGGTCGAGCATTTCGCCGACCAGCCGCTCGGAGCGGGCGCGCATCGCCTGGACGCGCGCAGGGGTGAACTGCTGGACGGTGGCCGCGCGCAGGAGATCGTGCGCGGGCGGATCGCGGAAGAGGAATGGCTGGTGTCTGTCGGTGATCCGGTTTTTGACCGGATTGACGAGGTAGTCCGTGACCGGGTTGCCGGTGGACGGGCGCTTCGTTGGCGGTTGGGTTTCGACGCTGATGCGCGGGTCGTTCTGCAAGCGCAGGATCGCGTCATGGCTCGCCGCCACCCACACGCCCCGTGCTTCGTCGTTCAGGGCCTCTGTCCCCTGACCCACGTCGTTCTGGCGCGAGACCGGGGTCTGCCGCAATCGGGCGTACAGCGGGTACGGGTCGGCGCGGTTGGAGAAGTCCTTGATCTGGTTGAGGAGGGTTGCGTCGGCCATGGTGGATCCGGTGCCTGCGCGTCAAGAAAAGCCGGGGGCCAGGAGGGCGCGTGAGCCGGCCCAGTCGATGACGGCCTCCCCGGGCGGGAAGGGTGCCGCTGCTGCGATCCGCTCGGCATCGGCTGGCGGCCAGCGTCCACACTCAACCGATACGGCTGCGAGACACCGTCCCTCCCGGCCATAGAGGGCGCGGAAGCGATCTGTGGCCGGATCGCCCGGGGCGATCATCATCGCGTCCGCCCCCTCGCTCAGGCCGACCGACTCGATCATGACGCCCGCCTGCCCTGACCAGAAGGCCGACAGCGCCGCGTAGCTCCGCTCAGGTTTGTCCTCGGCAGGCAAGCGACCGGCGCGCACGCCCTGTGCGACCGCATAGTCCCAGTGCGCCACGGCAACCTGCAATCCGCATCGCCCCGGCACCGACCGCCACCGCGCGGCTGGGCCGGCCAGGGTCCATGGCATGCGCCGTCCTGGCCGTTGTCGTCGACGCGGATCGCCTGAACGGGACAGGCGACCCATGCGCGCCCGATCTCGGCGCGATCCCGCGCGGCGGGCGCAGGATCGCGGAACAGTGCCTCGTGCCCCTCGATACGGAAGTTCCGCGGCGCGGCGTGGCATCACTGCGCGTCGCCTTGGCCGACGTTGTGATCGACGCTCACGCGAAGACCGGGCTGCGGGGCCGGAGAGAACATGGTCTAGCAACCAAGCCCGAGAGGACCAGTTCCGCTCGGCGCCCAGTGCCGCCACCCAGTCCACGGGGCTCGAAGGCCAAGGCGCAACCCGAGGCAGGCTTTCGGAGCGTCCGCTTGCCGGCAGCTCGAGCCGCAGGGACGACAGCATGTGGCCGCAAGCGGCCCGTTCATGTCCCAAACCCGCTGCTGGAGAAGCGAACAGGCGCCCCGATCCAACCCGTTCGCCCGGGCCGCCGGCGACAAAGCCTTCGAGCGGACTGGAGCGCAAAAACCGCCGGAGGGCGTGGGCTTCGCCGATACCTGCGCGATTGTCCGCCTGCTCGGAACGGTCGGTCGGCCATGACCGACGATGACGACCGTGATCGCCCGGGGCACGTCCAGGCCCCCGCATGTCGAACTCTCCGACCGGGACGTCTCGCTGACGACGCGCCGCGTTCGGCCATTCGTCGCACCGGATCGCATCCTCCGAACTGCGACCGCAGTGAGCCGTTGGCGCCTGACCACGACAGATGAGGTCACGATGTCGAATCCCGCGAAGGGTCAGTCCGGTGACGGACAGCAGCACACGACGAGAAGCGCGCAGGAGCAGAAGGCGGCCGAAGTCCAAGTGGCCGGAAGCGCCAAGGCCGATGCCGGCCATCCTGTGGTGATGGAGGGTGGGAAGGCCGAGGCGCCGACGGAGGGCAAAGGCCACCCGAAATCAGCCGCATCCAACGCGCAGGCCGGTGCAACCAGCGACGCTGCCACGAGCAATGCGACGGCGGGCAAGGCCGAGAAGGAAGCCGCGGCGGCCGCAGGTGCCGACAAGGAGCAGCACGGGCGCGGCCATCGCAAGGCTGACTAGCAGGCCCGACTGGCCGTCCTGCCCACAGCGGTATCGGCCAGCGGCATGTTGGGGAAAAGGTCCCGTGGGTCGATCGGGCCTGCCTCGCCGAAGGAAGGCTCGCACCATGGGCCCAGGGAGCCGAAGCTCTGATGTCGAGTTTGCCCGAGCGCAAGGCGCGCCTGATCGTCCACGGCGACCGGCCCTACAATGCCGAGCCACCCCTGAATCGGCTGCGGGCCGCTTACCGGACCGCGGCCGACGATTTCTACGTCCGCTGCCACGGCGACATGCCGGCGATCGACCCGGACACGTGGCGCCTCACCCTCGACGGCGCTGTCGGCACGCCGATGGAGATCTCGCTGGATGCCCTGCGCGGCCGTTTCCGGACCGCCACGGTTACGGCGACGTTGCAGTGCGCCGGTAATCGGCGCGCCGACATGCGCGCCGTCGCGCCTGTTTCGGGAGACCCCTGGGACGGCGGCGCCATCGGCACGGCCGACTGGACGGGCCTTCGCCTCGGCGACCTCCTGCGCGCGGCCGGGGCCCGCATGGGGACGGACTGCCACGTCGCCTTCGAGAGCCACGACGTGGTCGATGGCCGCCCCTACGGAGTCTCCATCCCCCTCGCCAAGGCGCTGACATCGGAAACCTTGCTGGCCTTCGCCATGAACGGCGAACCGCTGCTTCCCGAGCACGGCTTCCCGCTGCGCGCGGTGGTGCCGGGCTTCGCGGGCGTGCGCAGTGCCAAATGGCTGCGGCGCATCACGGTGCAGGATCATCCCTCGGACAATCCGATCCAGGCGGGTGACTACAAGCTGTATCCGCCGGACGTCACCGCCGAGACCGCTGATCCGGCCCGAGGCCACACCATCGACGCGATGCCGCTGAATGCCGCGATCTGCGAGCCCGCACGCGGCGCCGTTCTGGGGGCTGGGGCGTGCCGGATTCGGGGCTACGCGGTCGCGGGCGACCGGGCCGTCATCCGCGTCGATGTCTCCGGCGATGGCGGTCGGAGCTGGACCCAGGCGGCGCTCGAGCACGCGCCCGACGCACCATTCGCCTGGACCTTCTGGACCGCCGAGCTCGACCTGCCGCCGGGGGAGCACGACCTCGTCGTCCGGGCCTGGGACTCGGCCGGCCAGACCCAGCCGGCGCTGCCGGACGACGTCTGGAACCACAAGGGCTATCTCTGCGCCTGCTGGCACCGGGTGCGCGTGCGCGTCAGTTGACGGCCCGGACGGACCCTCCTGTCCCTATCTCAGGGTCGGCGACTCACCGGGTTTCAGATGGGGGTCCCCCCCGTCGGGGCCGCCCAGGGCGACGTGATCGTTGAGGCGTCCGAGATGTTCGAAGACATGCGCGAAGGCATTGGTGACAGCCTGCTCAAAGGAGCCATCGCCCTTCCCCTGTGCGGCCTTGAGGGCACTGAGCAAGGCCCGGTGCTTTTCGGTATCCTCGGACATGTCAGCCTCCCGGCCGGCATGGATGCCGGCTCGGCAAGCCAATCGCCATGACAGACCCCGGTTCCTTCCCATCATCGATCCCGGACCCGCCGGGGGCACCGTGGACGCATCGGATCGGGGCGCGATGCCACGGACGGTCAGACCGGCCTGTCGTGGGCTCACGGCCGCACGCCGTGGCGCACACGGTCCGCCGAGGCGGCAGATCGTGGCCCCGGAGATCGCCATCCGCGGCTTGGACCAGGGCGGACCCGCCGCGATGACGACTTGGCCCGCGACCTGATCGGAGAACCGCTGCCGATGCCGAACCGAATTGAGGCGGCCTTCCGCGCCGCCGCCGAGGCCGGCGTCGGCTTCTGGGCGGCCTGCAACCGGCTGCGCCTGCCGGGAACGGCCAATCCCTTCGTGGTCGGCGTCCACGAACCGATGGGTGCGGAGCTGGCGCTGGAGAACTTGGCCGTCACCGGGTCGATCCCGCCGGGCCTCGACGGCCTCTACCTCAAGATGGGGGCCAACCCCGTGGGCGCCGCGACACGGGGCCACGACTGGTTCCTCGGCGACGGCATGGTGCACGGCCTCGCGATCGAGGCCGGCAAGGCGCTGTGGTACCGCAACCGCTGGATCGGGTCGCGTACGGCCGCAGCCGCGCTCAAGCGGCCTCCGGCGCCCGGACCGCGGCGCGGCGGCAACGACACCGTCAACACCAACGTCGTCGCGATCGGCGGCCGGATCTTCGCCGTCGTGGAGGCCGGCAGCTTCCCCGTCGAACTCGGGCGGACCCTGGAGGCGCAGCGCTACAACCCGTTCGATGGCACCCTGACGGGTTCGTTCAGCGGGCACCCGCATCGCGACCCGCGGACCGGCGAGACCCACGCGATCGCCTACGACGGCCGCGTCTGGGACAGCGTCCGCCACGTCGTCGTCGCGCCGACCGGGCAGGTCGTGCGGGACGTGCCGATCCCGGTCGCGCATGGCCCCTGCATCCATGACTGCGCGTTCACGGCGCGCTTCGTGATCGTGCTCGATCTGCCCGTCACGTTCTCGTTCCGGGCCCTGCTCGCCGGGTACCGCTTCCCGTTCCGATGGAATCCCCGCCACAGGGCCCGGGTGGGCCTCCTGCCCCGGCAGGGCGACGGGGCCGACATCCTCTGGTGCGACGTCGATCCCTGCTTCGTGTTCCACGTCGCCAACGCCTATGAGGACGCGGACGGGCGGGTGATCCTCGACGTGATCGCCTACGCGACGGTGTTCACCTCGATCGGGGGCGGGCTCGACGAGCCGGGCCGGCTCGAACGCTGGACGGTCGATCCCACGACGGGGCGTGTCGCGCGGCGCGTGCTCGATCCCGCGGCCCAGGAATTCCCCCGCATCGACTAGCGGCGTCTCGGACAGCGTCACCGCTACCTCTACACGGTGAGCGTCCCGGCCGACGGCAACACGCAGCTCGCCGGCGCGACGCAGCTCTACAAGCACGACGTCGAGACGGGCGAGCGCCGCGTGCACGACTTCGGTCCCGACCGCATCCCGGGGGAGTTCGTCTTCGTGCCGGCACATGCCGGAGCCGATGAGGACGAAGGCTGGCTCGTCGGGCTCGTCATCGACACCGCGCGGGACACGACGGACTTCATCGTCCTCGATGCGCGCGCGTTCGAAGCACCACCCGTCGCCTCGGTCCGCCTCGGGCACCGGATCCCGCCGGGCTTTCACGGCAACTGGTTCCCGGCGGACGAATCGACCGGAATGGGCTGATCCGGCGCCGATGCGGACTCATGAATGTCGGGTCGGCGTCGGGGCGATCGGCGCGCACGAACAGTCCCGCGGGATCGACCCGTGCAGGGGGGCTCAATCCGCAGCTTTCCATCCGATCACCGCCGTCATGGGGTCGCCGGGCCCGCCCTCAGGCTTGAGGACATGGCCTTCGATACGGGGGAAGCCGGCGCGTTGAAGGTACAGGCCGACGAGCTGGGCATGGCCCGCGCCGTCGAGGGCATTCCAGATGGCGACCGCCTTGGTCGGGAAGCACCGGTTGGAGAAGCTGATCACCACCGGGGCGCCGGGACGCAGCACGCGCGCCACCTCGGTCAGGACGGCCCCGGGCCGCTGCAGGTACTGCACCGAGACGCACATCAGGGCGGCGTCGACGCTCGCGGTCTCGAGGGGCAGGTTCGTCTCCGCGTTGAGGTCCTGCACGAAAGACTCGGTCAGGCGCGGGTTGGCGGCGAGTTCCGCCGCATTCAAGCCGTGGCCGATGACGCGCGCGTAGGCGGCTTCGTCCGGAAGGTGGCTGACCCAGCTCGACATCAGGTCGAGGACGATGCCGCCCTCGGGGACGACCGTCCTGTACAGATCGGCGACGGCGGCGATCGCGGCGTCGTCGATATGTGTGACGAAGCGCGGTTGCGCGTAGAAGAGCGTGTCTGGAGCGCCATCGTGCTTCGCGAACGCCTCGGGCGGAAAGTCCGGCACAATCTGCGTCGTCATGGCTGCCGCCTTCGTCTCGGATCCAGATCTGCGGCGCTCGAACGCCTGAGCACCGGGGCGAGCCTGGAGGCTGCCGGCTCCGCGCCGCGGTCGGCGCCCCCAACCCAAGAGGGCGCGCCGATTCATCGGAGCCTCGCGACGAGCCGCGGTTCGCGGGGTCACGCATCGGCGCGCAGGTGCTGTCGGACGATAGTCCAGTCTCCCGGTTTGCGAGCCATCGTGGCCTGCGACTTAATCGACGGCGCCGCGGCGGCCGCTCAGCTGGTTTTCCAAGGACGCAGCATTGGCTGGCGCACATGCAGCTTGTCATGAGCGCGACGGATCCCGGCAGGTGGCAATGATGGTTGATCGACCAAGGGCCACCCGGAGCTTGCCGGCCGTCTCGACGCTGACGGCGACGGCCATCGTGGTGGCCGACATGATCGGCGTCGGGGTTTTCACCAGCCTCGGCTTCCAGGCCCGGGACGTTCCGTCCGGCTTCGCCCTGGTGCTGCTGTGGGCCGTCGGCGGCGTCGTCGCGCTCTGTGGGGCGCTCTGCTACGCCGAACTCGCCACGATGTTTCCCCGCTCCGGCGGCGAGTACATGTTCCTCTCGCACATATACGGTCCGGCGGTCGGGTTCATGGCCGGCTGGCTCTCGGCCACCGTCGGGTTCGCCGCCCCGGTGGCGCTCGCCGCCATGGCGTTCGGGCAATACGCCGGGGCCGTTCTGCCCGGCGCACCCGCGCTTCTGCTCGGTCTCGCGGTGATCGGGATCGTCTCGGCCGTTCACCTGCGCGGCCTGCGCCACAGCAGCGTGTTTCAGGTCGGCTTCACGCTGCTGAAGCTCGCCTTGATCGTCGTGTTCATCGGGGTGGGCTTCATCCGGGGCGGTGGCCAGCCCATCAGCTTCGTCCCCGGCGCGCAGGACCTCACGCAAATCGTCAGCGCCGGCTTCGCGATCAGCCTGGTCTTCGTGATGTACGCCTACTCGGGCTGGAACGCCGCGACCTACATCGTCGGCGAGCTCCGCGATCCGCAGCGCAGCCTGCCGCGGGCCCTGCTGGCCGGGACGGGGTGCGTGGTGGTGCTCTACGTCGCGCTGAATGCGGTGTTCCTCTACACGACGCCGCTGACGGAACTCGCCGGTCAGGTCGAGGTCGGCCTGATCGCCGGGCGTCACGTCTTCGGCGAGGCGGGTGGCCGCCTCGTCGGTCTCCTGATCTGCGCCGGCCTCGTACCGACGATCAGCGCGATGATGTGGATCGGTCCCCGCGTGACGGTGGCGATGGGCGAGGACGTGGCGCCCCTACGGATGTTCGCGCGTCGCACGCGCACCGGCGTACCGAGCGTCGCAATCCTGCTTCAAGGCGGGGTCGCCAGCCTCCTGCTCCTGACGCAGAGCTTCGAGGCGGTGCTCGCGTTCGTCCAGTTCGGCCTGATCGCCTGCTCCTTCCTGACCGTGCTCGGCCTGATCAAGCTCCGGATCACCCGGCCCAACCTGCCGCGACCGTGCCGGACCTGGGGCTATCCGTTCACGCCGCTGATCTTCCTCGCGGTGACCCTGTTCATGATGGTCTATCTCGTGGCCGTGAGACCCTTCCAGTCCCTGGCGGGTCTGCTCTTAATGCTGGCCGGCCTCGTCCTCTACGCGGTCGCGGCGGTGCAGAGACGGCGCGGAGCCTGACGGCCCTGCGCCCGCTTTGGGATCAGCGCACTCTAGCCGGCGTCGGATTTGCGGGCGCGCAGCACGTCGAGCCGATACGCGGCGGTCCTCGACTGCTTCACGACCGTCGCGAAGGTCCGAGCACCCGCGATGAAGCCCTCAGCCGCCTCGTCGCCGGAGAGCGGGTAGTGGGTCACGCCGAGCCAATGGACCAACACGATATCGGCTTCGGGTAACAGGGCGCCTTCGACACGCGCGACCAAGCGCGCGAGATCGGCGCGGTCGAGATAGTACGCCACCTCCGAGATCACGATGAGGTCGAACCGACCGTCCGGCCAAGCGCCAGGGACGGCCGCCAGCAGGAAATGCGCATTCGGGCAATCGGCGCATCGCGCACGGGCCGCCTCCAGAACGGACGGCACCACGTCGAGGCCGATCAACGCGTCGCAGCGGGGACAGAGCTCGTGCGTGAACACGCCGATCGAGCAGCCGACCTCCAGGGCGGACGCGTAATGGGGGCGCGGCAGGGCCGCCAGCGTCGCGGCGTACTTGTCGCGCTCGTACGGACTCGTGGCGAAGCGCCACGGGTCCGCTTCGGTCGCGTACATGCCCTTGAAGTAGTCCGGATCGAGGGTTTCCGTTCGACGCCCGGATGGCGCGTCAATGGGCCTGTCGGACGTCGTCTCCAAGCCTACGGCTCCTCTGATCCCGACCAAGGCACTCGTGGCGGCGACAGCTCCCGACTGGATCAGATGACGGCGTGAGACGGGCTCGCGAACACGCACGATACACCTCGGGAGCAACTGGCCGTGAGATTGGGGAACCGCACGTGATCGGGACAGTTCCGGCACCTCTGGCGGTCTGGAGCGGATGTGCTTCGGCGCCGATGGCGTGCCCGCTCCAATGCCGTTACGACGGGGCTGCCCCCTGCTACCGCGCCTTGGAGACGCCCATGCGCGTCATCGCGCGCCACAGGATCTGACCCGCTGGGTCCCGTCTTGAGGGGCTGCAGCAGTCGGTTGGATGTCCTGATCGGGCACCCGGCCGGGCGTCCGGTTTTGCGCGCTCGGGCGATTTGGCGTGACGGAGTCTGGCGGAATGACCGCTTTGGAGAAAGCAAGCCGAAAAACCGGACGGACCTCGTCACCTCACATCCCACGCGGGCAAGCTCGGCCCGATGCTCGGGGCCGCCGAGGGCGCGTCAGGAGGCCTTTCCGCCGAGGACAAGACGCAGCGACCGTGCAAGCTCATCACGGCGGTATGGCTTGTTGAGGACGGGCGTATCGCCACTGCCGAGGACCTGCCCTTCGTCCAGATTTGCGACGTAGCCGGAGGTGAGGAGCACCTTGAGGCCGGGACGAAGCCGCCGTGCCTCGAGGGCGAGCTCCGATCCGTTCATGCCGCCGGGCATCATCACGTCGGAGAACAGGATGTCGATCCGCTCGACGCCCTGGAGCTGGATCAGCGCCTCGGCCGCGTTCCTGGCGACCACGACCCGGTAGTGGAGTTCCTCCAGGCTCTCGACCGCCATCCCCAGCACCTGCTCGTCGTCCTCGACCAGGAGCACCGTATCGCCCTCGATCGCGCGGCGCAGGGGTAGGTTGCCGACTCCGCCGGCCCCGACCTCCTCGCCGGCGGGATCGGTCGAGCGGGGAAACAAGAGCCGGAAGGTCGTGCCGGCGCCGATCTCGGTGTCGATGCCCACGAACCCTCCGGCGCTGCGCGTGAACCCGTAGACCTGGGACAGGCCGAGCCCCGTACCCTTGCCGACCTCCTTGGTGGTGAAGAACGGCTCGAACACCCGGGCCAGAGTCTCGGGGGGCATGCCGCTGCCCCGGTCGGTCACCGACACCTCGACGAAGGCCCCCGGCGGCACGCCGCGGTCAGCCACAGCCGCGGTATCGAGATGCACGTTCCGGCTTCGCACAACGATCCGTGATCCGCGTCCCTCCATCGCGTCGCGGGCATTCACGACGAGGTTGAGGACCGCCGCCTCGAACTGCGCCGGGTCGATGCGGATCGGATCGAGGGCGGGGTCGAGATCGAAGACGACCTCGACGGCCCCGCCGGCGGCACGCTCGGCCAGCGGCCTGAAGTCGATCAGCAGGCGGTTCGGGTTCAGGGTCTGGGGCCGCAGCATCTGCCGCCGGGAGAAGGCCAGGAGTTGCTGCGTCAGTTGCTCGCCGCGCCGGGCCGCGTTCATCGCGGCCTCCGCCAGACGCACGACCCGCTCGGTGTTCTCCGGCTTGCGCAGCATCATGTCGAGCCCCCCGACGATGACGGTGAGGAGGTTGTTGAAGTCATGGGCGACCCCCCCGGTCAGTTGACCGATCGCCTCCATCTTCTGCGCCTGTCGGAGTGCTTCCTCGGTGTTGCGCTGCTCGGTCCGGTCGAGAACGATGCCGGCCATGCGCGTCGGCTTCCCATCGTCGCGATACTCGGCCCTGCCCTTGGCGGCGATCCACCGGACCGTGCCGTCCGCGCGGCGGATGCGGCATTCGAGATCGAGCAACCCGGTCTGGAAGGCGCGCTCGAAGGCGGCCTCCACCAGGTCCCGGTCCTCGGCGACGGCATGGCTCAGGAAATCGGCCCGGCCCCAGGATGGCAGCGGCTCGTTGTAGCCGAAGATGGCATCATGCCTGTGCGACCGCCGCGCCGTGTCGTGGACGAGGTCGAGATCCCACGAGCCCATCCCGGCCGAATCCAGCGCGAAGGCCAGGGTCTCGCGAGCCGCCTCGACCGCGCGCGTACGTTCCTCGACGCGTCGTTCCAGCATCTCGTTCGCCGCTCGCAGGCGGTCCTGGGCGTCCTCGCGTTCCTGGATATGGGCGCGTGCTTGGTACTGCCGTCGACGGACCCGCAGCGCCGACGACACGGCACTGACCAAGGTTTCGGCGTTGATCGGCCGTTCGAGCAGCACGACATTGCCGAGACGCTCGATGACGGCAGCGGCCCGGACGGTCCGTCGTCCGGCCTGCTTCGTCGCCAGCATCACGAACGGGAAATCGGACCACGGCGGCTGCGCCGCGACCCACGCGTCGAGTTCGCGGGCGTCGACCTCCAGAAGGGCCTCTTCTGTCACGATCGAAGTCGCCGCCGATCTGCTGAGCGCGTCCGGCCATTCAGCGCTGTTCCGGCAGACCGAGACGGCGTGGCCGGATTTCGTCAGCAGATCCGACACGACGATGGCGTCGCGCCCCCGCGGGGCGAGGATGAGAACGCGGTCCTCCTCCATCTGAGAGGTGGCCATCAGAGCGCCTCGGCCGGCTTCGACCCGTCCGTCAGCAGCGGGCTGTCCCCGCCGTAAGTGGGCAGACCGGACAGGACCCCCATGAAATCGGTCAGGACTTCACCGACCTGGAGCCCGATCGGCGACAATCTGAGTTCTCTGATCGATCGCTCGTGCGCGTTGACCCGGCTCTTCAGGACCGACAGGGCGGTGCGCACCTCTCCGGCTGCTTCGAAGTACCGGAACAGCACAATCCCGTCGCTGAGATAGCTGAGGTCGATATCGGACCGGACGTCCCCGACGACGCCGTGTTGTCCGAGCACCAAGAGTGTCGTCGCGTCCTTCTGGTTCAAGTAATTCAGCAATTCATGCATCTGCAGAACGAGGTACTCCTCCCCCGGCATGGCGTGGATATACGCGTTCAGGCTGTCGAACACGACGAAGCGCGCGCCGCCCGTTTCCACGGATTTCCGAACCCGGCAGGCGAACTCCCCCGGCGAGAATTCGGCCGGTTCGATCTCGTCGATGATCAGGCTTCCGGTCGCGATGTGGGCGTCCAGATCCATGCCCAACGACCGGGCCCGCGTCAGCAGTGTCTGACGTCCCTCGTCGAACAGGAAGTAGGACGCTTTCTCCCCGCGATCCAAGGCCTCCAGCATACAGCGGACGGCCGTGGTGGTCTTGCCCACGCCGGACGGGCCCAGCAGCAGGGTGTTGGTGGCCGGGGCCAGACCGCCACCCAGCAGAGCATCGAGTTCCTTCGAGCCTGTCGAGGCGGGGGTCATCGGGAATCTGGCACCATGATCGTCGGCCACGAGGCTGGGAAAGACCTCCACGCCACCGGTGTCGAGACTGAAGTCGTGCAGACCGCCGTGGAACTTGACGCCCCGCATCTTCAGGACGTTCAGGCGCCGCCGCGCAGCCCCGAAGCCGCGCCGGGTCTGTTCCAGCATGATGACGCCATGGGCGATACTGTGCAGCTGGACGTCGGCGGTACCATTGTCGAGCAGGAGCACCGTGCATCCACGCGAGGAAAACATCTGCTTCAGCGCCAGGATCTGGCGACGGTACCGCAGGGGATTCTGGGCGAGCAGGCGAAGCTCGGACAGGCTGTCGAACACGACCCGGGCGGGGCAGAGTTCGTCGATGCGCTCGATCACCTCGCGGACCGTTTCCCCCAACTCGACTTCGGAGGGATGCAGGACGGACTGCTCGCTATCCGGGTCGAGCCCCAGTTCGTTGACGAGTTCGTGGAGCTCGATTCCGTCCAGGGACCAGCCGTGCGAGCTCGCGGCCGACTGCAACTCGTCGACGCTCTCCGACAAGGTCACATACAGGCACTTCTCTCCCCGCGCCGCGCCGTTCAGGAGAAACTGGAGCCCCACCGTGGTCTTGCCGGTCCCAGGGGTTCCTTCGAGCAGGTAGATCCGACCGCGCGTCAGGCCACCCCCTAGAATCTCGTCGAGACCAGCGATCCCGGTCGAGAGGACATCGCGAATACCGGGTGTGGTCTTTGTTGGTGAGTCAATCATGGCGTACCCAAGAGATGTCGGCATCCGGCGGCCGTACCGTTGGCTCAGGGCACCTGGAGAAATGAATTCCGACGTCAACGCGGGCACGTCGGATTCGTCGCAACCGGTTCGCACGGGCGCGGCCGCTGCAGTGGGTCTTGGGATCGGGCGGCCCGGGAAATCGATTCCGTACTTCGGCTGAGCTGTCCGAAAGCGCCCTCGAGACGGCATTGTGGGATAAATAATTCTGGCGCGGGACGTCATGAAGTACATGATTTTTGCGCGCTGTTGCTATTGTGGCGCCGATGGCGTACAAGTGATTTATCGACTTTTGGCCAGATATCCGGCCGTATCGCCTCAACAGGGCGAGCGATCTGCATCTCTCCCATTCTCGACGACCAGCGACTGAGCGCGTGCGATCCATGCGCCCGGCCCAATTATTTGCCTAACTTGATATGGATTACTGATGGCTATCGGCACCGTTAAATGGTTCAACGACACCAAAGGCTTCGGCTTCATCCAGCCGGATGACGGCGGCAAGGACGTGTTCGTACACATCTCCGCCGTCGAGCGCGCCGGCATGCAGGGCCTGAGCGAGGGCCAGAAGGTTTCCTACGAGATGGAGACCGACCGCCGGAGCGGCAAACAGTCAGCCGGCAGCCTTCAGGCCGCCTGAGCATCGCGCGTCCGTCCGTGACGCGCTTCGAAGCCGTTCCCGTTGGGGGGCGGCTTTTTCGATTTCATGCTCCGGAGATGAACTCCGGTGCGCCTCAGGAGAGTCCGTGAACCCCTTCAAAAGCGACCAACTCGTCGATCGTCTCGAAGCGACGGCCAAAGCGCGTCAGGCCACACTGGCTCGCTTCCAGGCGCGCCCCGCAGCCGATGATCCGGCCGTCCTCGCCCGTCAGGCGGCGCGGCACGCGGTCGTTGAGGCGCGGGAGGTGCGATCGACCGAGCGGGAAGCTGCCCGTCTCGCGGCGCAGGCCGCGCGCGAGGCTGAGGTTCTGGCTGCGGAGGCGGAAGCCGCCGCCGAGCGCGTCCGTGAGGCTGCGGCGAAGGCGGACCGACAGGCTGCCCTGGCCTCCGAGCAGAAGGCCGCGCGCGACGCACGGTTTGCGGCCCGCAAGGCGCGGGCTCGCCGGTAAGTCGACCCCGGCCAGCAAACGCCATCACCCGGAGGAAGCCCCATGTCGCACAAGTTCAAGATCGGCCAGCAGGTCCGGCAGCTGGGGGTCAGCTACGCCGGGGGGAAGAGCATCGTCGATGGCCTCTTCGAAATCGTCCGGCTGATGCCGGACGACCGTTCCGGCGAGCCGACCTATCGAATCCGGTCCGCGGGCGGCGAGCGTGCCGTGCGCGAGGGCGAGCTTACGCGCGCGTCCTGACTGTTTCCGGCCGACCGGTCCTTCTGACGGAAAGACGACTTCCTGCACCGTGCCATTCGCCAGGGGTTGCTGGCCGCGTGGAAATGCGACGGGCAGCGTGCAAACAAGGTCGTTGAAGCTCGCGATGACGAATATGCCTACGCATTCGCCCGAAGCGGCGATGATCGAGCCCAACCAGACGGCCTTCATCCTCAAGGTGACGCGACCCGATGAGGCGGAATTGTCCGGGCACTTGGTGATGTTCTACGTCGCGATCACCACATCCGAAGACGAAGCGCTGGCCATCGTGCGCCACGCGGTGAAGGCGGACGCGACCGTCGAGACGACGGGTGTTCGCCTGTCCCAGCAGACGGCCAGCGCCCTCGATCTGGAAGCCGGTCTCGCGCGGGCGCTCTGAGCCGATCGCTCTGTCCGACGCCGCAGCAAAGCTCCGAAAGGGGCCGCGGCCGAAGCAATTCTCACGGTCGAGCTGGACCTCTGGACAGGACATCGCGTTGTGAGAGGAGGCGGTGAACTGAGGAGGTCGGCTGTGGATAGAGATCACCTCGCGGAGACCGAGGGCGCCCTTACCGTCACGGATCGCCTCTGGCGCGCCGAAATGCGACGGGTTTTCGGACCGGACGCGGTTCTGCTCCACGGCTTCAGTGCCGAACGGCAGGGTGAGCCCGGCTCGCGGCTGCGCACGACCTTCGAGGCGCGACGCTGTGCAATCGCGGCATGGCGGCATGTGAGACGTCCGGCGGCGTAGACCGGGCGTACGAACAGGCCTCGCTGTTCACGTCCGTGAAGTTCCGGCGCCCCGCCGCAAGCTTCAAGAATTGGCAGTGGTGCTTCGATCCAGGAAGGCGCATAGCCTCGTAATCCCTCCGCGCAATCCCGTGCTTTGGGCGACGAAGCGGAGACCAACCAACATGGCACGCGAATTCACGACCGGCAAAGCCCAGGCGGTCACGCCCGAGGACTTCAACGAGCGCGTCAAGCGCCTCTTGGCCAACAAGCCTGAATCTGTCGCCCCTGAACCGAAGATCAGAGCCAAGACTGGCAGGCCACCGCAGAAGGCCTGAGGACGCGGGCCCCGGGGCGCCTGCCGCCCCGCGGGCGCCGGGCCCAGTCCCGGGCCGGCTCGATTGCGGAGCGCGCGTCCTGACAGCACGTCCTCGGCATCCCCGCAGGCGGGCTGCCCGTACGCCCCAAACCGCATCGACATTTTCCACGAGGGCAGGCCGATTACGAGCGACACACGCGTCCGCGGCGGCGCACGAGAAGCAGTTCCAAGGTCTGCCGCTCCCTCCGCCCCGGATCGATCATGCGGTACCTGCACGGTGTGCTGTCGCGTTCTGGAGATTCAGGCTCTCGACAAGCCCGCGGGCATGATCTGCCGCCACAACACCGGAACAGGTTGCGGCATCTACCCTGAGCGCCCGGAGGCCTGCGCCCGATGGCATTGCCTATGGCGCCGGATCGACTCACTTCCGGACGCGCTCAGGCCCGATCGATCCGGCGTGATGTTCTCGTTGGATAGCCGCTCCCCGACAGCCGATGCGCCGGATGCGGCCTGCATCGTCGGCCGCGCCGTGCAGGACGTCCGGGACTTCGATCGACCGGAAACCGTCGAAGGTTTTGCGATGTTCGTTCACGAGGGATCGTTCCCGGTTTGGAAAGTATCCGAGCGCGGGGCCCTCTTGGTGTATCCGGGACCACAGAGCGTGCTGCCGTGACGAAAGCCAGCCGAGATGTGTTTCGCGGTGATCCGCACAGAATGGCAACGTGGCACTGAACGCCGCCGACCTCTCGAATCTTAGAGATCCTCGGGATTGCTATCGCGGCCAACTGGGGGCGTTCGACCCTGCCCATTCAGGAGATTCCGATGCCCGTCATCCGGTGGTTGATCTCCAAAACAATTCACTTCTTCCTCGGCAGCGCGGATGCGCGCAGGTCCGGCGCGATCGCCAAGCAGAAGGAGAACGGAACCTTCGAGGGGGCGTCGGCTGAAAAAGCCCGGACCTTCGAAGATCGCTATGCCGCCGCTGTGCGGCTCCTCAGAACACGGGTCGATCAGGCGTTTCCCGATGCCTACTATGCGCGGCTGAGTTCGGGACGAAACAGCTCCTATGACTACGGACAGGACCGTGCCCTCGCCATCGACACCATGTCGATCGCCATCGCCATGGCATTGAGGAATGGCGCGACGATCCAGCAGGCTGCCAACGCCGGCGCAGCAAGCATCGGGATCTGACGACAGATCGCCTGCGGCAGGAGCCGGCGCAACGTCGTCGATGACGGTAGCGCTCGTGGGCGGAGAGGTTCAGCGAGATCGCCGGGGGCCGTCGAATTCCCGGGTCCGCATTGCGTGACTCCGGAACTATCCGTGCCACGGGGGACGTCATCGCCCCGTCGATTTTGCCATCGCGCGTGTCCGCTCGATCATCGCGGGCAGCGCTGTGCGGAAGGCGTGCTGCTCCGGTGAGCTGAGCGCTCAGCCCATCGAGGATCGTTGTCCGTCGTTCCGCATCATCCTCATGCAGGATCGCCCGAAGCAGGATGTCCTGTGCTGAAGCGAGATCGGCCCGGTTCGCCCTGCTGACGAGCGCCCGGCGTTATACCAAGCCCGCATCGCCATCAGTCATGTCCAGATCCATCAATGGCCTCGCGGCAGGGGCGTCCTGGGCATCAGGCCCTCGACGCGCAACTTCAACCGCGTCGCCCGGATCGCCTCCACGGTCCGCCGCGGGACATCCCGGGCGATGCCCTCCGCTTCGAGGTCCGTAAGGCGATCGATCAGCAGGCCCCGCTCCTGAAGGCCGGGATGCTGCGACATGTGGAGGACCACGGTGATCAGCTTCCGCATCACCGGGCATAGGCGCGGTCGGCCGGGCTCTACCATCGGGGCCGATTGTAGCGGTCGCGCATCTCCTCAGCCTCGCCCGCCGGTCTTCATGGCAGCCGCGACCGTGCCCTTGGTCGAGGGGGCCGCCGCGTTGGTCTTGGGCACGGGCTTTTTCGGCTTCTTGGTCTCACGATTTCCGCGCTTCTTGTCCGTCGCCATGGTCGCGCTCCTGGATTTGCTGTGAAGCCGGATAGAATCGTCTCACAATCCCGTCGGCGGCCGGTCCGCAAGCAACCGGATCGACGTCGCGATCGGATTTTCAATCGCGCAGATCACGGCCACGAGGCGGGGGCCCGCCCAGAGTTCGGCGCGATCCCCCGCGGCCAAATCCGCCGCCTGCCGCTTTGCGTCGACGTCGTCGCGGGCCGTGATGATACGGGATGCGATCACGCCGCCGCTTTGGGCGAACCGATGCACCTGATAGGCGCGGCGCGCGTGCCGTGAGCGGCGGATGACAGGAAACTTGATGAGGTCAGCCATGCGCGCCTGTCCGTCGCAGGCGGGGGCACGAACCCTCAGCCACCGGAGCCTGGATCAACCAATCCGGTGATATCGGCATACTGCGCCCTTCGGCCGGACAAAGATAGCCCGCTCGGACGGAGCCCGGCGCCGTTCCGCGCTGCTGCGTGGGCGGCATTGAGGAACCAGGATGCACCGCTGCGCATCGTGCGCGACGGCCGCTTGGTATCGGCGCCACTTACGCACTTCGACGCCGTGCTCATCTCCCAAGCCACACGAGACTGGGAAGTCGCTGCAAAAGTGATCGGGCGCACCCTGCAACACTGACCGACGCGGTTGACCCACCCGGTCAGGTGGTCCGCGACATCGTTCTGTTCGGTCGTCTCCCGGCTCTTGGAGAGGCAGGAGGTCGTGAGATCGAGGGAGCGGGACCGGGTCTGCGCGAGCACGAGGTCAGGAAGCCTGCTGCGCGGTTACCAGCCTGAGATGTCGAAGCTGGCGCCGCCCGGTGCCCGCCTACTGAGGCCTTCGAGGCGGATCTCAACGGCGGATTGCGCGAACGTCCTCTTCTGCGCCGCTGATCCCTCAGTGCCGACCGGCAGAAAACCACCCCTCTGAGACGTTCGCCGGGGTGCTGGGCGCCGGCCGACGATGGCCGGACGTCGAAGGTCCGCTTCGCAGAGAGCTTGCCGGACAAGCGGACGAGCCCCCCGATCGATCTCCGGCATGCTGCGGGTCGCCAGGGCTTTCAGAACGCGGTCGGATCGCGCCCACCCGCAGGCGCCCTGGACGGCACCTTGCACCCGATGTCGGGGGCATTGCTCCCCGACGGCGTTGCGGGTGTGGCACGATCACTTCAGGCGCGCGGCCGCCCAGGCAATATGGTCGGCCATGAAGGTCGAGATGAAGAAGTAGGAATGGTCGTAGCCCTCGCGCATGTTGAGGGTCAGGGCGATGCCGGCCTTCTTGCAGGCCTCTTCCAGCAGCCAGGGGCGAAGGCCGTCCTGAAGGAAGCTGTCGGCGGTGCCCTGATCCACCAGGAACTCGGGGAAGCGCTTGCCGTCCTCGATCAGCGCGGTGGCGTCGTGGGCGCGCCAGGCGACCGGGTCGGAACCGAGATACTTTTCGAAGGCCGGCTTCGACCAGCCGGCCGTGGAGGGCTGGGCGATCGGCGCGAATGCGGAGCAGGACTTGAAGCGCTCCGGGTAGGTGAGCGCGATGGTGAGCGCCCCGTGTCCGCCCATGGAATGCCCGAAGATGCCCTGACGGGTCATGTCGGCGGGGAATTCCTTCGCGATGAGCGCGGGCAGCTCTTCCGTGATGTAGCTCCACATCCGGTAATTCGTGTCATAGGGCGCCTGCGTGGCGTCCAGGTAGAAGCCGGCGCCGGAGCCGAACTGCCAATTGCCGTCCTCGTCGGGGATGCCGGGGCCGCGCGGGCTGGTATCGGGAGCCACGATGATCACGCCCTGCTCGGCGGCTGCGGCCCGGTACTCGCCCTTGTCCATGACGTTGGCGTGCGTGCAGGTGAGGCCCGACAGGTACCACAGCACCGGGACCGGGCCGTTCTCGGCCTGGGGCGGTACGAACACCGCGAACGTCATCGCGCATTGCGTGGTCTGCGCATCGTGCTTGTAGACACCCTGCGTGCCGCCATGGGCGCGGGCCTTCGAGATGGTTTCCATCAGCTTTGTTCTCCTACCCGGGAGGCGAAAGCCCCGCGCGGGGCTGGATGGTGTGGGACAGCTTTTGACGGAGCCCAGCGACGTTTGGATCGCTCGCCGCGTGCCAGTCTCCCGCGTGGGCTCAGGGCAGGATGCGGGCGTCCCTCGCGAGGGGAACAGCCGGAGGGGGCGCGGATCCTCAGACCCAGAGGAAAGGATCCGCGCCCATCCTGCTCAGTAGACGACGACGGACCGGATCGACTTGCCCTCGTGCATCAGGTCGAAGCCGTGATTGATGTCTTCGAGCGGCATCGTGTGGGTGATCAGATCATCGATGTTGATCTTGCCCTCCATGTACCAGTCGACGATCTTCGGCACGTCCGTGCGACCGCGCGCGCCGCCGAAGGCCGAGCCCTTCCAGACGCGACCGGTGACGAGTTGGAACGGACGGGTCGAGATCTCGCGGCCGGCCTCGGCCACGCCAATGACGATCGACTCGCCCCAGCCGCGATGGCAGCACTCGAGGGCTTGGCGCATCACATGGACGTTGCCGGTACAATCGAAGGAGAAGTCGGCGCCCCCGCCGGTGAGATCGACGATGGCCTGAACCACCTTGTCGGTTCCAACCTCGGTCGGATTGATGAAGTCGGTCATACCGAATTTGCGGGCCATGGCCTGCTTCTCCGGGTTGATGTCGACGCCGATGATTTTGTCAGCCCCGACCATGCGGGCAGCCTGGAGAACGTTGAGGCCGATGCCGCCGAGGCCGAAGACCACCACGTTGGCGCCCGGCCAGACCTTGGCGGTGTAGATCACCGCGCCGATGCCGGTGGTCACGCCGCAGCCGATGTAGCAGATCTTGTCGAACGGGGCGTCCTCGCGGATTTTGGCCAGCGCGATGGCGGGCAGCACCGTGAAGTTCGAGAAGGTCGAGCAGCCCATGTAGTGGAACACGGTGCTCGATCCGGCGGGGCTGCCGCCGGTGGAGACGCAGGAGAAGCGGCTCGTGCCGTCCGGCATCACGCCCTGGCCCTGGGTCGCCCGGATCGCGGTGCACAGGTTCGTGCGCTGGGAGAGGCAGGACTTACAGTTGCGGCATTCCGGTGTGTAGAGCGGGATGACGTGGTCGCCGGGCTTCAGCGTGGTGACGCCGGCGCCGACCTCGCGGACGATGCCTGCGCCCTCGTGGCCAAGGATTGCCGGGAACTTGCCCTCGGAATCGAGGCCCGAGAGGGTGTAGGCGTCGGTGTGGCAGATCCCGGTGGCCATCAACTCGACGAGAACCTCGCCAGCCTTGGGTCCCTCGATGTCGATAGTCTCGATTGTGAGGGGCTTCTTCGCCTCCCACGCGACCGCGGCGCGCGTCTTCATCACGGATTCCTATTGTCTGGATGATCACGGACGGCGCCGAACTGCCGACTCTTCGGCGCACCTCACTCAAGGGCTGCGCACCGAACGGTCCGAGAATCTGTCGCGTGTGTGATGCTTCTTGTGCCCGGATGCAACGTCTGCATCCACGTTTCCGTAGGTCCGGGACATGGGTCCCCTCCGCGCCGACCGGGGCCCGTGCGAACTCGCGACCCTGGATCGCACCCTCCCGAAAACCCGGATCACGGGTTTCAACGCTCTCACTACCGGCCGGGGAGAGCCGGTGCCGATTGCGCCTCCGCCTTCCCGGGAGTCCGGCGCCCATCTCGTTTGGATCCCCCCTTGGATCCTCCCTCGGATCGGTTCGCGCCAAACGTCGGATTTTGCAGACCGCTGGTCACGACGTGGCGCATCGGAGCGTGGCAGGTCGACGAGACTGTCGAAGCGGCGGGCGAGGAAGCACGCGCCACGTCGTGATGCTTCGACAGCTGACCCCGAGGCTGTGGGCGACGCCCCCGTTCGTGGAGCCGGGCTCGGCGCAGGCCAGCACGATCCGGGCCCGCTGGGCCAGCGCCTGACCGCCATCGGACTTGCCGAGGCCCAAGCGCAAGAACTTCAGGACGGCGCTCGTCCCCGAACCCTGGCCGCCGATGAACGCGGTGAAGCCCTTGTTGACGAGGATGACGCGCGTATCGGCACCGGTGATGCTGGAGCGGATCGCGATCCTGACGACGCGGTTGGTCGGCGGTTGCGGCGGCATGTGCATGATGCGCGCCTCGTCGGCCAGAGACGCCTGACGCAGGACTTCCACGGCGGGTTCACCGAGGCGGGCCGAACACCGGCCCGAGCCGCTTCGCGGCCGCGATGACGTCGGGGAGGAAGGCGCCATCGTGATGGTCGGCGACAGCCACCGCGCCAAGCCCGTGGCGGAGCGCCTCGGCGACGAAGGCGTCGTCCCAGTCGTAGACGAACGCGTCAACGTCGCGCTTGTCCGGCGCGGGCTCAATGCCCCGGGCGCAAAGAAACCCGCTCACGCATTCGGGGCCGGAACTCAATGATCAGGCTGGCCTGGACGCGTGCCGACAAACTTTGCGCCCCCAGGCCGACACACTCCCCGCGCCTGCCGACAAACGTCCTGCGCGCGCACAATCAATCGCGCACGACCACCTTGGTGCCGACGCGGACCCGATCGTAGAGATCGACCACGTCCTTGTTGGTCATGCGGATGCAGCCGGAGGAGACCGCCGCGCCCATCGTGTCCGGCTCGTTGGAGCCGTGGATCCGGTAGAGCGAGGAGCCGAGATAGAGGGCGCGGGCGCCCAACGGATTGTCCTGGCCGCCGGCCATGTAGCGCGGCAGGTCCGGGCGGCGGGCCAGCATCTGCTGCGGCGGGCGCCAAGCCGGCCATTCCTTCTTCATCGTCACGGTCTTGGTGCCGGACCAGGAGAAGCCCTGACGGCCGACGCCGACGCCGTAGCGGATCGCCTCGCTGTTACCGAGAATGTAATAGAGCCGGCGTTGGCGGGTGGAGATCACGATGGTGCCGGGCTTCTCGGTGCTGTTCCAGCCAATCGTCTCGCGTGGGATTGCCTGACTGCGGAAGACATTCAGGAAATCCGCGATCGGCCCGCTGTCCAGCGGGCCGGCGGACGCGGGCGTGCTCCCCAGCAGGGCACCCGCGAGCGCGAGCATCGCGATCTGTCTCGACATGGTTTCCATCCCTCCTTGATTGCGGCGCAGGCCTCGGCGGCGGCCGCTCGGTCATGCGCCGAACCCGGCCCCGACTTCGCGGCAAGGTTGAGGCCGGGCTGCCGGGGAGGGTTCTTCCGGGCGTGGTCGTTGCTTTCGTGCAACAGGGACCGGACGGCGCGACGCCATGGGTGATTGAACCCGGTGACGGCCATGCTTATCTCAAGTTCGTGATCCAATCCGCCGCCCTCCTGGCCCGCCGTGTCGCGGGCGCGCCGGAGCGCCTCGTCCGGGGCCTCGCCGTGCTGGCGCTGCTCGTCCTCGCGACGGTGGCGGTGATTGCCATGCCTGCGCCGACTGAGGCCGCGCGGGTGGAGGGGCCGGCCTGCGCCGTCGCGGGTGCCCGCATGGCGATCCTGTCGGGCACACCGGATGCGCAGCCCGAGGCCGAGCGTTCGGGTCTCGGACGCACCGACCTCTGTGCCGCCGACAGCGAGATTTTCACCGAGCTGGGTCTGCCACGACCGCCGGTTGAGGCGCCGCGGCCTGGACACACTGTCTCCGCATCGTTCGATTACAGGTCCGATGCCGTGCCGGCCTCCGTGCCGGACGGCTCGCTGCACCGGCCCCCGCGGCTGGTCTGACGCGCGCCCTCGGCCGGACGGCCGACGCGGGGTGTGCCTGTCCGGATCACCCCCGGCCGGTCGCGGATCGGCCCCGGGATTCGCCTCGACGATGCGCGGGCCCATGCTCCGCGCCGCCTTGCAGACGCATGCTTTCAGGAGCGTCGGTACTCGTGACCCGTAATCTTCCCGCCCGACTCCCGTTTCCGCGCCGCGCCGCGGCGATCCTGCCCGCGGCCCTGTTTCTCCTCGGCCTTGCGGCCTGCAACCCGAAGCAGGCCGCCGCACCGGCCCCGCCCGTGCCGGAGGTCGGCTACGTCAAGGTGGAGCCCCAGGCGATCCCGTACCTGCGTGACCTGCCGGGCCGCGTCGCGCCGATGCGCATCGCCGAGGTTCGCGCCCGGGTGTCCGGCCTCGTGGTCAAGCGGTTGTTCGAGCAGGGCAGCATGGTCAAGGAGGGGGACATCCTCTACAAGATCGACCCCGCCCCCTACGAGGTCGAACTTGCCAGCGCCGACGCGGCGCTGGCCCGCCAGGAGGCCGCCCAGGTGCTGGCCCGCCAGCAGGCCGACCGGCTTGAGCAGCTGCTCTCCCGCGCCACCGCCAGCCAAGCGCAGTACGATGCGGCCTTCGCGGCCAAGAAGCAGGCCGAGGCCGAGGTGGCAGGCGCCAAGGCGAGCCGCCAGAAGGCGCAGCTCAACCTCGACTGGACCGATGTGCGCGCGCCGATCACCGGCCGCATCGGCCGGGCGCTGCTGACCGAGGGCACGCTGATCGAGCCCGGCGCCATGGGGGCGCTCGCCACGATTCAGCAGCTCGACCCGATCTACGTCGACATCACGCAATCGGTGGGCGAACTCAACCGCCTGCGCCGGGACCTCGCCAGCGGCGAGCTGGCGCGGCTGGAGGACAACACCGCCAACGTCCACCTGATCATGGACGACAATTCCCTCTACCCGCTGGCCGGCCGCCTGCTGTTTTCGGACGTCACCGCCGACCCGAGCACCGGGCAGGTCACTTTGCGGGTGCAGTTCCCGAACCCGCACGACGAGCTTTTCCCCGGCATGTACGTCCGGGCGCGGATCAAGCAGGGCATCGATTCCGACGCGATCGCGGTGCCGCAGCAGGCGATCCAGCGTACCGATGACGGCCGCGCCGAGGTCTGGGTGGTCCGCGCCGACGAGACCGTGATGCGCCAGCCCGTCGAGGTCGGGCCGGTGGTCGGCCAGAACTGGCTGATCCGGTCCGGGCTCAAGGCCGGCGAGCGGGTCGTGGTCGACGGCTTCCAGAAGATCACCGTGGGCGCCAAGGTGAAGCCCCTCGATCAGACCCCGGTCCATGGCGAGACCGGCCCGAAGCACGATGCCGACGAGGCATCCGACGCGCCGGGCGACAAGAATGCGGGCGACACGGCGAACGCGGCGCAGCGCGCCGCCGCCCAGCGTCACTGATCGCGGGAGACCCCGACCATGGCACGCTTCTTCATCGACCGGCCGGTCTTCGCCTGGGTGGTGGCCCTGTTCATCTGCCTGGGCGGCGCACTCGCCATCCCGAACCTGCCGGTGGCGCAGTATCCGGTGATCGCCCCGCCCTCCATCGCGCTCTCGACGGCCTATCCGGGGGCCTCGGTGGAGAGCCTCTACGTCGGCACCACCCGGCTCATCGAGGATGAGCTGAACGGCGCCGCCAACATCATGAACTTCGAGTCGACCACCGACTCGTTCGGCTCGGTCAACATCACCGCCACCTTCCAGCCCGGCACCGACCCGTCGCTCGCCTCGGTGGAGGTGCAGAACCGGTTGAAGCGCGTGGAGGCGCGCCTTCCGGCTGAGGTGCGCCAGAACGGCATCCTCGTGGAGGAGGCCTCGGCCGCGACCCTCAACATCATCACCCTCGTCTCCAAGGACGGGTCGATGGACGAGGTGGGCCTCGGCGACTTCCTGATCCGCAACGTCATCAACGAGATTCGCCGCATCCCCGGCGTCGGCCGCGCGACCCTCTACTCCACCGAGCGGTCGCTCCGGGTCTGGGTCGATCCCGACAAGCTGCGCGGGCTGTCGCTCAACGCCTCGGAGGTCACCGAGGCGATCCGCAACCAGAACGTCCAGGTCGCCTCCGGGGCGGTCGGCGCGCAGCCGAGCCCGACCGGGACGGCGCTCACCATGCCGATCATCGTGAAGGGCCAGCTCGGCACGATCGAGGAGTTCGGCGCCATCGTGCTGCGGGCCAATCCCGACGGCTCGAACGTGCGCCTGCGCGACGTCGCCCGGATCGAGCTCGGCGGCGACGCCTACCAGTTCTCCACGCGCCTCAACGGCGGCCCGGCCGCCGGCATCTCGGTGACCCTCGCCCCCGACGGCAACGCGCTGGAGACCGCCAAGGCGATCCGCGCCAAGATGGTCGAGCTGTCCCAGTTCTTCCCGCCGGACCTGAAGTGGGACATCCCCTACGACATCACCCCGGCGGTGGAAGCCTCGATCGAGAAGGTGCTGCACACGCTGGTCGAGGCGGTGGTGCTGGTCTTCCTCGTGATGTTCCTGTTCCTGCAGAACATCCGCTACACCCTGATCCCCACCATCGTGGTGCCGATCGCCCTGATGGGCACCGTCACGGTGATGTGGCTCGCCGGCTTCTCGGTGAACGTGCTCACCATGTTCGGCATGGTGCTGGCCATCGGCATCCTGGTCGACGACGCCATCGTGGTGGTGGAGAACGTCGAGCGGATCATGAACGAGGAGGGGCTGCCCCCCAAGGAAGCCACCAAGAAGGCCATGGGGCAGATCACGGGCGCGATCATCGGCATCACCCTGGTGCTGATGGCGGTGTTCGTGCCGATGGCGTTCTTCCCCGGCTCGGTGGGCATCATCTACCGGCAGTTCTCGATCGCGATGGTTACCTCCATCGCGTTCTCCGCGCTGCTCGCCCTGTCGCTGACGCCCGCGCTCTGCGCGACCTTCCTCAAGCCGGTCGCCAAGGGCCACGGCCATGCCAAGGGCGGCGTGTTCGGGATGTTCAACCGGTTCGTCGACCGGGAGACCGCCCGCTACGGCCGTGGCACCGCGGCCTTCATCCGCAAGTCCGGCCGGGTGATGCTGGTCTACCTCGCCCTGGTGGCGGGGACCGCTTACGCCTTCGTCAACCTGCCGGAGGGCTTCCTGCCGGTGGAGGATCAGGGCTTCTTCACGGTCGACATCCAGACGCCGCCCGGCGCCTCCTACAACCGCACCCAGGAGGCGGTCCGCAAGGTCGAGGAGTACCTGCTGGCGCAGCCCGGCGTCGCCACCGTGACGATGCTCAACGGCTACTCGTTCTCAGGGCAGGCGCCTAGCACCAGCCAGGCCTTCGTGACCCTCAAGCCCTGGTCCGAGCGCGACGCCAAGAGTTCGGCCGCCGCGCTGGTGGCCAACACCAACGCGGCGCTGGCCAACTACCGGGATGCCACGGTGGACGCCCAGGAACCGCCGCCGGTGGACAACCTCGGCAACGCGGCGGGCTTCTCGTTCCGCCTGCAGGACCGGGCGAACCGCGGATACGCGGCGCTTCTGGGGGCCCAGGAGCAACTGCTGAAGCTCGCGCAGGGCAGCCCGATCCTCCAGAAGGTGAAGATCGAGGGCCTGCCCCCGACCCCGCAGGCCGAGCTGGTCATCGACCGCGAGAAGGCGGCGGCTTTGGGCGTGAAGTACGAGGACATCAACGCCACGATCCAGCTCAACCTCGGCTCGGTCTACCCGAACGATTTCCCCAACCGGGGCAAGATGCAGCGGGTCTACGTGCAGGCCGAGCAGCTCCAGCGCATGAACGCGTCCGACATCCTCAACTACGCGGTGAAGAACGCCACGGGGACGATGGTGCCGATGTCGTCCTTCGCCGAGTTGAAATGGGGCATGGGGCCGAGCCAGATCGTCGGCTACAACGGCTACCAGTCGGTGCGCTTCACCGGCGAGCCGAACCCCGGCTACACGTCGGGTGACGCGATCGCCGAGATGGAGCGGCTGATGCTCCAGCTGCCCAAGGGCTTCGGCTACGCCTGGACCGGCCAGTCCTACCAGGAGAAGCAGGCGGGGAGCCAAGCGACCCTGCTGCTGGCGCTCTCGGTGGTGATCGTGTTCCTGTGCCTCGCCGCGCTCTACGAGAGCTGGGCCATCCCGGTCTCGGTGATGCTGGTGATTCCGCTCGGCGTGATCGGCGCGCTGGCGGCCGTGTACCTGCGCGGCATGCCCAACGACGTGTACTTCAAGATCGGGCTGATCACGATCATCGGCCTCTCGGCCAAGAACGCGATCCTGATCGTGGAATTCGCCAAGGACCTCTGGAAGCCCGGCACCTCGGTGGTGCAAGCCGCGATCGAGGCGGCGACGCTCCGGTTCCGGCCGATCGTGATGACCTCGCTCGCCTTCATCTTCGGCGTGGTGCCGCTGGCCATCGCCACCGGCGCCGCCTCGAAGAGCCAGCAGGCGATCGGCACCGGCGTGATGGGCGGCATGATCACCGCGACCGTGCTGGCGGTGTTCTTCGTGCCGGTGTTTTTTGTCGTCGTGATGCGCCTGTTCCGGCGGACGGCGGTGGCGGAGGGGGAGCGGGCGGAAGCTGAGGTGCGCCACGAGCCGGCGCGGGTGGCGGCGGAGTAAGCTGCACCTCAGTGTACTGAGAGAAGCGCGGGTCTCCCTCCCCCCTCTGCGGGGGAGGGTGGCCCCCGAAGGGTTTCAGGTGATGCCAAACCGGATTCCGGCTGACGTCCGCCCTTCATGAAGGCCATCGCTCTGTACTGCACCCGCGCTCGCCACGCCCGACCACGCCGCCCGGCGCGTGGACCCCGCGCCGCCCCTCTCGCAGCCCCGCACCTCGGTGGTGCAAGCGGCCCCCGCGGCGCCTCCGCTCCCGTCCCGCCCGCTCGAGAAGCCCTCGCTCGCCTACATCCTCGCCCTGCTCCCGCCCGTCATCGCCCCCGGCCCCGCCTTCCACGGTCAACCCGCGACCGGCACCGGCGTGCTCGGCGGCATCGCCACCGACCCCGTGCTGGAGGTGTCCTTCTATCCGGGGTCTTTCCTATCGGTGCTGC
>NZ_JAKSYG010000018.1 GCF_022829725.1 Methylobacterium sp. E-005 | reverse complement strand
GGGGGGGTCCGGGCGCTCCCCGGTCGGTGTCTCAGGCGAACGGCGGCAGCCGCTGCTGGGGCGAGAGCCCGCCGATCGGGGCGGGCCTAAGCGCCGTGTCCAGGGCTCCCGGTGGCGCCGGAACCCCATCGGGTTCGGGGGTGGCCGCGGCGAGGCCGGCCCAGGCGAGTTCGGGGGGGTCGCGGGCCGGGGCGTCGTCGACGCTGTCGGCCATGACGCTCTCGGCCATGACGCTCTCGGCCATGATGCTCTCGGCCATGATGCTTTCTGGCCCGGCCACCTCGGTGTCGGGCTCGCCCGCAATCGGCAGGAACACGAGGTCCTCGTGCAGCGGCAGGCTCCCCGGCCGGGCCACGAGGGCGGCGGCCGTGACGGCCGGGACATCCATGCCGATATAGCGGTCGATGTCGCTCTGGTTGAGATCGGACGCGCCGATCTCCGCGGCCCCGGCTTCGCTCAGTGACGGAACCGGCTCGGCCTCCTCGCCCCAGATCGCGATCATGGCCGACAGGCGGTCCTCCAGGTAGCGCAGGGTATAGACGATCCGGGCGATGCGCTGCGCGGTGAGGTCCTGGAACGAGCAGGCCGTGTAGATCCCGGTGGCGTGGTGGTCGAGGACGTCGCAGGCCGCCTCGTTGGCGCCCTGCTCGCGCAGCGTCCAGGCCGCCTCCTGAATCGCCTCGGCGGAACCGAGGATGTCCGAGGTCGCCCGCTCGGTCTCGCGCACGATGCCGTCGAGGGCGAGCGACGCCTCGGTCAGGCGCGTCTGCTCGTGGTTGGCGGCGCTGATCGCGGCGATCTCCGCCTTCGTCCGGCTGATCGCGTCGGCCATGTCGACGAGGTTGCCGCGCAGATGTCCGAAGGCCTCGTGGCCGCGATCCGCGGTGACGGTCCGCTCCAGGCGGGCGATCGCCCCGAGCAGCATCTCGGTCTCGGCCCCCCGGTTACGGCGGGCATGTTCGGCCAGGAACCAGCGCCCGCGCTCGGTGCCCGAGATGGTCGCCGCGATGGCCTCGTACTCGGCCGATGCGTTCGGGCTCGGGCTTGCGGGACCGGACATGGGTTTTCCTGAACGCAGTCTGCAACCGCGAGGCGAGCGCAATTTGACAGGATCCGTTTAACGGTCACTTACGGGGCGCCCGAGGCCGATCCCTCCGCGCGTGCCCTCTGAATCCCCCGCCCCGAGTTCGATGTTGCCTCGCCCGTCCGGCCCGGCGCGCCTGTCGCTGCTCTACGCCGTCGTCTTCACCGAGATCGGCATCGCCATGCCGTTCATGCCGCTCTGGCTCGATGCCCTGGGGCTCGATGCCGCGGTGATCGGTGTGCTCCTCGCCCTGCCGATCGCCACCCGGATCGCCGCCACGGCGCCGCTGATGAGCCTGCTCGACCGGGGGCTCGGGCCGCGCCGGATGATTCTCGCCGGCAGCCTCGCGCTCAGCCTCACCTACGCATTGATGCCGGGGGCCGCCGGGATCGGCTGGCCCCTGCTCGCCCTGCTGATCGTGCTGAACGCGGTCGCGGGCTCGCCGCTGGTGCCCTGCATCGACTACCTGACGCTCGCGGCCGTGCGGCAGGACAACCGCCTCGCCTATTCCCGGATCCGGATGGCGGGCTCCATCGCCTTCCTGCTGGCGAACTTGGCGGGGGGCTTCCTGCTCTCGGCGCTCGGCGGCCGGCTCGCGGTGCCGCTGCTGCTCACCGGCCTCGCCCTCGGGGCTGCCCTGGTGGCGTGGCGCAGTCAGGCGATGACGGGCCTGAAGCAGGCCGAGGACGGGACCGGCCGGCCGAAGCTGCCGCGGAAGCTCTGGCTCTGCATCGGCGCGGCTGCGTCGATCCAGGCGAGCCATGGGGCGATCTATGGGTTCGGCAGCATCTACTGGACGAGCCAGGGCATCCCGGCGGCGTGGGTCGGGTCGCTCTGGGCGGTCGGCGTGCTGTCCGAGATCGTGCTGCTCGCCGTCATGCCGGCCCTGCCGGCCGCGTGGCGCCGCCCGGTGCGGCTCCTGAGCCTCGGCGCCGCCGCCGCGATCCTGCGGGCGGTCGGCATGTTCCTGATCGGCGACCGCCTCGCCGCCCTGGTGCCGCTGCAGGCTCTGCACGGGTTGACCTTCGGGGCGACGCAGCTCGGCGCCATGGCGGCGGTCTCGGCCTACGCTCCGGACGGCGCGCGGGGTCGGGCGCAGGGCACGCTCAGCGCGGTCAATGCCAGCATCTCCGTGGTCGCCACCCTGGTGAGCGGCCTCGCCTACCGGGCTGGCGGCCCCCTCGCCTTCCTGCTGATGGCGCCGCTGGCCGGCGTTGGCCTCGGACTGGCGCTGGCCTCCCGCGGCGCGACATCGGAGACGGATCGTCAACCGTAATGTCGACATAACCGCCCGGCAGGGTGGTGCCTCGATCGAGGAGAGAGGGTCTTGCTGAGCGAGGACAGAGTTCCCGTCATC
The DNA here is from genome assembly GCF_022829725.1 of Methylobacterium sp. E-005. GTDB lineage: Bacteria > Pseudomonadota > Alphaproteobacteria > Rhizobiales > Beijerinckiaceae > Methylobacterium. The sequence continues at coordinate 39,086 of NZ_JAKSYG010000018.1, read as the reverse complement.
TCGGCCGGCGCATCGGTGCGGGAGCCGGCGGAACACGGCCGGCTGCAGCTCGACGGCCGCTGGACCGCCGACCAGGCGCCCGCCGTCGAGGCCGCGGCCGCGCGCATCGCGGCTGCCGGCCGGGCGGACCCCGTGGCCCTCGACCTGTCGGGAATCGAGCGCCTCGACACGCTCGGCGCCTGGGTCCTCGAGCGCACCCGCGCGGAGATCGAGCAGGCCGGGAGCGCCCTCACCTATCACGCGGTTCGGTCGGAGCACCGGACCCTGCTGGGCGAGGTCCGCCTGCGCGAGCCCGAGGCGCCGCCGCCGCGGCGGCACGGCGTGATCGTCGGTGCCCTCGACGCCACCGGGCGGCAGACCGTGCAGGGCGGCCAGGAATTCGTCACCGCCCTCGCCTTCCTGGGCGAGCTGATCGCCGCCTGCGGGCGCGTCGCCGTGCGGCCCGGGACTTTCCGGGGCAACGCCCTCGTCAACCAGATCCAGCAGGTGGCGCTCAACGGCACGCCGATCATCGTGCTGATCTCGTTCCTCGTGGGCGGCATCGTCGCCCAGCAGGGCATCTTCCAGCTCCAGCGCTTCGGCGCGCAGACCTTCGTGGTCAACCTGATCGGCCTCTTGATCCTGCGCGAGATGGGCGTGCTGCTGACCTCGATCATGGTCGCCGGCCGCTCCGGCTCGGCGATCACCGCCGAGATCGGCTCGATGCGCATGCGCGAGGAGGTCGATGCCCTGCGCGTCATGGGCCTCGACCCGGTCGAGATCCTGATCGTGCCCCGGGTGCTCGCCCTGATGATCGGCCTGCCGATGCTGACGCTGATCGGCGACCTGGCGGCGCTCGCGGGCGGCGGGCTGACCGCGATGCTCTACGGCGGGTTGACCCTCGACCAGTTCCTGGTTCGGCTCCAGGCGGCGGTGGGCGTCCACCACGTGATGGTCGGTCTGATCAAGGCGCCGTTCATGGCGCTGACCATCGGGGTGATCGCCACGATCGAGGGGTTTGCCGTGGAGGGCTCGGCGGAATCCCTCGGCCGCCACGTCACCGCCTCGGTCGTGAAGTCCATCTTCATGGTCATCGTCCTCGATGGCCTGTTCGCGGTGTTCTTCGCCGCGATCGATTTCTAAGACCCGGCCCGATGACCGCCCCGATGGATACCCCGATGTCCGCCCCTGCGCCGATCATCCGCGTGCGCGACCTCGTGGTCGGCTTCCGCGACCGCAACATCCTCAAGGGCCTGAGCCTGGACATCCGCGCCGGCGAGATCCTGGGCTTCGTCGGACCCTCGGGCCAGGGCAAGTCGGTGCTCACCCGGACGATCCTCGGCCTCAACCCGAAGCGGGCGGGCACGATCGAGGTGTTCGGCCGGGACGTCGATGAACTCACCTACGCCGAGCGGCGGCGCATGGAGCAGCGCTGGGGCGTGCTGTTCCAGCAGGGGGCGCTGTTCTCGGCGCTCACCGTCAAGCAGAACATCCAGGTGCCGATGCGCGAGCACCTGAACCTGTCCGAGCGCCTGCTCGACGAGTTCGCGCGGCTCAAGATCGAGATGGTCGGCCTGAAGCCCGACGCCGCCGACAAGCTGCCTTCCGAACTCTCGGGCGGCATGATCAAGCGCGCGGCCTTGGCCCGCTCCCTGGCGCTCGATCCCGAGATCCTGTTCCTCGACGAGCCGACCTCGGGCCTCGACCCGATCGGCGCGGGGGAATTCGACGACCTCGTCTCGACCCTGAAGGAGACGCTGGGCCTAACCGTGTTCATGGTCACCCACGACCTCGACAGCCTCTACACCGCCTGCGACCGGATCGCGGCGCTCGGCGACGGCCAGATCATCGCGGCCGGCACCATCGAGGAGATGCTGGCGAGCGACCATCCCTGGCTGCGCTCCTACTTCCACGGCAAGCGCGCCCGTACCATCGCCACGGGCGGCACGGCCCTGCATGCCTGAGCGCCGCCCCCATCCCATTCCGCCCCGCGCCAATCCGCCGGGCAGACACACAGGCTGAGCGCATGGAAACCCGCGCGAACTACGCCCTGATCGGGGCCTTCACCATCGCCGTGATCCTGGCGGGCTTCGGCACCGTGCTGTGGCTCTCCGGCGGCTCGTCCCGGCAGGTCAGCCAGACGGTGCGGATCGTCTTCTCCGGCTCGGTCGGGGGGCTGTCGCGCGGGTCGAGCGTGAACTTCAACGGCATCAAGGTCGGCGAGGTCACCGATATCCGCCTCGCCCCGCAGGATCCGCGCCGGGTGCTCGCCCAGATCAAGGTCGATCCCGCGACCCCGCTGCGGGCCGATACCCGCGCCCGGCTCGATTCGGCGATGCTCACCGGCGTCTCGGTGATCTCGCTCTCCGGCGGCAACGCCGACGCGCCGGTGCTGACCCCGATGGCCAATGGCGAGCCGCCGACGATCTTCGCCGATTCCTCCGACATGCAGGACATGATGGCGCTCGCCCGTCAGGTGGCGCAGCGGGCCGACGACATGCTGGCCCGGCTCGACCGGCTGGTCTCCGCCAACGAGGGCGCGATCAACCGCTCGCTCACCAACGTCGAGACCTTCTCGAAGACGCTGGCCGATGCCGGGCCGAACATCTCGGCCCTGGTCAAGGCGGTGGACGGGGCAAAACTCGGCCACGTGATCGACAACGCCGACCGATTCTCGGAGGCCCTGTCCAAATCCAGCCCCGATATCGAGGGCGCCGTGCACGACGCCCGCTCGCTCGCCGGCAAGCTCAATGCCTCGGCCGACAAGATCGACGCGGTGCTCAACGGCGCCCAGGGCTTCCTGGGCTCGGCCTCGGGGCAGGAGGGCTCCAGCACCTTCGCGGAGATCCGCGCGGCGGCGATCTCGGTGCGCGACGCCGGCAAGGCGTTCCGGGTGATGTCGGAGAACCTCGACAAGCGCACCGCCAGCATCTCGACCAATTTCGGCCGCCTGAGCGGCACCGGCCGCCGGGAGGTCGAGGCCCTGTCGGGGGATGGCCAGCGGACGCTGAGCACCCTCAACCGCACCGTGCGGAGCCTGGAGCGGGATCCGAGTCAGGTGATATTCGGCGGCAAACCATCGTTGCCGGAATACAACGGCGGACGCTGAAATCACGGCCCGCCGGGTCGATGTGTCCCGGCGCACGGCACGGATACCGATGCGGGCTAGTTTTAACGGCATAGCTTTTACAACTCCGCCGTTCGTCGGCGGGGTCTCTCAGGTCATGTGTATGGTCCGCTCGTCCCACATCGCCGCCGCTGTGTTGCTCGCCGCCCTGCTGGGTGGCTGCGGCGGCGGCGCGGCGCCGTTGACCTTCGATCTCGCGGCCCTGCCCCCGGCCGGGCGGCCGGTGGCGGCCGGCCGGTCGATCACGGTCTCGGAGCCGGTGGGCATCCAGCCCTTCGAGGCGGATCGGATCATCGTGCGCGAGGGCGGCGGGTCGCTCGCCTTCCTGGGCGGCGGCCAATGGGCCGACCGGCTGCCGCGGCTGATCCAGTCCCGGATCATCCAGAGCCTGGAGAATTCCGGGCGGTTGCGCTCGGTGAGCCGCCCCGGCGACAAGATCGTGGCCGATTACCAGCTGATCAGCGAGATCCGCGCCTTCGACGTCCAGGCGGCGACCGGCGAGGCGGTGGTGGATCTGGCGCTGAAGCTCGTGGCCGACGGCACCGGCAAGGTGACGGCCGCGCGGATCTTCGTGGCCCGGGTGCCGGTGGCCAAGATCGACGCCGGCAACGGGGCCCGCGCCCTCGACCAGGCGCTGATGATGGTGTTGGCCGACGTGGTGCGGTGGGTGAATACGGGGCGGTGAGCCCGTGTCACTCCATCACGGCCGCCTTCATGATCACCACCATGGTGGCCCGGGCCGGGCCGTCCGTGCAGCGCACGAGGTGGGGCCGGTCACAGCGGTAGCGCAGGGTCTCGCCCGCCCGCGCCCGCTGCACGGTGCCGCCGATCTCCACCTCGAACGCCCCCTCGGCGACCGACAGCGATTCCACCGAACCGCGCTGGTGCGGGTCCGAATCGAGGACCCCGCCCGGGTCGGCCGTAACCTCGTACCATTGCAGCCACTCGATCGTCTTCAGCCAGCCGATGATGGCGAGCCGGACCTTCCCGTCCTCGGAGACCAGGATCGGCGTATCGGCCCGGGAGGTCTTTTCGATGAACGGCTCCTCGTCGCCCGTCGCCAGGACCCGCTCGATCGACACGTCGAGGGCCTGGGAGAGCCGCCAGATCGTGGCGAGCGTCGGGTTGGTCTCGTTGCGCTCGATCTGGCTGATGATCGACTTGGCCACGCCCGATTGCTCGGCGAGTTCCGAGAGCGACAGATTGTAGGCCTTGCGCAGCCGCTGGATGGTCTTGCCGAGCTGCCCGGAGAGCGCCTGCGCGCCCGTCAGCAGGTCGCGCCCGCGTCCCCGGTCTGGCCGTTCCGCCTGATCCTGCATCGCCACCGGCCCGCCTGCGCCGTTCCGTTATCCGAACGATCGTGCGCTTCTTCAAACGCAATCGTCATCCGGTTGCAAGGCGGCGGACAGCGCCTCAGTGCGCCGATCTATCCCCAAAGGCCGTGGAAATGATGGACCGGCCCGTGCCCGGCGCCGATCGCCAGTTCATCCGCGGCGGCGAGCGCCGCCGTGAGATAGGTCTTGGCCTCCGCCACTGCGGCCGGCAGCGACAGGCCGCGGGCCAGACCCGCCGCGATGGCGGATGAGAGGGTGCAGCCGGTGCCGTGGGTGTTGGCGGTGGCGATCCGCGGCGCCACGAGGGTCCGCAGGGTCCCGTCCGCCGTGACGAGGTGGTCGATGCTCTCGCGCCCCGTCCCGTGCCCGCCCTTGATCAGCACCGCCCGGGCCCCGAGCGCCACGAGCCGCCGCGCCTGGGCGGCGGCGGTCGCCGGGTCCTCGGCGACGGATTCGCCGAGCAGCACCGCCGCCTCCGGCAGGTTGGGGGTGATCAGGTCGGCCCGCGCCAGCAGCCGGTCCCGGAGCGTCGCCACGGCGTCGTCGGCGATCAGCCGGTCGCCGCTGGTGGCCACCATCACGGGGTCGAGGACGACGGGGATTGTTTGGGCATGGCGCGCCAGCCCCTCGGCCACGGCCACGATCACCTCGGACCGCGACAGCATGCCGATCTTCACCGCCGTCACCGCGAGGTCGGAGAAGACGCTGTCGATCTGCCGGGCGACGAAATCCGCCGGCACGTCGTGGATACCCTGGACGCCCCGCGTGTTCTGCGCGGTGAGCGCCGTGATCACGCTGGCGCCGTAGACACCAAGCGCCGAGAACGTCTTGAGATCGGCCTGAATGCCGGCGCCGCCGCCGGAATCCGAGCCCGCGATGGTGACGGCGATTGGGGTCGCGCTCATCGGGCCCGCTCCGCCAGGGCGGCGTCGATCCGGGCGCGTAGGTCCCGGGCGCGCTGGCGCACCGGTTCCGCGCCGAACAGGGCGGTGATGACCGCCACACCGTCCGCCCCCGCGGCGACCACGGCGGCGGCGTTGTCCAGCCCGATCCCCGCGATGGCGCCGAGCGGCAGGCCCGCGCCCCGGGCGAGCCGCGCCCGGAAGGCAATGCTGGCGAACCCGTCGAGGCCGACCGGCGGGTCGGGATTGTCCTTGCTGGTGGTGGCGAACACGCCGCCGATGCAGGCATAATCCACCGGCAACCGGTACAGCTCGTCGGCCTGCGCGGTGGTCTTCACGGTGAGGCCGATGATCGCCCCCGGTCCCAGGAGCCGGCGGGCATCGGCCGGGTGGAGGTCGCCCTGGCCGAGATGCACCCCCTCCGCCCCCGCCGCGAGGGCGAGGTCGACCCGGTCGTTGACCAGCACCGGCACCCGCCCGCCGACCGCCTCCCGGATCGCCCGGATCCGCGCCAGGGCGGCGCGGGCATCCGCGATGTCCTTCTCGCGGTATTGCAGCAGGGTGCAGCCCCCCGCGACCGCCTCGGCGCCGAGCCGCGCCAGACGGTCGCCATCGCCGCCGCAGACACCGACATCGAGGAGGCCGTAGAGCCGCAGATCGACCGCCGGTCCCCCGGTCGGTGCGGCGTTCGCGCTGGCTGGCATCGCTGTCGCTCGGGCTCCATCCTGGCCGTTCGGATGGCCCCTGTTTGGTCAGCCGCCGCCGCCTTGGCAAGCGGCGTCGGACCCTGCGGCCGCCCGAGCGTCATACGGCGGCGTTGACGCGCGGCGGTCCTGCCCCCCTATAGGCGGGATCCGCTGGTGGGCGCCGGGGCGTGCGGAAACGATTGGCCCCAAAGCGCATTCGACAGGCGAGGTGGTCGAGGGACGATGGACGGTGCCGCGGTGCAGACGGGTGCGCGCGGGGCGCAGGCCCTGCCGGAGCGCTCCTCCGTAGGCCTCGTCGCGGTGATCGTCGCCGCGACCAGGGGGGAGCCGCGTGCCCTGACGATCCGCGTGCCCGATCAGGCGCCGGGCCGCGGCGACGGCCTGCCGGCCGGTCCGCTCGTCCCCGAGCACGCCACCCTGGAGCGCGGCCTGCGCGCCTGGGTGGAGCGGCAGACGCACCAGCGCCTCGGCTACGTGGAGCAACTCTACACCTTCGGCGACCGCGACCGCTCGGGCGCCGCCGCGCAATCGGGGGTGCACTCGCTGTCGGTGGCCTATCTGGCGCTGGTGCGCGAGGAGCGGCCGGCGGGCCTCGCGGAAGCCGCGTGGCAGAACTGGTACCGTTACCTGCCCTACGAGGATTTCCGCCAGGGCCGTCCGCGCCAGCTCGACGCGATCGAGGCGCGGCTCGCCGCCTGGGCGGCCGAGCCCGCGGATTGCGCCACCCGGACCCGCCGCCTCGACCGGCTTGGCCTGACCTTCGGCATGAACGGCGGCACCTGGAACGAGGAGCGCGTGCTGGAGCGCTACGAATTGCTGTTCGAGGCCGGGCTGATCCCGGAGGCCGGCGGCAATGCCGGCCCGGCGCTCCCGAACGACCCGACCGGCGTGCCGATGGCGTTCGACCACCGGCGGGTGCTCGCCACCGCGATCGGCCGGCTGCGGGGCAAGATCAAGTACCGCCCGGTGGTGTTCGAGCTGATGCCGCCGGAATTCACCCTGCTCCAGCTCCAGCGCACCGTGGAAGCACTCTCGGGCACGCAGCTGCACAAGCAGAATTTCCGCCGGCTCGTGGCGCAGCAGGGGCTGGTGGAGGAGACCGAGAGCGTCACCAGCGGCGCCGCCGGGAGGCCGGCGCGGCTGGTGCGGTTCCGGCGTGAGGTCTTGTTGGAGCGCCCGGCCCCGGGCTTGCGGCTGCCGTCGCGGCGGGTGGGGTGATGGGGTGGGGCTCCGAGGCGTGAGCCCGTGACGTCTGCCGGCATGCGACGAACGCGTGCGGCGGTGAGCAAGCTTCTCCTCCGGCAACCCCATCGGTTAGACTGTCTGCATGACGACGAGAGCCTGCTCGGCAGCGGATCCCGCTGGTCCCATCGTCCTGTTCGACGCCGAATGCGTGCTGTGCTCGGCCAACGCCCAGTTCATCCTGACGCGCGATCGCGCGGCGCGATTTCGCCTCGCCTCCATGCAGAGCGCGATCGGCCAATCCCTCTATCGCAGGCACGGCATGGATCCCGAGGATCCGGTAAGCCTGCTGGTGGTGGAGGGCGATCGGATTCGCCAGGACAGTGATGCGGTCATCAGCATCTACGAGACGCTCGGGTATCCCTGGAGGCTGGCGCGGATCTTCCGGATCGTCCCGGCTTGGCTGCGGGATCGCGTCTACCGGTTCATCGCGCGAAACCGCTACCGCTGGTTCGGCCGACGTGACACCTGCTGGATCGCCCCCGATCGGTACCGCGATCGGATCCTGTGAGGCAATCGATCGTACGATCCTGAACTCCTCCTGACGGGAACGCCGATCGATGAAGGTCCTGATCCTGGGGGGCTATGGGGTCTTCGGCGGCAGGCTCGTTCAGCTTCTGCACGATGTCCCGGGTCTCCATCTTGTCATCTGCGGGCGCAGCCTGGAGCGGGCACAGGCGTTCTGTGCGCAGCATCGCGGCAGGACGCTGGTCGAGCCCCTCGCCCTCGACCGTGCGGATATCGGGGAGGCCCTTCGCGCGCAAAGACCGAACCTCGTCGTGGACGCCTCCGGTCCGTTTCAGGATTACGGCGCCGATCCGTACCGCGTGATCGCGTGCTGTATCGCGGCGGGCGTCGATTATCTCGACTTCGCCGACGGGGCGGATTTCGTCTTCGGGGTGTCCACGTTCGACGCGGCGGCGAAGGCCGCCGGCGTCGTGGTCCTCTCCGGCGTCAGCAGCTTTCCCGTGCTGACCGCGGCCGTTCTGCGCAGGATGGCGTCGGGTATGGAGATCCACGCCGTCGAGGGCGGCATCGCCCCCTCGCCCTATGCCGGGATCGGCCTCAACGTCATGCGTGCGGTGGTCGGATATGCCGGCGGTCCGGTCAAGTTGCGGCGCGGCGGGCGGCCGTTCGAGGCGAGGGGCCTGACCGAGAGCCGGCGATTCACGGTCGCGGTGCCGGGGCGTCTGCCCCTGCGAAACCTGCGCTTCTCCCTGGTCGACGTGCCGGACCTGCTGGTTCTTCCGCCCGAGCACCCCGCGATGACCGACATCTGGATGGGCGCCGGACCGGTACCCGAGTCTCTGCACCGGGTGCTCAACCTCCTGGCCAAGGCCCGGGCGCGGTTCCGGCTGCCCGCCCTGACGCCGTTCTCGCGACTGTTCTACGCGGTGCTGAACCGGCTGCGGTACGGCGAGCATCGCGGAGGCATGGTCGTGTCCGTCCGCGGGCGCTGCGGAAACCGGGATGTCGTGCGCAGCTGGCATCTCCTGGCCGAGGGCGACGACGGTCCGCTGATCCCGTCGATGGCGATCGAGGCGCTGATCCGGAAGATGCTGCGCGGCGAGCGGCCCGTCACCGGTGCCCGATCGGCGGTCCGCGCCCTGGAACTGGACGATTACGAGGCGCTGTTCGCCCGCCGGGCGATCGTCTTCGGTTTCCGGGACGAGGATGATAGCGGGACGATCTATCGCGCTATTCTCGGCTCGGCCTTCGACGCGCTGCCCGCGCGTGTCCGCGAGCTTCACGCGGGGTCCGGCCCCCGGCGCTGGACCGGCTCGGCGACGGTCCGGCGCGGGCGCGGGCCCATCGCGCGGCTCCTGTGTGCGCGGCTCGGATTTCCGGACGCGGCCGAGGATGTTCCCGCGACGGTCACGTTCGCTCCGGTGCCCGGGGGCGAGCGGTGGACCCGGACCATCGGCGGGAAGACCTTCGCGTCGCTTCAATCGGCCGGCACGGGCCGGGATCGCTACCTGTTGATCGAGCGGTTCGGCCTCGCCGTCTTCGCGGTCGCCCTCGTTCGAGACGGGCCGCGCCTCCTGTTCGTACCCAGGCGATGGTCCATTTTGAAAGTTCCGATGCCGCGATATCTGCTGCCGACAGGCGCGTGCTTCGAGACCGAGAGAGACGGGGCGTTCGCCTTCGACATCACGATCCAAGCGCCGCTCGTCGGGCTGATCGTCGCCTATCGCGGAACGCTTCAACCGGCGACGATGGCGCGTCCCGCAGCCCACGCCGAAGCCGACCGGCTTCCGTGAGCCCCCGCATTGCTGTGCCCGCTTCGCGGGTGATCATCCCGTGAGGGACGGCCGGGGTGGGGGTGGAGCCTGCCCGCATTGGAGCCCCTCGCCGACCCGCATCCCATCCTGTCCGGGACCCACGCAGGACATCGACCGCATGACAGCCAAGACTGAGAAGCAAAAGATGCTGTCCGGCGAGCCCTACCGGCCCGGCGACCCGGAACTCGCCGCCGATGCGCGGCGTGCCCGCGCCTGGATGGTCCGCTACAACGCCACCCTGGCCGCCTCCCCCGACGAGCGGCGTGTCCTCCTGCGCGAACTCCTCGGCCATGTCGGCGCGGGCGCGGTGATCCGGCCGCCGTTCTTCTGCGATTACGGCCAGCACATCGCGGTCGGCGACGGGGTGTTCCTCAACTTCAACTGCGTGATCCTCGACGTCGCCCCCGTGTCGATCGGCACCCTTACCCAGGTCGGCCCCGGGGTGCAGTTCCTGACCGCCGACCATCCGCGCGATCCGGAGTTGCGGCGGGCGGGCGTCGAATCCGGCCGGCCCATCACGGTCGGGGCGAATGTCTGGATCGGCGGCGGCGCGCTGATCCTGCCCGGCGTCACGGTGGGTGACGATGCCATCATCGGCGCGGGCGCGGTCGTCACCCGCGACGTGCCGGCGGGGGCGACCGTCGTCGGCAACCCGGCCCGGCCGCTGGGCTGAGTGGGCCTAACCGTAGGTGTGGTCCGCGGCCGGGAACCGCCCGGCCTGGACTTCCTCGGCATAGGCCTTCACGGCCTCCTCGATATGGCTCCGCAGGCTGCCGAACTGCCGCACGAATTTCGGCGTGCGTTCGGACAGGCCGAGCATGTCCTCCAGAACCAGGATCTGCCCGTCGCAGACCGCCGAGGCGCCGATGCCGATCGTCGCTGCGCTCACCCGCGGCGAGGTCGCGATCGCCCGGGCCACCGGCTCGACGATGCCCTCCAGCACGATCGCGAAGGCCCCGGCCTCGGAGATCGCGCGGGCATCCTCCAGCAGGCGGCGCTCGTCATCGGGGGCGCGGCCCTGCACCTTGAACCCGCCCATCGTGTTCACCGCCTGCGGGGTGAGCCCGATATGGCCCATCACCGGCACGCCGCGCTGGACGAGGAACGCCACCGTCTCGGCGAAATGCGCGCCGCCCTCCATCTTGATCGCGCCGGCGCCGCTCTCCTTCAGCACCCGGGCGGCGTTGAGGAAGGCCTGCTCCTTGCTCGCCTCGTAGGAGCCGAACGGCATGTCGACCACGACGAGCGCCTTCTGCGTGCCCCGGATCACCGCCTGCGCCTGGAGGATCATCATTTCCAGGGTGACGGGAATCGTCGATTCCATCCCGTGCATGACCATGCCGAGGGAATCGCCCACGAGGATGAAGTCGCAATAGGGATCGACGATGCCGGCGGTGTGGGCGTGGTAGGCGGTGAGCGCGATAATCTTGCGCCCCTCGGCCTTGCGCTTGCCGATATCGATCGCCCGGAGCCGGCGCGACTGCACGACCTGCGACATGGTTCAGATCCCTTTTGGTGTCCGCGCGTCTCCCTCCCCCTCTTACACCGCCGGGCGCCGCGGGTCAGCGGCCCGCCTGCTTTTCGCTCGCTGCCTTCCAGGCGGGGTCGACGCGCAGATTCGTCGTCTCGTGCTTCTCCTGCCAGCCCTCGACGCCCTCGGGGAACCAGCGGATGCCGGTATAGCCCTTGCGAGCCAGCCGCTTGGCGGCGTTCCAGCTGCCCCAGCACTCGACGTGGCAGAACACCACGATGGGCTTGGCCTTGTCGCCTCCGGTCAGCTCGGCGACGCGTTCGTAGAACAGCGCCTCGCGCTCCGGCGCCAGGGGCTCGGCCCCGGCCTCCGGCATCCAGACCGCCCCGGGGATCGAGGGATGCACCGGCAGCCACAGGCGTCCGGCCGGGAAGTTCGACGGCTTGCGGTCGGGAGCCGCCACGTCGATCAGCACCGGCTTGTCCGGCCCCGCCATCAGGGCGGCGAGGGCATCGGCATCCACCACCGCGGCGCCCTTCAGGGTCGGCGGCGTGTAGCCATGCGGCGGCCCCGCGTAGAGCCCCTCCGGCTCGGGCACGTTGACGGGCGAATCGGCCGGGGCCGCGGCGAGGCAGCAGAGGGCGGTCAGCGCCGCCGCGATCCGACCGATCATGCGTCCCTGACCCATCGCTCAGTTCGTCGGCGCCGGCGGATTGAAGCTGTGCTGCCAGTGGCCGCCCTGGTTGTCGGAGGCCGCCACCTGGATCGGCTTGCCGTCCGGCTTGAAAGCGAAGTTGATCACCGGGTTGGAGGCGATCGAGATGTCGCCCGTCAGGGTGAAGACCTTCTGGTCGCCGGCCGAGACGGTGAGCTTGTCGATGTAGCGCGCCGGCGTGTATTCGCGGCTCACTTGGTTCATCTGCATGCCAGAAAAGTTCGGGTGGCGGACCATCAGCGTCGCCTCGACCGGCTTGCCGGCGCCCGTCTCGGCGAACTTCATGCGCATGTCGCCCATGCCCTTCATGGCCTCCTCGTCGCTCATGCCCATCGGGGCCGAGCAGCCGCCGGACGCCTTCACGAACTGCTTGGCCTCGTAGAGCTTGCCGTCCTGCGTCTCCACCACGGCGTGCATGTCGGTGTAGTTGTTGACCCGCACGCGCAGCTTCAGCTCCGCCGGGTCGGCGGCCGGGCCGAACTCGAACTTGGCCGCGTAGGGCGCCGGATTGTCGTCGATGATCAGCGAGACCGCCTTGATCTGCCCGTCATTGGGCATGGTCAGGGTGATCGGCACCAGTGCGGCGTCGAGGGCGCGCGCCGGAGCGTCGATCTTCACGAGGCTGTCGGTCTGCGCGATCTGGCGGTCGCCGAAAATCGACTTGGCGATCTCCTGCCAGCGGGCGGCCCGCTCCTGATCGGTATCGGAGGCGCCGGCTGCCCAGGCCACGGGGGTGAGCGCCGTCGTCGCCACGGCGAGGCCGAGGGCGAGGCTGGAAAGTGTCTGTCCGATCCTGAACGTCATGGCGTGCCTCCCGATTGTATCAAATATGGGGACTTCAAAAAAATTATTCCCACTCGAGTTCCTGATAGGCCACGGTGACGTTGCGGCCATTATAGGTGTCGAACAGGGCCCACTTGTCCCGCTGATCCCGCGCGACGGTATCGACCGCCTTCTCGATGGAGACATCCTTGGCGATCGCCGCCCGGGTGCCGTCGCGGAGCGTCGTCAGGTAGCCGGTGAGGTCGGCGAGCGCCGGGGCGAGATCCACCACGACCGGACCGTGGCCCGGTACGGCGCGCGTGGGGCCCATGGCCTTCAGGCGCTCGACCTCCGTGAGCCAGCCCTTCAGGCTCCCGTCGAGGGACGGGATCCGGTTCACGAACAGCAGGTCGGCGGGGAACAGCAGGCCGCTGCCCGAATCGATCATCGACAGGTCCGAGGTGGTATGGGCCGGCCCATGCGCCGTGAAGGTCAGGCGGCGGTCGCCAAGATCGATCTCGGCCGTGTCGGCCACCGTCATCGTCGGGTAGACCACCGGTCCGGTGCGGTCCTCGCCCAGCAGGTCGATCAGGCGCTTGCGGTAGAACTCGCCCCGCGCGGAGAGCGCCTCGGTGAGCTTGGCATGGCCGATGAAGACCGGCTTGTCCTGCACGAAGGCGCCGGCCCCGAAGACGTGATCCGGATGGACATGGGTCAGGACCACATGGGTGATCGGCTTCTGCGTGCGCTCAACGATCTCGGCGCGCAGCCACTGGCCATCGGCGAGGCTGCCGCCGGATTCCGTCACCAGCACGCCGTTCTGACCGACGATGAAGCCGATATTGGCGATGGCGTCGGCATTCTCGGGCGTGGCGTCAGCAATCAGGCCCTTGCGCACGAAGATGCCGGGGCCGACCTCCGCCATCGTGAAGGACTCCGCCGCGCGGCCGAGGGTCGGCAGGCAGCACAGGCACAGGCCGCCGAACAGGGCGCTGCGCCGCGACAGCGCGCGGCCTCCTGGGAACGCCCTGGGATGGACGGCGGGAGCCGTCATGCCCGATCCTCCTGTTGTTCTTGTCTACCATTAGGTAGGTAGATTTTCGACCCGTCAAGTGGCAGACAGGGTGAGGTATGGGTACGGGCTGCACGTTCGCGTGAGCCGCGCCCCGGATGAGGCCGCGATGAGGGACACCCGCGCCGAACTGCTGATCCAGGCCGAAACGCTTGTGCGGGGGCGGGGCTATGCCGGCTTCAGTTATGCCGACCTCGCGGCCGCGGTGGGGATTCGCAAGGCGAGCATCCACCACCATTTCCCCAGCAAGGTGGATCTCGGCGCCGCCCTAGTGGCGGCCTATGCGGCCCGCTACGCCGCCGCCCTGGAGGCGATCCGGACGGAGGTGGCGGACGGGCCGGGGCGGATCGAGGCCTATGGTCAACTCTATCTGGGCGGCGTCGAGCAGGGGCTCGGCTGCCTCTGCGCGGCGCTGGCCATCGAGGGCGAGGCGCTGCCCGAACGTCTGCGCCGGGCCATCGCGGCCTTCTTCGCGGATCACCTCGCGTGGCTGGAGGCGGTCCTGCGCGCGGGCCAGGCAGATGGCAGCGTCCGCGCCGGGACAGATCCGGCGGCGCTCGCCCGCTACGTCATCGCCACCCTGGAGGGGGCGCTGCTGATGGAGCGCCTGTTCGCGAGCCCGGACGCCTTCCGCGGGACTCTGGCGGTGCTGGTCGACGGGCTCAGGCCGCGCTGAACCGTGCGAACCCGTCCGCTCGCAGGCGGCAGGCCGGGCAGGTGCCGCAGCCGTAGCCCCAGTCATGGCGCTGCCCGCGCTCGCCGAGGTAGCAGGTGTGGCTCTCCTCGACGATCAGGTCGACCAGCGCCCGCCCGCCGAGCGTCTCGGCCAGTTCCCAGGTCTGCGCCTTGTCGAGCCACATCAGGGGCGTGTGCAGCACGAAGCGGCGCTCCATGCCGAGATTCAGCGCCACCTGCAGCGCCTTGATGGTGTCGTCGCGGCAATCGGGATAGCCGGAATAGTCGGTCTCGCACATGCCGCCGACCACGTGGCGGAGGCCCCGCCGGTAGGCGAGCGCCGCCGCGAAGGTCAGGAACGCGATGTTGCGGCCGGGCACGAAGGTGTTGGGCAGGCCCGAGGCCTCGTAGCCGATCGCCGCCTCCCGGGTCAGCGCCGTCTCGGAGATTTGTCCGAGCGCGTCGAGCGCGACCGTGTGGTCCTCGCCGAGGCGGGGCGCCCAGGCGGAATTGATGCGGGTCGTGCCTGCCCGCAGGGCCGCACGGCGGTCGAGCTCGACCCGGTGGCGCTGGCCGTAATCGAAGCCCAAAGTCTCGACATGGTCGAACCGGTCGAGGGCCCAGGCGAGACAGGTCGCCGAATCCTGCCCACCGGAGAACAGAACCAGGGCCGACCGATCGCCGGCTGTCTCAGTCGCCATCGTATTCCGCCCAGGACATCGGGGTCTCGGCCACCCGCACGCGGGCGAGCCCCGGCAGGTCCGGCCGCAACCGATGCCAGATCCAGGCCGCGATGTTCTCGGCGGTCGGATTCTCCAGCCCCTCGATCTCGTTGAGGCAATGGTGGTCGAGCCGGGCCAGCAGCGGTCCGAAGATGCTTTCGATGTCGTAGAAGTCGATCACCCAGCCGGTCTGCGGATCGACCGGGCCGGCGACCGTCAGCTCGACCCGGTAGGAATGCCCGTGCATCCGGTGGCAGCGGTGGGTCTCGGGCACGTTCGGCAGCCGGTGGGCTGCCTCGAAGGTGAAGGCCTGGGTGATCTTCATGAGCGGGGTTCGCGGGCTGAGGACGATCGCGTACCCGCCATAACGCCGACGGGCCGTTCCACGCAAAGGCGCGCGGTGCCGGCCCGTGTTGCAGACCCCGCGCCTGCCGGGCGAGGCAGGCTGCCGGATCGACCGGTCAGGCCCGGCCTGCGTCCTGCGCGCACGCCTCTGGCCACTGCGCGTACCACGCCTTGAAGAGGCGCAGCTGCGTCTCCGCGTAATGGCGCTGTCCGGCGCTCAACGCGTCGGAGGCGTTGAAGTGCAGTTCGTATTCTGGGTTCCCCTCCAGCACCATCAGATACTTGTAGTAGAGGACGAGATCGGCACCCTCGTCGAAGCTCGACAGGACCGCGAGCGCCGCATCGAGTTCCTCCGCCCGCCGCCGGGCCTGGACGTCGCCCGTGGCCGCCATCTCGCACAGCGAGACGAGGTGCAGCACCTCCCGCGGCAGGACGTTGCCGATGCCCGTGATCGCGCCCCGGGCGCCGCAATTGACGTAGCCGTGCACCACCTGGGTATCCACGCCGACCATCAGGGTGATGTCGGGCGACTGGCCGGTGATGTGCTCGGCGGCGTAGGTGAGCGACCGGGCGCCGCCGAATTCCTTGAAGCCGACGAGGTGCGGGTAGCGGGCGCGCAGGCTGAAGAACAGCTCCGCCCGGGTCTCGAAGCCGTAATACGGGCTGTTGTAGATCACCGAGGGCAGGTCCACCGCCGCCTCGAGGATGCCGGCGAAATGGGCCTCCTGCGCCGCCGCCGAACTGCCCCGCGACAGGACCCGCGGGATGATCATCAGGCCCTGAGCGCCGGCCGCCTTGGCGTGCGCCGCGAGCGCCGCCGCCCGCTTCGGGTTCTGCGCGCCGGTCCCCACGATGACCGGGACGCCGTCCGACAGCAGCCGCTCGACGCCCGCCATCCGCTCCTCGTCGGTCAGGAGCGGCCAGTCGCCCATCGAGCCGCAATAGACCACCGCCGACATCCCGGCGGCGACGAGCTCCTTCCCCTTCCGGGCCAACGCCTCGAAATCCGGCGACCGGTCCGGTCGGCAGGGCGTCATGAGGGCCGGGATCGTGCCGGAGAAGATCTGTCGGTCGGAGGCCATCGGCGTTTCGTCCGGTCGGAAGGGGGATCGGGACCGCGGCGGGGGCGCGCCGGACGGCGGGCCTCTCCATGGCAGCACCGGACGATTCGGGCAAGGATTTTATACAATCGCTTGCTGCATAGCAGGCGTCCGGGTCTCGCCGGACGCCTCGCCGAGAAAGGCCATCAGCGCGGTGGCGACGTGGCCGATATGGTCGACCAGCAGGGCGCAGGCGGCCGAGATGTGACCGTTCCGGCAGAGCCGGACGATCTCCCGGTGCTCGCGGTCGGCCCGCTCCAGCTCCGCCGCATCCGTCGAGAGCTGCAGGCGGGTGTAGCGGTCGCATTCCGCCAGCAGGGAGCCGACGAGGCCGAAGGCGCGGGGGCGGTTCGCCCGGCTGTACAGGAGGAGGTGAAGCTCCGTGTTGAGCGTCCCCCAGCGTGCCGTGGCGCCTTCATGCAGGGCCGCCGCATAATCGTCCAAGAGCCTGTTCGCACGCTCGAAATCCGCCTCGGTCAGCAGCGGCGCGGACAGCGCTAGAAGGCGCGGCTCGAGGGCCGCGCGGAGTTCCAGGGCCTCGGCCGCATCGGCGGGTGAGAGCGGCGCCACCATCGCGCCCCGATGCGGATGGATCCGCACCAAGCCCTCGGCTTCGAGCTGGAACAGGGCCTCCCGGACGGGGATCCGGCTGGCGCCGAACTCCGCGGCCAGCCCGTCCTGGCGCAGTTGCGACCCGGCCGGATAGCGCCCGTCGAGGATGCGCCGCCGAATCTCGGACCCGATCGAACCCGCCATGGTCCGGTTCTTCATCGTCTCGCTCCCTGTCCGGCTCGGGCCTCGCAGGACCCTTGACGGCAGGCCCGAGGCTTGAAATTGTATAAAATGACTCGGGCTTCGAGGCCCGATCACGAGAGGGGTCGACTGCGATGACGCTCCACCGCCGCCAGCTTCTGGCGGGCACCGCTTCGGCGCTCGCCACCGGTCTCGGCCGCCCGTCCCGCGCCCGGGCTCAGTCCGGCGGCAGCGTGCTGCGCTTCATCCCGTCGACGCCCCTGCCCTCCCTCGATCCGATCGTCGCCACGAGCTACGTCATCCGCAACCATGGCTATCTCGTCTACGACACGTTGTTCGCCACCGACGAGAACTTCCGGATCCAGCCCCAGATGGTCAGCGACTGGCAGACCGCGCCTGACGGCCTGCGCTGGACCTTCCATCTCCGCGACGGCCTCAGCTTCCACGACGGGTCCCCCGTCGAGGCCAAGGACTGCATCGCCTCCATCGCGCGCTGGGCGAAGCGCGATGCCTTCGGCCAGACCCTGGCGGGCTTCGTGGCGGAATACGGCCAGGCGGATGCGCGGACCTTCACCATCAGCTTGAAAAAGCCGTTCCCCCTGCTGCCGGCGGCTTTGGGCAAGCTGTCCTCCAATGTGCCCTTCATCATGCCGGAGCGCATCGCGCTTCAGGACGCCTCCAAGCCGATCGCCGACGCGATGGGCTCCGGGCCCTGGCGCTTCGAGGCGCGGGAATGGATCCCGGGCCAGAACGCGATCTACACGCGCCACGCCGGCTACCGGCCCCGCGAGGAGGCGCCCTCCTGGGCGGCCGGCGGCAAGGTCGCCAAGGTCGACCGGATCGAGTGGCTCGCCATCACCGAGGCCTCGGCGGCCGTCGGCGCGATGATCCAGGGGGCGGTCGACTGGTACGAGCAGCCGCCGATCGACCTGATCCCCGTCCTCAAGGACAAGCCGGGCATCGAGATCCGCAACGTCCCGCTCGGGCTGATCCTGCTGATGCGGTTCAACCACACGCAGCCGCCGTTCAACAATCCCGAGATCCGCCGGGCCGTGATGATGGCCATGAAGCAGGACGACTACATGCAGGCGGTGGTCGGCAGCCCGGACTATTACCAGGAGGCCAAGACCTTCTTCACGCCGGGCTCGCCGATGTCGACCGGGGCCGGCGGAGCCGCCGCCATGCAGGAGGATCTCGGCAAGGCCAAGGCGATGCTGGCCAAGGCCGGCTACAAGGGCGAGAAGGTCGTGCTGCTGGCCCCGGCCGACCAGCCGATCGCCTACAATCAGTCGCTGGTCACCCAGGATCTGCTGAAGCAGCTCGGGATGAACGTCGATCTGGTCTCGACCGACTGGGGCAGCTTCATCGCCCGCCGCGGCAATCGCGGGCCGGTCGATGCCGGCGGCTGGTCGGTCTTCCACACGCTCTGGTCGGGGGCCGACGTGCTGAACCCGGCCCTGCATCCGCTGATCCGGGCCAACGGCCCGGCCGCCTGGTTCGGCTGGCCGGACGATCCGATCCTGGAGAGCCTGCGCAGCGACTGGATCGCGACCGGCGACGAGGCGCGCCAGAAGGCGCTGGCCGCGCAGATCGAGGAGCGGGCCTTCGCGGTCGTGCCCTACGCTCCGGCGGGTCTGGTGCAGCAGCCCATGGCCGTGAGCACGAAGCTCAAGGGCATGGTCATGGCCCCGGTCCAGTTCTTCTGGAACATCGAGAAAACCGGCTGATCGGGGATTCCAAAGGGACCAAGTCCCTTTGGTGGGGTGTCGGGGTGAAACCCCGATGAACGGATCCTTCACCCCCTTGGAGGGGGTGAAGGATCCGTACCGCAGGGCGCTGCCCTGCACCCGCCAAAGGACTCATCCTTTGGAATCCGGGACTTTCGCGATGAGGCGACGCCCCGGCGGATCAAGCGGTGGGCGCCGCGTCCTTCCCGGAAACCCCGGCCTGGGCGAAGGTCGCCATGCCGGTGTGGCAGGCGAGGGCCCCCTTGAGCAAGCCCATCGCCATGCCGGCACCGGACGCCTCCCCGAGCCGCATGCCGAGCGCCAGCAGCGGCACGAGGCCGAGCCGCTCCAGCACCTCGGCGTGGACGCCCTCCGCCGAGACGTGGCCGGCGAGGCAATGGTCGAGGGCGCTCGGGTCGGCCGCGTGCAGCACGGCAGCGGCGGCGGTCGCCACGTAGCCGTCGATCACCACCGGGATCCGCTGCAGCCGGGCCGCCAGGATCGCCCCCGCCATCGCGGCGATCTCCCGGCCGCCGAGGCGGGCGAGAACCTGCAGCGGGTCATCGAGATGCCCGGCATGGTGCGCGAGCGCCGCCTCCACGGCCGCGACCTTCCGCCCGAGCCCGTCCCGGTCGACGCCGGTGCCATGCCCGACCCAGTGGGCCGGATCGCCGCCGAACAGGGCGGCGTAGAGGGCGGCTGCCACGGTGGTATTGCCGATGCCCATCTCGCCGATGCCGAGGCAATCGGTGCCGGCCGCCACCGCCTCCATGCCGAACGCCATCGTGGCGACCGTGGCGCGCTCGTCGAGGGCCGGGCCTTCGGTGATGTCGCCGGTCGGCATGTCGAGGGCGAGGTCGAACACCTTGAAGCCGAGCCCGTAGGCCGCGCAGATCTGGTTGATCGCCGCGCCCCCGGCCGCGAAATTGTCGAGCATCTGCCGGTTGACCGCGTCCGGGAAGGCCGAGACGCCCCGGCGCGTCACCCCGTGGCTGCCGGCGAAGACGCAGACCAGCGGTCGGTCGAAGCTCGGCGGCGCCTTGCCCTGCCACGCCGCCAGCCAGGACACGAGGTTTTCCAGCCGGCCGAGGGAGCCCGCGGGCTTGGTCAGGGTCGCATCCCGGGCCGCCACGGCCTCCTGCGCGTCGCGGTCGGGACCCGGCATGGCCTTGAGCAGGTTGCGGATGTCGTCGAACGGGCCTGGATCGGGCATGGGCCGATGATTTCCTGTGGGTGCCCGGGGACGGGGCCGGATCGGGTCGCGTATACTGGACCGGCGTGCGCCAGACGAGCGGCGCGGTGGGCGGATGCGGGAGACCGCGATGGACAGGCAGACCGGCGGAGAGGCCGACTGGCCGGGGCGCGGCGCTCTCTACGACCTTGCCGGGTGCCTGCGCTTCTACTCCCGCCTGCCCGTGCCGCAACTGCCCGGCGAGCCGGACCCGCATCGCAGCCCCGACTTCACCACCCTCCCCCGGATGCTGCCGCTGGCTGGACTGGTCCTCGCCCTGCCGGCCGCCCTCGTTCTGGCGGCGGCGTGGTGGATCGGGCTCGGGCCGTTCCTGGCCGCGACGCTCGCGGTCGCGACCCTGGTGGTGGCGACCGGCGCCCTGCACGAGGACGGGCTCGCCGACGTGGCCGACGGCTTCGGCGGCGGCGCCACCCGGGAGCGCCGCCTCGAGATCATGCGCGACAGCCGGATCGGCGCCTATGGCGGGGCGGCCCTCGTCCTGTCCCTGGCGCTTCGCATCGGCGCCCTGGCGACGCTCCTCGACCGCACCGGCCTGGCCGCCGTCACCGCCCTGATCCTGGCCGCCGCCCTGTCGCGGGTCGCCGCCCTGGCCCCGATGGTACTGCTGGCGCCGGCGCGTCCGGCTGGCCTCTCCGCCTCGGTCGGGCGCCCGAGCCGGGCGAGCCTCGCCACCGCCCTCGGCCTTGGTCTGGCGCTGGCGCTGGCCGCGTGCCTCCTTAGCCTGCCGTTCGGCGGCGTCGCGCTGATGATCCTGTGCGCGGGCCTGGCCTCCTGGGGCCTGACCCGGCTGGCGCGAGACAAAATCGGCGGCCAGACCGGGGACGTGATCGGCGCCTGCCAGCAGGTGGCAGAGATCGCCGCCCTGGTGGCGCTGGTGGCTGCGGCGGCAGATTAGCGCATGAGCGGAAGGTCATCACCCGGCCACGATCCCTCCGCCAAGGTTTCTCGATGCCACCCGCGCCAAAACCCTCCTCGCCCTGCACCAAGGTCTGCGTGCTCGACGCCGCGACCGGCCTGTGCTGCGGTTGCGGCCGGACCCGCGGCGAGATCGCCGTCTGGGGCGGCCTGTCGGAGGTCGAGCGCCGGACCATCATGGCCGGGCTGGAAGCTCGGATGCGCGCGGCGCACCTGATCCCCCCCGAGGGGGCATTGCCGTCATGATCTGCCTCGGGCTCGCCGCGATCGCGCTGGTCCTCGTCGCCCTCGTGCTCAGCGACGGCAGCGACAGCGTCGGCGGCATGATCGGGCCCGATCAGCTGGCGAGCCTCGCCTGGACCGGGACGATCCTGATCCTGGTGGTGGCCGGGTTCTGGCGGCAGTTCACGGCGCAACTCGGCGCGAACCTGCGGGCACTGCTCGCCTGGGCGCTGATCGGCCTCGCCCTCGTGATCGGCTACACCGAGCGCGATCGGATCCAGGGCGTGAGTTCCCAGGTGCTCGGCGCGGTGCGGCCCGGGACCGCGACCACGGGTTCGAACGGCGCCGTCACGATCGTCCGGCGGGCCGACGGCGACTTCCGGGTCGACGCCGAGGTCAATGGCCGCGCGCAGCCCTTCCTGTTCGACACGGGCGCAAGCAGCGTCGTCCTGACCGCCGAGAACGCCGCCGCCCTCGGACTCACGCCCGATTCCTCCGCGTTCACAGCCCGCGTCTCCACCGCCAACGGCATCACCTACGCGGCGCCGGTCCAACTCGACTCCCTCAGCGTCGGCACGATCACCGAGCGGCGGGTGAACGCCATGGTGGCCAAGCCCGGGGCACTCTCCGCCAATCTCCTCGGCCAGACCTTCCTGACGCGTCTCTCCGGCTACGAGGTCCGCGGCGAACGGTTGATCCTGAACCCGCCGTAGAGCCCGTCGCTCAGGCGGCCCTTGCCTCCGGCGCCCCCCGGGAGACCAGTGCCACGGCCTCCCGCAGGGTGGCGAGATCGGCCTCGGGCCGCATGCCGTGGGTCGAGAGGTGGCGCCGGTAGGCCCGGGCGCCGGGCCGGCCGTTGAACAGGCCGAGCATGTGCCGGGTCACCGCGTGGAGGCGCTCACCCTGGGCCAGGACTCCGGCCACGTAGGGCTCGAACGCTTCGATCGCCGCAAAGGCATCGGCGGTCGGTGCGGGCACGCCGAATACGTCGGGATCGACGCCGAGCAGCAGCGCCGGCTCGGTATAGGCGGCGCGGCCGACCATGACGCCGTCGACCTCGGCGAGGCGCGCCTGCACGGCGTCCAGATCGCGCAGGCCGCCATTGACCGCGATCGGCAGGAGCGGCAGCCGCTGCTTCAGCCGCGCGGCCCGGCCGTAATCGAGCGGCGGCACGTCGCGGTTCTCCTTGGGCGACAGGCCCTGTAGCCAAGCCTTGCGGGCATGGACGATCAGCCCGTCGACGCCGGCGGCCACGACCGCATCGGCCAGGGCATCGAGGGCCGTCTCGGGGTCCTGATCGTCGACGCCGATCCGGCACTTGACGGTGACCGCCACGGCGACCGCGGCCTTCATCGCGGCGACGCAATCACCCACCAGGGCCGGCTCGCGCATGAGGCAGGCGCCGAAGCGCCCCTCCTGCACCCGGTCGGAGGGGCAGCCGACGTTGAGGTTCACCTCGTCGTAGCCGAAATCCACGGCGATCCGGGCGGCCTGCGCGAGCTCCGCCGGGTCCGACCCGCCGAGCTGGACGGCGATCGGATGCTCCACCGCCGAGAAGCCGAGCAGGCGCTCGCGCGGCCCGTGCAGAACGGCGCCGGTGGTCACCATCTCGGTGTAGAGCCGCGCGCGGGCGGAGAGGGTCCGATGGAACGCCCGGCAATGGCGATCTGTCCAATCCATCATCGGCGCGATGGAAAAGCGCCAGCCGTTGAGATTTCTGGGTTCTTCCGGTCCGCCAGTCACTTGCCGTCGCTTCCGTGCTGTTCCCCGCCGGGTCTCGGCCTCATCAGAGTTCGGCTTAGCTGTCCCGCCTCGCCCCCGTACCGTTCCAGCGCGGGGGCGCGATAGAGAGCCTCGTCGAGCGCGCGGAAGGTGTGGGACGACGGAGATATCACGGCTGGATCCACGTCAAAAGGACCGGCTGGCCCACCGCGAGACCCGGACCGTCCGCCGGCGCCCCGCCACGGGAGCGTGGCTCAAGCAACGTCACGCGGACGGTGGGCACGCCCGATGCCCTTGCCCAGATGAAGACCGAGGATCCGGCCCTCGCTGCGGCGATCGACCGGGACATCGCCGTTGCGCGCACGCGCAGCGGCCGGACCAGGGCTCAGGTGCCGCGGACATCAGGGATCGTCCGCTCGCCGCCCTGCCCGCCCGGCGCGGGATGACGGCCTTGACCCCCGGGCCGGGCAAGGGACGCGATCCGTCGACGATCGGCAATGGCCCCGCGCGCACGTCCGCCGTCCTGACGGGCGCCCGGCGCAGCTGCCGCAGGCCGCTCGACTCCAAGGCGCCGAAGGAGGCCGCAGCGGCGACGTTCTCTGACCTCCGCACAGCCAGGGTGAGGGTGTCGATGAAGGCGGTGTTCGGAACGCCTCCACGCGAGCCGGCCGGTGGTGCGACGCCGGTCCGGAAGGGGCTCGTGCGAGCGGTGTCGGAGACACCGGGTGCCGGACGCGGGCAGCCGCCGCCGCGCAATCAGGTTGTATAGAGCGGGATTTACAACCTTAAGACGAAATCAACTATTCAACCACAAGGTGTTCAAGTCGGCGCTGCCCCCAGTTGGCCGAGAGCGTCGGGAACTGCATCCGCGCGAGATTTGCAGATGTTTGGGGAATCCTTCGTCATGTCGAGCCGTGACAGCAATACGAACTGTTCTCGTCGACGCTCAAGCGTCAGCCTCGTTCTGCTCTCCAGCGGGTTTCTCGGCGCCCTGGCTGCTTCTCCGGCCCATGCACAACTGCTCCGGGGTACCCTTGATACAACCGGAGGAGGCATTCTTAGCCCGAGATTGTCCGTCGGGACCACAACTCTCGGCAGCGGTCTGGTCGGCAGCGGCCTCACCCTCGGTGCGTCCGGGACGGGCCTTGTCGGGACCGGGCTCGGGATCAGCACCAGCGCACCCGGCAGCGGTGTGCTGGGAACCGGTTTGAATGTCGGAGCAACCGGGACCGGCGTTCTGGGTACCGGACTGCTTGTCGGCACGACGGGACCGGGTGACGGTCTGCTCGGCACAGGCATCACGCTCGGGACATCCGGTACGGGGACGACGGTCGATCCCGGCGGGGGCCAGGGCGGGTCAAGCGTGACGGGTGCGGTCACGCAGTCTCAGGGCCAATCTGTCGTCACCGATCTTAGACTCTCTTCGTTCTCGGATCTCACGGGCGTCGCGGCCAACAACACCAGCCGCTTGGCTGGTCCGAGCGCCGGCGGCGACGATGCGCAGGCCATCGGCTCCGGAGCGAGCGCACTCGGTACGGCATCGCTGGCCGTGGGGACCGGCGCCAGCGCCACGAGGACCGGGAGCGTCGCCCTCGGTTACGCGGCCAGCGCCCAGGGGATCGGCAGCACGGCCGTGGGCACGGCGTCGACCGCGCGCGGTGACGGAAGTACCGCCCTGGGCTTCGCCGCCAACGCAGCCGGGTCGGGATCCACGGCGATCGGCGCGAACGCGTCGGCGGGCGGGGATGGCGGTCTCGCGTTGGGCAGCGGCGCGCGTGCCGATCAGGCGAATGCGGTCGCGATCGGCACCGACGTCAAGACGACGCGGGCCAATCAGGTCGCGATCGGCACGGCCGGAAACACCTACACGATGGCCGGCATCGCCTCGCGGGCGAGCGCGGCGGCGCAAAGCGGCCCGACGAACTTCGTCACCACGGACGCCAACGGCAATCTCGCCGCGTCGGCCTACGGGCCATCGAGCATCGCGGATTTGGGCAGCCGAGTCGACGCGGTGCAGCGTTACGCGATCCAGACCCGCAAGGAGGCTCGACAGGGCGTCGCGATGGCGATCGCCATGGCGACGGCCCCGATGCCCTCAGCGCCGGGCAAGACCACCTGGGCCACGAATGGGGCGACCTATCGCGGGGAATGGGCGGGTGGCGTGGCGGTGGCGCACCGGCTGCCCACCTGCTGTGTGCCGGTCGCGATCACGGCGGGGGTCGCCTATGGCGGCAACAACGCGCTCGGAGCCCGTGCGGGCTTGGCCGGCGAGTTCTGAAGCGAACGGTCGTCGGATTTCATCGGCTGCCTTCGATGACGCGGCGTCGCCGCATGAGGGGGCAATATCAAGGGCTCCGTGCAGGCCGCCACATATCGCCCGCTCGGCCCCGCCCCGATCTGTTCACGGGGCGGGGGAGCGTCCGATCTCACCAGCGTGTGAGCCGAGCCGATACGCAACGTGGCTCGACGGCAGGGTGGCAGGCGGCGATTAGCAGCTGATGTCGGTCGGCCGGCACCGATCGTCCCGGTTCGGGACCATGCCGCAACGCGACTTCGCGCGCGCGATGAGCCTATCCACCCGCGGGTCAGAGCGGCCCGGACGAGCCATCGCGGGAGACGTCGGCGGCGGGATTGTCGTTGGCGCAGCATGCGCCATCTTGAGGGCGAACTCAGTCGCAGGAGCGCTCAGATGTCTGCAAAGCTCTGCATCTTCTCTACGGAAGCCGAAGCGCAGGACTATGCCATCGGCTTTGGCGGCAAGGCCAAGGTTGTCTATCGTGGCGATTACCGCAAGGATTGGCTCGTCACCGTCGACGATTGATCGACCGTCGTTTCGCCCCGGGCCGACATAAGTCCGCCGCGGTGAGCCGGACGCGCTCACCGTCGATGTTTCAGCGCGGCTATAGAAAACCCGCCGCGGCGTGGCCCGGCGGGTCCTGTTGCCATCGGGCTTTGAAGACGCCTCGATAGTCCCGCGCAGAACTGCGTCGCATCGTTCGTTCGAAGGAAGCGTCGCGCGAACGGAAAGCCCTGCGCGGCGGTGCCGCCCGGGCTGAAGGGCCACAACGCGCACCAGCCGAAGCCGGGGCGCCAACGGCAGGACGGATCGGGTTGGAAGCCGCACGACCGACGCGGTACCGCCCGGGCATCCCGCTCAGGCTCGTCGAGACGCCGCCGCATCACCTGGATCGTGTTGCATGGCGGGTCGGGGTCGCCGCTCCCCGGCCGGTTCTCATCGGTCTGGCGCTGGAGACCCGCGTTCCCGGGCACGCTGGGCGGCCCATATTGGCTCGTGCTCCACGCTGGACGATCCGCGTTGAGGTCGCGCTCGACCCGCGACCAGCCGCGTGGGACCCACTCGACCCGCACCCGACCGTTCATCCCGGCCAAGCCGTTCTCGACCTCGACCCGCGCCCGATCGACGACCACGTCGATCCGTCGCGCGATCTGGAGACCGCGCCTTTAGAGGCCGAGGCACTCCGCGGCTGATTTCGGTACGGCATCAGGACAGCATGCCGCGCAGGAAGCGGTCTCTGCAGAGCGTGAAACGGCTTCCGTCGTTCCTGCCCATCAGCGGCGCGATGGAAAGCGCCAGCCCGGACCTGCGCTGCGGAGGCCGGTCGCGGTCACGTGTGCCCGATCCGTGTCGTCCCGCGCGTCGCCTGCGTCGGGTGTTATCCGGTGGGTTGGGATTGCCGGCACTGATAGCGCGGCGCGACGCCCGGCGAACAGCGCTGCCCGCTGGCCCCGGCTCGCCCCCGGCGCCTGGTTCCGGCTGTGATGCAACGCACGGCTCGAGGCTGGACTCAAAACTGAAATGGGCATGCCAGACCGCGGATCCAGTCTTGTCGATGCGGTTCGCGAAAGTTGAAAGCTTGTAAGCAGGCTCGCCTGTCAATGGATAATCCGTAAGATTTTGCGAAAGAACTTGAAATCGAGAAACAAGATTTGCATATGCTGGGGAGAGGAGAAGGTGCAATCTCAATAAATCTGAAGTCTTATTCAAGGATATGCGTTTATGACAATTGGCAAGAAAGTATTCTTTATTTTAGGTGGTGTCTTGCTGGCATTCGCGGCGATCTTGGCCGTCGAGTTCCGGTCCGTCGAAGGCATCATGATGGAGGATCGCCGGGCCGCCATCCGCAATCAGGTCGAAGCGGCGCACAGCATCGTGGTCGCGCTGGCCAAGCAGGCCGAAGCCGGGACCCTGACCCAGGACGAGGCGAAAAAGCGGGCCGGCGATGTCCTGCGGGCGATCCGGTTCAACGGTAGCGACTACGTCTTCGTCTACGGCACGGCTCCCGGCCATGTCGGACGCAACCTCGTCCATCCCGATCCCAAGATCGAAGGCACGAAGAGCCGCAGCGACGAAGCAATGAAGACGATCTTCGTCGGGCAGATCATCGAGCGTGGCATGGCGGGGGGCGGCTTCACCGAGTATAGCTGGCGGCGGCTCGGCGAGACGGAGCCCGCACCCAAGGTGGCCTACTCCCTGGGCTTCGCGCCGTGGCAATGGTCCATCAACGCGGCGCTCTACGTCGATGACGTCTATGCGGTGAGCCGCCAGCGGATGATCCAGTCCCTGTACTGGCTGGTGCCGCTGTTCCTCGCGATCGCGGGGGCGGGCATCCTGGTCGCCCGGAGCATCACCAGGCCGCTGAGCGCCTTCACCAAGGCCCTGCGCCGGCTCGCCGAGGGTGAGATCGCGACCGCGATCCCGGGATTGGGCCGGCGCGACGAGATCGGCCAGATGGCCGCGGCGGCCGGGGTCTTCCGCGACAGCATGGTGAAGGAGCAGGCCCTCGCGGCCGATCAGCTGGCCGAGCGGGCCAAGCGCGAGGAGCGGGCGCGCCGGATGGAGGATCTGACGCGAAGCTTCGACCAGAGCGCGAGTGCGCTCCTGCAGCAGGTGGATGGCGCCGCGGCCGGGATGCGCGAGGCTTGCCGGGCGATGTCGGAGACCGCCGTGGAGGCGGCGGAGCAGGCCGGATCGGCGGCCGACGCCGCCCAGGAGGCGGCCGCCAACGTGCAGACCGTGGCCGCGGCGACCGAGGAACTGTCGGCCTCGATCTCGGAGATCGGCGGGCAGGTCACCAAGTCGGCCGAGATCGCCGGGCAGGCCGTCAGCGAAGCGGAGCGGACCGACCGGCAGATTCGCGGTCTCGCCGGAGCGGCGGAGAGGATCGGTGAGGTCGTGCGGATCATTTCGGCCATCGCCGAGCAGACGAATCTGCTGGCGCTCAACGCCACGATCGAAGCGGCCCGGGCCGGCGAGGCGGGCCGCGGCTTCGCCGTGGTGGCCGCGGAGGTGAAGGGACTGGCCGGCCAGACCGCCAAGGCCACCGAGGAGATCACCGCGCAGATCGACGCCATCCAGGGGGAGACGACGGAGGCGGTCGCGGCGGTTCAATCGATCGGCAAGACGGTGGATCTGATGAACACCATCGCGAGCGCGATCGCGGCGGCCGTCGAGCAGCAGCGCTTCGCCACGGGGCACATCTCCCAGAACGTCGATGCGGCCTCGCAGGGGACCGGGGCGGTGAGCCAGAACGTGGTCTCGGCTTCGGCGGCGGCGGAATCGACGCGCCGCGTGGCCGGCGATGTCGGATCGGCCGCCGACGGCGTCTGCCGCAGCGCCGAGGCGTTGCGCGTTGAGGTCCTGCGCTTCCTCACCGAGGTGCGCGCCGCCTGAACCGGGCGAATGGCGGGCCGCCGGTGGCCCGCCGCCCGCTTATGCCACGCGACCGCGCGGACGCGCTGCGCCCGGCCCGCGGTCGTCTCAGAGCACCGGCATCGCCCCCGCCACCGTGACGAGCGCGCCCGAGGTGTAGCTGCTCTCCTCCGAGGCCAGCATCACGTAGGCCGAGGCGAGCTCGGCCGGCTGGCCGGGGCGCCCGAACGGCACTTGGCTGCCGAACGACGTCACCGCATCCTGGCTCATCCCGGAGGGAATGAACGGGGTCCAGATCGGCCCGGGCAGCACGCCGTTCACGCGCACCCCCTTCTCGGCCAGCAGCTGGGCGAGGCTCAGCACCATGTTGCTCAGGGCGCCCTTGGTGGCGCTGTAGGCCATGAGCGTCGGCATCGGATGCTTCGAATTGACCGAGGAGGTGAAGATCACCGAGGCACCCGGCTTGAGGTGCGGGAGCGCCGCCTTGGTCACGTAGAACGGGCCGAACACGTTCGTGCGGAAATGATCCTCGAAGATGGTGTCCTCGATGGCGTCAAGGTCCTGGTTCGGCTGCTGGAACGCGCCGTTGTTGACCAGGACGTCGAGGCGCCCGAACGTCTCCACGGTGCGGGCGACGATCTGGCGTCCGTAGGCCGGGTCCTTCAGGTCGCCGGGCAGCAGCAGGGCGCGCCGGCCCGCCTTCTCGATCCATTGACCCACCGCCTCGGCATCCGCCTGCTCCTCCGGCAGGTAGGAGATCGCGACATCCGCCCCCTCCCGGGCGAAGGCGATCGCGACGGCGCGGCCGATCCCGCTGTCGCCGCCGGTGATCAGGGCCGCCCGGCCGGCGAGCTTGCCGGAGCCCGCGTAGCTCGCCTCGCCGTGATCGGGCTTCGGTTCCATGCCGCCGGTCTTGCCGGGGAAGCTCTGCGGCTGCGCCGGGAAGGGCGGGCGGGGATATTTGTGCAGCGGATCCGTGGTCACGTGGCGCCTCCGGTTGAATGCCGGTCCAACCGGGAGGCCTTCGGCGGTGTTCCGCGCCGCGGCGCCATGCCCGGTCCGGCCGGTGCGGCGGATGGGCCACAGGCGCGACGCCGCGGCGGAAATCCCGCGCCGGGCCCTGCGTCGACACAGCTCAGCAACAGGTACCGCTCAGTCTCGGCGCTGAGGAGGCGCCATGAGTCTTGAATGTCAGCCTGATGATCGGGCGGCGCGCCTGGTCGACCGTGTCCTGCTCTGCGCCGCGATGCTCTCGCTCACCTTCGGCCTGGCGACCGGGCTCTGGGGATTGCTGCATTGAGCCCGCCGCAGGAGACGCATGCGGATCGTGACCGGTGATCCGGATCGGCCGCCCGGGGCGGCGCGGGTCCGATGGGGTCGCAGGCGCACTGATCGGCGCCGGGCTTGCGCTGCTCGCGCTGGCGCTCCTGTTTGCCGGTTTCCCATGACCGGCCGCTGCGGATCGTGGCCCAGCATTGGCCATCGGCCGTGATGCTGAACCGCGCCCTGGTCGTGGCCGCGCTGCTCGCGGCCGCCGCCTTCCTGATCTATCTCGCGAACCTCGCCCGCGACGCGCTGTCACCGAATGAAACCTACGCGGCCAGCATCGGACTGACCCTGGATCAGTGTGTCTCGGCGCAGGATGGCCTCGGATCCCGTGAGGCACGCGCCTATTGTCGGCGTCCGGTACCGAAGCGCCTGTGAGCCGGCGCCGCCGCAGGGGATCCGTGCAGGCGAAACGCCCCGGACGGGAATATCCGGGGCGTCGTCCATCTGATCGGGCGGGGGCCGTCCGGGCGAGGGCTGCGGCGGCATGCCGTACGGCATCGCACCGGTCTCTGCGCGCCCGAAGGGACGATGAGAGCCGTGCCCGACCGCTTCGCAGGCGGGCTTGCCGCTCACTCTCCGTTTGACACCCCCTCCTGCGCCGAAGCGGCCTACGCTTCGGCGGCGTGTGCCTCAGCTGCCGAACTTGTAATTCAGCCCCACGCGGCCGAGTACGCCCTCGTTCTGGAAGCGCGTGACGTAGGCGCCTTGGCCGCGCCCGATCGCCGGCAGCGCAACCCTGCTGCTGCCGAGGTTGTAGTACAGCGCTTCGGCCTTCACCGTGACGGCGTTGGAGCGGAACACGTTCAGGAACGAGTCGGTCGGCAGGGCATACTCGACGCCGCCGCCAGCCGCGTAGCCGGTCTCGATGCGCGAACGGCTGCCGAAGAAGACGGGATCACGCTGCGGCGCCTGGAAGGTGGCGCGCTCCGTATCGGCCGCGTAGGCGAAGCCGCCGGTGCCGTAGACGAGCACGTGATCGAAGGCATAACCGACACGTCCGCGCACGGTGCCCAGGAAATCCCCCGCCTGCCGATAGGTGCTGATGCCGCCGGTCCGGCCGACGACGCGGCGGGTGCGGTTCAGGTCCGTGTAGTTCGCGTCGGTCTCGACGCCGACCACGAAGCCCGAGCCGGGGGTGAACTGGTAGTTGTAGCCGATCTGGCCGCCGCCGGTGAATCCGTCCTGCGGCAGCCGCAGGGCGCCCGGACGGTTCCCGGTCCGAACGCCGTTATTGCCCGGGAAGACGCCCGCCGTCAGCGCGGTATCCTGGGTCGTCGTGATGTAACCGGCGTTGACGCCGAAATACGTGCCCGTCCAAGTGAAGACCGGCACCGGGATCGGCGCGGGCGGAAGCGCGCGACGGGGCAGATCGGCAGCTGAGGCCGCAGCCGTCAAGGTTGCGAAGGCTGCCGCGGAGACAACGAGCTTGTTCATGTGAGCCGTTCCAAAGACGAAGTTCCTGGAGCGGATGTATCAACGGCCCATGAGCGAAGCTGTGATTGTGATGCAACAGTTCATTCGATAGCATATTCGGCAAATTACCGGATAATATCCAGTCTATTGGCCCGCATAACCCCGTTAAAATTCAATCGTGATCCAGAGTTTTTCGGCTTCAGCCGATGAACGATAGGGTTATGATCTGACAATACGGACCTCATCCCGGGCGGAATTCGATATCCCCACGCCTCCTTGCCGGCCCCGGAATGAAGAACGGCGCCCGATCGGGCGCCGTTCCTGGTCGTGGACTTCGCGATCCCAGTCCCGCGCTACCGCTGCGTCCGAGTGCTTTCAGTGCTCGTGTCCGCAGCCCGGCCCATGAGCGTGACCATGGTCGGGCCCGTGATTGTGCGCGTGATCGTGGTGGTGATGGTCGTGCCCATGATCATGGGCATGGTCATGACTCTCGTGGGCATGGCTCTCGTGGGCATGGCCGTGATGGTCATGGCCATGATCGTGCCCGTGATGGTCATGCCCGTGGTCGTGGCCGCAGGTGCTGTGATCGTGGGCCGCACGCTCGGGCCGGAACGGCCGCGAGACCGGGCTCGCGACGCAGCCCTGGCCGCGCACCAGCTCGGCCGCAGCGGGGGTCGCCGGAATGTAGAGCGCGTCCGCGGCGATCTCGGCGGGCACGTGGCTGCCGCCGAGCTGCCACGCGAGGCGCATCAGCCGGGTGGGATTCTCGGCGCGCACCACGAACAGA
Source organism: Methylobacterium sp. E-005 (assembly GCF_022829725.1). Taxonomy (GTDB): domain Bacteria; phylum Pseudomonadota; class Alphaproteobacteria; order Rhizobiales; family Beijerinckiaceae; genus Methylobacterium. The sequence continues at coordinate 6,860 of NZ_JAKSYG010000018.1, read as the reverse complement.
TCCTGCGCAGCGGCCTGCACCACGACGAGCCGGCCGTCGTCGAGGCGCAGCGCGTCGCCGTCATCCAGGGCCGCTTCCTTGGTGAGTGCCACCGTGAAGCCGAGCCCGCCCTCGGCCATCAGGGTCTGGGGAAGCGCGGACCGGGCGTCATGGTCGAGGCTCACCGTGTCGACGACGCGGTCTGCCCGCACCGCGGCCCGACGGACGATCGTGGTGGCGGTGGGCGTGGAGGTCGGCTCGGGCGTCGACATGGGATGGGATCCTCGGACAGGGCGCCGCGGTCCCCGGCCGGGGCCGCCTCAAGGCGCGAGGCATAGGGCGAGACGGGAACCGGGCGCAACTCCGGTCTCGCTCCGATGGAACCTTAGCCGTAGGGTCGCCATTGCATTGCTGCTAAGCTCGGGGCGATCCGCCACGATCACGGCCTTTGGCCGGACCGGCTGCACAGGCCGGATGCACAAGGGAGTTCTGGGGACCATGAAGAAGCTCACTGCCGCCGCCCTCGCCACCATCGCCGCCCTGTCGCTCGGCGCCTGCAACACCCCCGAGGACCGGGCGCTCGGCGGCGCGGGCCTCGGTGCGCTCACCGGCGCGGCGATCGGCGCGGCCGCGACGGGTCGCGCGGGCGGTGCGCTCGCCGGCGCGGCGATCGGCGGTGCCGGTGGCGCCATCGTGGGCGCCTCGACCGCGCCGCGCTGCCCCTACGGCACCTACCGCGACGCCTACGGCAACATCTACTGCCGCTGAGCCAAAGCGGGGCCGGGCTATGGCCCGGCCCTTCCGCCCGGCCTAAGGAGCGTTTATTCCGGCCCTGAGCCGGGGCGTCCCGGTGCCGGACCTACGCCGCCCACGATGACTGCACCGCGTCCACGATTCGCCCCTGAGCCGGGTCGCCGATGACGTCGGCGGCCGAATCTCAGGGCGTGTGGGGCAAGATCGGTGGGGCCGGCCTGGGCCTCGCGATCGGTGGCCCCCTCGGGGCGCTGGTCGGGGGCGTCGCGGGCCATTTCCTGCTGGACCGGGTCGGCGCGCCCTTCGGCCGGACGCCCCGCGACGTGGTGTTCACCACCGGGCTCGTAGCGCTCGCCGCCAAGATGGCCAAATCCGACGGCGTCGTGCTGCCCTCCGAGGTGGAGGCCTTCGGCCGGGTCGTGCAGGTCGAGCCCGCCGCGCGGCCGGGGGTCGAGCGGCTGTTCGATCTGGCCAAGAAGACCACGAACGGGTTCGAGGCCTATGCGCGCCAGCTCGCCGCGACCTTCGGCGACGAGCCGGCCCTGCTCGAGGACGTGCTCGACGGCCTGTTCCAGATCGCGGGCGCCGACGGGGCGCTCCACGAGGCGGAGGAGCGCTACCTCCGGTCGGTCTCCGCCATCTTTGGCTTCGACGAGGCGGCGTTCCAGCGGATCGCCGCCCGGCACGTGCGGCTGCCGGACGATCCCTACGCCGTCCTCGGCCTCGACCGGGAGGCCGACGCGGCGACCCTGAAGGCCCGCCATCGGGATCTCGTGGCCGAGCACCATCCGGACCGGGCGCTGGCCCGCGGCCTGCCCACGGAGGCGGTGGCGATCGCGACCCGGCGGCTCGCCGCGATCAACGCCGCCTATGATCGGATCGTGGCGGAGCGGGGGGTGCGGTGAGCCTGAGTGCGGACAGCCCCCTCGCCCGCCGCGTCGCCCCCTCGCCGAACCATGGCGAGCGCCGTGGGGGCCGGCCCGACATGCTGATCCTCCACTACACCGGCATGGGGAGCGGGGCCGCCGCCCTGGCGCGGCTGCGCGATCCGCTGAGCGAGGTCTCGGCCCATTACCTCGTGTTCGAGGATGGCGGCATCGTCCAGCTGGTGCCGGAGGCGCGCCGGGCGTGGCACGCGGGGGCGGGCACGTGGAGGGGCGAGACCGACATCAACTCCCGCTCCCTCGGGATCGAGATCGTCCATCCGGGCCATGCCGGCGGGCTGCCGCCCTACCCGGAGGCGCAGATCGAGGCGGTGATCGCGCTGGCCCGGGACATTTTGGGCCGCTGGCCGATCCCGTCCGAGCGGGTTCTCGCCCATTCCGACATCGCCCCCGAGCGCAAGGAGGATCCGGGCGAGACGTTTCCGTGGGACCGCCTCGCGGCGGCGGGCATCGGCCACCACGTGCCGCCCACGAGCCTGCGGGACGGCCGCTTCTTCGCCCAGGGCGATGCCGGCCAGCCCGTCGAGGCCCTGCAGGCGATGTTCGCCCTCTACGGCTACGATCTGCCGGTCACCGGGCTGTTCGACGCGCGCACCCACGCGGTGGTCACCGCGTTCCAGCGCCATTTCCGGCAGGCGCGGGTGGACGGTGTGGCCGACGCGTCGACCATCACCACCCTGCGCGACCTCATCGCGGCCCTGCCGAAGCAGGGCTGACGGGCCTTCGGGCCCAGCTCTTTCACGGTGATGGGCCGAGCGCGATCCAGGGTCGGCAACGCCCCGTCCCGTGACGCGCGTCCCCGTTTCGAACCGGTGGGGCGCCCGCGGGATCCGATCCGACGACCCTGTTTGGCTCGGCGGGCGGGCGCTCTATCCCCGTGGCGCCAAACCAAAGATCGCCCGCGCCTGATCGGGCGTGGCCGGCTCGCGGTCGATATGGGCGAGCAAACTCACCGCCTTCTCGACCAGCGCCGCGTTGCTCGGCGCGAGCTTGCCATGGGACAGGTACAGGTTGTCCTCCAGCCCCACCCGGACGTTCCCGCCCATCCCGGCCGCCACCGCCAGCATCGGATATTCCTGCCGCCCGATCCCGAAGGCCGACCAGATCGCGTCCTCCGGCAGCCGCGCCCGCATCGCCACCAGCGCCTCGGGCGTCGCTGGCGCCCCCCAGGGGATGCCGAGGCAGATCTGGAACAGGGGCGGGCGCGCCAGATGCCCCTCGGCGATCAGGTGCCGGGCCAGCTCGATCTGGCCGAGGTCGAACACCTCGATCTCGGGCTTCACGCCGGCCTCCCGGATCTGCCCCGCCATGGCCCGCAGATGGGCGGGCGTGTTCAGGAACAGGTGTTCGCCGAAATTCATCGTGGCGATGTCGAGGGTGCAGATCTCCGGCCGCAACGCCGCCACGTGCCGGGTGCGCGCCTCCGGGCTCACGAAGGTCGTGCCGGGGCCGGCTTTGGCCGGATCGGGGTCGCCCGGCACGAACCGGCCCCCCGCCCCCGTGGTCAGGTTGAGAATGACGGCATCGTTCTTGTCGCGGATCCGCTCGACCACCTCGCGGTAATGGGCGAGTTCCATGCTGGGCGCGCCGGTCGCGGGATCGCGGACATGGATGTGGACCACCGCGGCCCCGGCGGACGCCGCCTCCAGGGCGGATCGCGCGATGGCCTCGGGGCTCACCGGCACCGCCGGGTTCTTCTTCGGCGTGTCGAAGGAGCCCGTGAGGGCGCAGGTGATGACGGTGGTGCGCGACATCGCTGGTGTCCTCGAACTCACAGGGCCCCGCCATCGACCGTGAGGGTCTCGCCGGTGATGTAGGCCGCCCCCGCGGCCAGGAAGAAGATCGTTTCGGCGACGTCCTCCGGCCGGGCCATGCGACCCAGCATGGTGCGCCCGACGGTGGAGGCCTTGCGCTCCTCGGACCAGGGCTGGGTCCAGGGGGTGGCGACGAGGCCGGGCGCCACCGCGTTGACCCGCACGTCGGGGGCCAGCGCCCGGGCGAGGCTGCGGGTGAGGTTGATCAGCCCGGCCTTGCTGGCCGAGTAGGCGACCGACGAGCCGCGCCGCCCGAGCCCGGCGACCGAGGCGGTGTTGACGATGGCGCCCCGGCTTTTCTTGAGACTTGCTGCCGCCGCACGCGCGCAGCGGAACGGGCCGAGCAAGTTGGTGGCCAGGATGGTGGCCCAAAAATCCTCGGTCATCGCGTCGAGGTCCTCGAACGCGATGGGGGTGGTGGTGCCCGCCGTGCCGGCATTGTTGACGAGCACGTCGAGGCCGCCGAGCCGCGCGATCCCGTCCGCCACCATCGCCTCGGCGGCCCCGGGCTCGGACACGTCCCCGGGCAGGGCGATGACGGAAAAGCCCGCTCCGGCGAGCCGTTCGACCTCTTCGGGGCCGCGGGGATCGTCGGGCAGATGGTTCAGCGCCACCGTGGCGCCGTTGCGCGCGAACATCGCCACCGTCGCGAGCCCGATGCCCGACGAGGCCCCGGTGACGAGGACGCGCCGTCCGGAAAAATCCGCCCCGATCATGTCCCCTCCATCCGGCCGATCCCGGCCATCGCGGCCTTGAGCGCCAGGAGCTTGCGGTCGCGCTCGCGGAACAGCTCTTCGGGCGGGCGCCCGCCCCAGTCGAAATAGCCGCGCCCCGCCATCACCCCGGTGCGGCCTTCGGCGCAGAGGGCGTCCAGGGTCTCGGAGCGGGTGCGCGGGGGCGGCGGCGCGTAGCTCGCATTGGCGAGCGCCCGCTGCGTCAGTTCCAGCCCGGTGAAGTCGGCCTTGGCGAGGTGGCCGAGGATCGGAATGCGTAACGACAGGCCGTGGATGATCGCGTCGTCGATGTCCCGCGGCGCGGCGACGCCTTCGTCGAGGAGCTGGAACACCTCGGCGCTGATCGCCTGCTGGATGCGGTTGGCGATGTAGCCCGGGATGAAGCGCTTCAGCACGATCGGCACCTGCCCGAGGCCGCGCACCAGATCGGCCATCGCGGCGACGATGGCCGGATCGGTCCCGGGGCCCGGCACCACGTCGACGAGGTCGACGATGTAGGGCGGCGTGTACCAGTGCAGGATCAGTGCCCGCGCCTGCCGGGCTTCGGGGATCAGCGGGAAGACGTCGAGGTAGCTGGTGTTGCTGGCGAGGATCGTGTCGGCCGGGCAGAGCCGGTCGAGCTCGGTGAAGAGGGCGCGCTTCGCCTCCGGGTTCTCGGTGATCGCCTCGATCACGAGGCCGGCGCCGGCCACGGCGGGTTCGAGCTCCGCCTCGACCCGGACGGCCAGCCTGAGCCTTTCGGCATCCCAGCCCTCCGGGGCGGCGCCCGCCTCCCGCAGGGTCGCGAGCGCGGAGGCCATGAGGGCCGGGATCCGCGCGCGGGTCTCAGGAGCCGTGTCGGTGATCCGCACGGCGTGCCCGCGGAGCGCCAGCACCAGGGCGATGCCGTGCCCCATCAGGCCGCCGCCGACGATCGCGATCTCGGTCATGCCGCCCTCCCCTCATACCGTGGCGATCGGCGTCGTCGGCGAGCCCACCGCCCCGGGCAGGCGCAGGGGCGGCGCGGTGAGCAGGAAGCGGGAGCGGCCGTGCGCCCGCAGCCAGTCGGCGAGCGGCGTCAGGTGCCACAATTCGCCGAGATTGACCCCGAGCTTGAACAGGCAGTGCTCGTGCAGCGGCAGCGTCGCGCAGCAGGCGGGGCCGGGCCCCGCCGGATAGGCCTCCACGGCGTAGTTGTCGGCGATCAGCGCGCAGAGCCCGGTGCGGGTGATCCAGTCGAGGAGCCGCGGATCCCGCCCGTCGAGCCCGGCGCAGAGATTGTGGACGAGCTTCGGGTCGGGTGTCCCGCCCATGGCGATCAGCCGCTCGGCGAAGCCCGTGTGCAGGCAGACCATGTCGCCGGGCTCCACCACGACGCCGTCCGCCTCCAGGATCCGGGCGAGCTGGTCGTAGCCGACCTTGGTCTTGGCGTCGCCGAGATGGGCGCGCAGATCGATCATCACGGCCCGGCCCTGCATGCCCCTCTCAGCCAGCCGCTCGATCCCGAGTTTTTTGGCCTGGGAGGGCTGGTCCGCTGCCTCGGCGCGCTCCGGCCCGACGATGTCCCGGCCGCCGCGGAAGCCGTTGTAGAAGGTCGGCGCCGCGCCTGACCCGTCCGCATCGAACAGCGAGCCGACATGGGCGAGCGAATCCCACTGCGTCGAGTATTGCAGGTGGATCAGCGCCCGGTCGTCGCAGATCACGTCGGTGGCGCCGTCGACCTCCTCGCAGACCGGGAAGTTCATGTTGGGCCGGCCGTTGGCGCGCCGGGTCGGAGTGATCTGCGGCGGGTGGCGGCGCGGGTTGAGGGCATTGCCGCCCGGCAGGTCCAGGGGCAGGCTGAGGCAGAAGGTCAGGCCCTCCCGCACCTCGGCGACGCCCTGGCGCACCTTCTCGGGGGTGAGGAGGTTGAGGCGGCCCAACTCGTCGTCGGGGCCGAAATCGCCCCAGGTCGAGCCCTCGGGCCGTCGGGTCCAGCGCAGACTCATGCGCAGACTCGTGGGGCCGAGCCCCGGCCCGGGACGGGCCCGGACGTGCGTGCGTTCCTCACCGGATGATCCGCCCTTATTCGAGGCCATCGGGCCCGCATTCGTGCGGTGCCGGGCGCGAGCCTAGGCCCGGGCCGCGGAGCCCGGAAGCCCCGGGCGCGAACGACTCGCCGGAAACGTCACCCGCGGCGCGGCGGCCGCCCCTTGTGATCCGTCGAGCCCCGGCTACAGTCAGTGCCAAGCCCGCGAATAAAAAATTCGGGCGCACAGATTGAGGAAACGCCGATGTCCGAGACCGCGCGTGCCGTCGTCCGGCGCGCCCAGATCCGGCGCATGCTGCCTGCTTTGCTGGCGGCGGGATCGATGCTCACAGGTCCGGCCCACGCCGCGGACCCGATCAAGATCGGCGTGATCGCCGAGGCGCAGTCCGTGGCCGGGGCCTCGATCCCGCAGGCCGTGCAGCTCGCCGCCGACGAGATCAACGCCAAGGGCGGGATCGACGGCCGGCAGATCCAGGTCGTCACCTACGACGACAAGTCGTCAGCCTCGGATGCGGTCCGCGCCTTCCAGCGGGCGGTCTCGGAGGACAAGGTCAACCTCGTCATCGCGAGCTACATCTCCGAGGTCGTGCTGGCGCTCATGCCCTGGGCGGCGCGGCTGAAGACCCCG
>NZ_JAKSYG010000260.1 GCF_022829725.1 Methylobacterium sp. E-005 | reverse complement strand
CTACCACCAGGACCATTTCGGCAGCACCTGGGAGCTGCGTCAGGCCGACGGCAGCGTCGCTCACACGGCCTGCGTCGGCTTCGGCCTGGAGCGGATCACCCTGGCCCTCCTGAAGCACCATGGCCTCGACCTCGCCGCATGGCCCGAGGCCGTGCGCGATGCGCTCTGGGGCTGAGCCCATGACCGCCGCGTTGCGCCTGCCCGCGGGGCTCGGGATCGCGGGGCCCTACGTCCCACATCCGCTCCATGACGGGGCGCGGGATTGGCCGGAGACGAATTGCTACGTCGATCTCTGGATCGAGCTTCTGCACGGCCGCGGCCTCGTCCCCGAGGCGATGCTGGGTTTCACGCTCCGGCAGGATTTCGAGGGCGACCAGTTCACCTTCTTCAAGCCGCCGCCCGGCGACATCGAGCGGCTCTACGGCCTGGAGGTGCTGGAACTCGCGGTCTATGCGGGCCTCGAGTCGCACGCTGTGACGCAGATGGCGGCGGGCCGGCCGGTGCTGGTCGAGGTCGATGCGATCCACCTGCCCGACACGCATGGTACGACCTACGGGCGCGACCACGGCAAGACCACGATCGGCATCCTGGCCCTCGACCCGGCGGCCGAAGAGCTCGACTACCTCCACAATGCCGGCCGCTTCCGGCTCTCGGGGGCGGATTATGCCGGGATTTTCGGGCCCGCGACGCTGCCGCCCTACGCGGAATTCGTGAAGGTTGTCGCGCCGCCCCTGCCGGCATCGGAGCTTCCCGGTGTCGCGTTGGAGCGACTCGCCAGGCATCGCGCCCGGGCGCCCGAGCGGAACCCCGTCCTGGCGTTCCGCGACGCGCTGTCCGCCACGGCTGACGGGCTCGTGGTTCAGCCACTCAGCGTGTTCCACGCCTACGCGTTCAACACGACCCGCCAGCTCGGCGCGAATTTCGAGATGCTGGCGAGTCATCTCACCTGGCTCGACGCCAACGGGGCCGGCCCCTTCGCGCCCGCTGCCGAGGCCGCCGCCGAACTGAGCCGTGAGGCGAAGGCCTTCCAGTTCCAGCTCGCCCGGGCCTTCCACCGCCGCAAGGCGGAGGGGCTGGCGCCGCGCCTCGACAAGGCGGCGGCGACCTACGAGCGCGTCTTCGCGTCCCTGGACGCCGCGCTCGGCCGCTAGGGCAGGCCATGGCCCTCATCCGCAGCGTCGACGGACGGGCACCGGTGGACTTACCCGGTCCCTGGCGGCTCGCCCTGACGTCGCCCGGCGCCTGCGCGGGGCCGGGCGATCTCGACGGCGTCACCGACTGGATCCCGGCCGCGGTCCCTGGGACCGCCGCGTCGGCTCTGCAGGCGGCAGGCCGCTGGTCGGAGACGGCCCCGTCGCCGATCCACGACAAGGACGTCTGGTATCGGACGCGGCTCAACGGCCCAGGACGGTTCCGCCTGCGCTTCGACGGCTTGGCGACCCTCGCCGAGATCTGGCTCGACGGTGTGCCGATCCTCACCACCCGCTCGATGTTCGAGCCGCACGCGGTGGCGGTCGACCTCGCCGTTGAATCCGATCTCGCGCTCTGCTTTCGATCGCTGCGTGCGGAACTCGACCGGCCGGCCAAGCGCGGGCGCTGGCGGCCGCGGATGATCACGCCGGGCTCGCTGCGTCATGTCCGAACCAGCGCGCTCGGCTTCATGCCGGGCTGGGCCCCGGAGATCGACCATGTCGGCCCCACCCGGCCGATCACCGTCGAGGCCGTACGCCCAGGGGCCGTCTCGGCCGACCTGCGCGCCAGCCTCGACGGCGAGACCGGCCGCCTGAGCGCACGCCTGACAATCGAGGGCGGTGCCGGGGCAGTCACACTCCGCTGCGACGGGCGTGAGACGCCGCTCGTCGAGGCAGAGCCGGGCCTCTTCGCCGGTGAAATGGTGCTGCCGGCAATTGCCCCCTGGTGGCCGCACACCCATGGCACGCCGAACCGTCACGCGGTCACCGCCTGCATCGATGGCGCGACCGTCGATCTCGGCCGGGTGGGTTTCCGGTCCCTGTCGTTGACCCGGCCCTTCGAAGAGGGCCTATCGCTCGCCGTCAACGGCGTACCGGTCTTCTGCCGCGGCGCCGTCTGGATGCCGCCGGATCTCGTCGGGCTCGGCTTGAATGGGACCCGGACGCTGCTGATGCTGGCCCGCGAGGCCGGCATGAACATGCTGCGCGTCCCGGGCACGACCCTCTATCCGGCGACCGATTTCTTCGATCTCTGCGACGAACTCGGCATCCTGGTCTGGCAGGACCTGATGCTCGCCAATTTTGATTACCCGCACGACGATCCGGACTTCGCGAGGGCGTTGACCCGGGAGATCACCGCCTTCCTCGACCGGACCCAGACGGCGCCGTCACTCGCCATCCTGTGCGGCGGCAGCGAGGTCTGGCAGCAGGCCGCCATGCTGGGCGCGCCGCGCGCGATCTGGGCCGATGCCTACTGCGAGACGGCCCTGCCTCCGCTCGCGGCAGCCCAGCGCCCCGACATCGTGGTCGTGCCGAACTCGCCCTCCGGCGGCGCCCTGCCCTTCTCGCCGCGCGGCGGTTGCACCCATTATTTCGGCGTCGGCGCCTATTGCCGGCCCCTCGACGATGCCCGCCGGGCCGAGGTCGGCTTCGCCAGCGAATGCCTCGCCTTCGCCAACCCGCCCGAGCCCGGGACGCCGGGACCGGCGGGTCCGACCGATCCGGACTGGTCGGCCGGTATTCCCCGCGACCGGGGTGCCGATTGGGATTTCGAGACCGTTCGCGATCATTATGTCGGCAGTCTTTACGACGTCGATCCCGCCGCGCTGCGCGCCGAGGACCCGGAGCGCTACCTCGATCTCGGCCGCGCGGCCGTGGCCGAGGTGATGGAGGCGACTTTCGCCGAGTGGTGCCGCCCGCGCTCGCCGACGGCCGGCGGCCTCGTCCTGATGCTGCGCGACCTCGGGCCGGGGGCCGGCTGGGGCGTGATCGACTGGACGCAGCGCCCTAAATCCGCGTGGTACGCCCTGAAGCGCGCCTTCCGCCCCGTGCAGATCCTCATCACCGACGAAGGATTGGACGGCCTGCACCTCCACCTGGTGAACGAGACTGCGCAGGCCCGCGCCCTGACGGTGGCGCTGACATTCACCGATCGCGGCGGGCGCGTCGCGGGGCGCGCCGAGCGCGCCGTGGACCTCGACGGCCATGCATCGCTGACGCTGACCTCCGCCGATCTCCTCGGCCGCTTCTTCGACGCCACCGACAGCTATCGGTTCGGACCGCGAATCCACGATATCGCCCATGCGCGTCTGACCGATGCCGATGGGCAGGTCGTCGCCGAGTCGTTCCACTTCCCTGGACCGCGACCGGTCACACAGGCGGTGATCGGCCTCACCGCCGAGCCGGTGATGACGGACGAAGGTCCGGCCCTGCGGGTCGCCACCGAGCGGTTCGCCTTCGGCGTGCAGGTCTGCGCCCCGGGCGCCCGAGCGGACGACACCGGCTTTCATCTCGCGCCCGGGACGTCGCGGCTCATCGCCTTCCCGGAATGCGCGCGGCTGCCCCGCGGCACCGTGCGGGCCATCAACGGTACCGAGAGCGTGGAGTTCGGCCATGACGCCTGAGACCCGACCCGCCTCAGCCTCCTCCCCCGCTCGGTTCGATCCGACGCCGGTGGCGTTCGGGGGGCTCTTCGGCTGGCTCCATCCGGCCGCCGGGCGACGCGGCGTGGTCCTCTGCGGCGCCTACGGATTCGAACAGATGGCGGCCCATCGCCCATGGCGGGCGCTGGCCGGGCAACTCGCCGAGGCGGGCTGCCCGACCCTGCGCTTCGACTATCCCGGCGAGGGCGATTCCACCGATCCCGACGCGCCCACCGTCGCAGCCTGTGTGGCTGCCATCCGCCAGGCCGTCCGGTTCCTGCGCGAGACGGCCGGCGTCGACGAGATTGTCCTGGTCGGCCTGCGCCTGGGCGCGAGTCTCGCCACCCTGGCCGCCGAGGCGGAACCCGTGGATCGTCTCGTCCTCCTGGCGCCAGTGATCACGGGACGGGCCTACCTGCGCGAGATGCGCCTGCGGGCCCAGACGATCGGGCGCCTGCCCGACGGCTCGGCCCCACCGGCAGAAGCCGAATGTCTTACGGTGGGCGGCTTCCGCATGGAGGCGCCGTTTCAGGCCGAGCTGTCTGCGCTGAACCTCACCCGGATTGCGACGCCGCCCGCTCCGCGCGTTCTCCTTCTGTCATCCGAAACCGGCAGCTTGGCCGGACGTCTGGAAGCCTGCGGCTGCGTCGTCGAAACTGGGCCGTTCGCGGGCCTCGCGCATCTCGTGGGCGATCCGATCTTCGTAAAAGTGCCGGAGGCGGATTTCGCCCGCATCATAGCCTTCGCGGCCGAGGGTCTCGTACCGGTGGAGGCGGCCTCGACGGCGCCAGTCCCGCTATCCGCGCATCTCGCCGGCCCGGGCTGGAGCGAGGGGGCGATCCGATTGGCTTCGGGCCTGTCCGGCACGCGCTGTGCGCCACACAGGCCGGACGCCGCTGCGCCGACAATCCTCTTCGTCTCCACCGGAATGACCGTGCGGTCGGGCTGGGGCCGGCAGACGACGCGGCTCGCCCGGACTCTCGCCGCCGAGGGCATCGCCTCGGTCCGGTTCGACGTCGCGGGCGTCGGCGACAGCGTCGACCGGCCGGACGGGCGCTGGCCGCTGTTTGCGCCGGATGGATTCACGGACGTGATGCGGGCGGTCGACTCCATCGCCGGAGCCGGTCCGATCGTCCTCGTCGGCGGCTGCAGCGGCGCCTATGCGGCGTTCCAAGCGCTTTGCCGGGATCCGCGGATTGATGGGGCGTTGCTCGTCAACCTCTATTGCTTCGACTGGGACCCGGAGCAGAATGTCCACGACGTCATCCGCCAGACCTACGGCAGCGCCGCGACCTACGCCGCGCTCCTCAAGCAGGGTGACACGTGGCGCCGGCTGATCCGCGGGCAGATCCGGGTCCGGGCGATCGGCAGCGTCCTGGCCCGGCGCGGGCTCGATACGGCGCTGCGACGGATCCGCCGCGCGTTCCGACCGCCGAATCCGGGGGGATCCGTCGCCCGACGTGTCGCCGCGATCCGGCGCCGCGGCGCCGCGATCCGCCTGCTCTACAGCGCGGGTGACCCCGGCTTGGCCGCTTTGCGCCGTCACCTCGGCCGCAACCCGGACCAGGTGGCCCGGCGCCTCGGCGCGCCCGTGACCATCGTTCCGGCGGCCGACCACAACCTCGGCTCGGTGGAAGCCCAGGCTGCCCTCGGGCAGGCCGTGCGTGACCTCCTGTGCGCGACCCGGCGCACCTCCGTGGTGCCGGCGAAGCGGCCGGCGCCGACAATGTCCGGATGGCTCCAGGCCGTGACGGGCCGGGCATGAGCGTCGTCACGCGCCGGTCGGTCCTGGCCCTGGCCGCGGGGGTGCTCGCCGCCCGCCGCGCCGAGGCCGCCGCGCCGCCGCACCTCTGCGATGACCTGATCGACTCGATCGGCGTGAACGTCCATTTCGGCCATGGCGGAACGCCCTATGTCGCGCGCTTCGCGGCCTGCGCCGCCGCCCTCGACGAACTGGGTGTGCGGCATCTGCGCGACGACATCGTGCTCACCGGTGCCGAGCCGGGCGGACAGTTCGGGCGGATCGCGGCCCTGGCCGAACGCGGCTACCGCTTCAGCCTCGTGTTCTACGACGGCTTGACCCCGGGGCCGCGCGTGCCGCCGGACAAATTCGCCGCGATCGCCCGATGGGCCGGCGGCGGGCTCGTCATCGCGGAGGGCGGCAACGAACCGCCGATCGCCGGCCGGCGCGACCTTCCGCGCCTCTCGGCGGACCATCAGGCGGCCCTGTTCCGGGCGGCGCGGGCGGACGCCCGCGACCCCGCCGTGAAGGTCGCCGGACCGAGCTACATCCAGGGCCATGTCGCGGCCGCGCAGGATCTCGCGGCCCTCGTCGATCTCGGCAACATCCACCCCTATCCGGGCGCCGAGCATCCGGAGACCCAGGGCGCCGGCAGCCTCGCCCGCTTCGTCGCGGCGGCCCGACCGGTCTTCGGGCCGGCGCCGGTGATCGCCACCGAAAACGGCTATCACACGGCGCTCGGAACCGGCAGCGGCCACCTGCCGGTCTCCGAGGGGCTCCGGGCGCGCTATCTGCCGCGCCTGCTCCTTTGGAGCTACCTGCAGGGTGTGCGACGGACCTACCTGTACGAGCTGATCGCCAGCTTCGATCACGGCGATGGCGATCCGGAGAGCCGCTTCGGGCTCCTGACCTTCGAGGGCCGCCCCACGCCCGCCTTCACCGCCGTCCGCAACCTCGTCCGGCTGTTCGGCGGGGGCGCCGCCGTGGTTGCCCCCTTCGGCGGTGATGTCGAAGTGGCCTCCGCGCCATCGACCTCCGCCCTCATCTCCGCCCGCTTCGCCCGGCGGGATGGCGCCCTGCTCGTGCCGCTCTGGCTCGGCATCGACGGCTGGGACCGGCGCAGCCTCTCCGCCCGGCCCGATGCACCGCCGAACCCGGTGGACGTCCTGATCTCGCGCGCGCCCCGGAGCCTGCGCCTGCACCGCTTCGCCGATGATGGCGCCGTGCGCACCGACACGCTTGCCCCCGCGCTGCGAATTTCGGTTCCGGTCACCGACAGGCTCGGCGTACTGGAAATCACCTAGGCCATCCGTACGGACAGATTTGCCCCGGCAGCCGTCCTACATGCCGGGCATCGGGATACGCGAGCGTCGATCGGGATTGCTGTCCGCGCCGGGATGCGAAGGCCCACCGGCCGTCGCGACCCCGGATGTGTGCAGGTTGCCCGGGTTACGGACGCTTCGCGCGCGGGCCCGACCGCAGACCGCGATGGACTCAGCGATGTTTGGCCTTCTCTGCGACAAGATCGTCAGCGCGACCCTGGTGGTTCTGAATCTGCTCGCCCCGGTCGAGGTCCACGTGGATGCAGACCGCGCCTACGCGGCCGGGGGCGGGCATCTGGCCGACATCTACCGGCCGGACGCTCCGGGACCCAGCCCGGTGATGGTCTTCCTCTACGGCGGCGGCTGGCGCACAGGCTCGAAGGCGAGCGTGGCCTATGTCGGCGCGGCCTTTGCCCGGCGAGGCTTCGTCGTGGTGATCCCCGAATTCCGGCACTTCCCGGCCGCCAGCCTGTCAGACATCCTGGCCGACAACGCCGCGGCGGTTGCGTGGGCGATCGGCCACGCAACCGAGTTCGGCGGCGATCCCCACCGGGTCGTGGTGGCGGGCCACTCCTCCGGCGCCTGGGCGGCGGCCATGCTGGGGCTCGACGCCACGTGGCTGAAGCAAGCCGGATCCAGGCCGGAGGACCTCGCCGGCATCGTCGGGCTGGCCGGTCCCTACGCGAGCGCCGCGCTGACCGATCCCCTGGACAAGCAGGTCTTCTCGGGGGTCGATCCGACGATGCAGCCGATCAACCACGCCGCAGGCCGCCACCCGTCGCTCCTGCTGCTGACCGGCGCGGAGGACCGGGACGTTCAGCCGTCCGCGACGGTCGCCCTCGCGGATCGGTTGCAGGCCGGCGCGGACCCCGCGCAGACGCACATCTACCCCGGGCTCGGCCATGGCCAGATCGTGCGGTCGCTGAGTTTCCCGTTCAGCGGCCAGGCCCCGACCGCGGACGACATCGCGCGGTTCGTGGCAGGAGCGCATACCGGACCGTAGCGGGCTTCGGTACGGTATCGGTCTCGCGGCGGTCACCGAGCCTCAAGCTTGCCGAACGTTCGCCACGGCGCCGCCGCTCTCAATGCGTGCGGCTGTGCTTTCGCCGTGGCAGCTATCGCGCCCCGGCTCAGCTAGCGTGCCATCGTCTCCCCGAGGCGCTCGCCATGCTGTTTCCCACGCTGACCCTCCGCCGTTGCCTGCTGGTTGGGCTGTTGTTGGCTTGCCTCGTCAAGCTCGCGGACGGCGTCGCGCGCTACGAGTTGCGGCAAGCGGCCGGCGCGGTCACGCTCACGGCCGCCGCACTCATCGCGGAACCCGCCGGCCTGTCCGACAAGTAGTCGCGTTCACGGATTGGATGCGGGCGTCGCGTTTCAGGGTCTTGGGGACCAGTGCGCCGACCAGGACAGCCACGACGGGTCGGATCTGCGGACGATGGCGCGATCGCGTAAGTTTGGCGCCGTGCCGCGCGCCGCGGCGTCGATCGCGTCGCTCTCAAGAGCAGGCAGCCAGCCGGATGCCGCCCCTTCCTCGATCGAGGAGCGCGTCATGTGACGGGCCGCTCCAGGCATGAACATCGACGATTGAGGAAGAATGGTCGGAGTGGCCGGACTTGAACCGACGACCCCCTGTCCCCCAGGCTGATCCGGGGCGTTGATATATAAAGGCTTTTTTGCAAATCTCCCGGCTGAGGCTGTGTTGAATTCGTTGGGCAATTTCCCGGTCCTGCAAACCGGTTTTGGCCCCCTCCCCGTCCTCTCCGAGGGTGAGGATCAGTCGGGGTTTGAAGGAAGGGGTTTGCGTGGGGTTCGGAGCCTGCGGGGGATCAGTCGGGCTGGGGTTTGCGAGACGCGCGACGCTTGGCCGGCAGCGCGAGATCGCAGGCCTTCAGGATCTCCCGCAGAACCTGTTCGTAGGCTCGTTCTGTCGGCTCTGGGTTATTGAGGGCGACCCGGGCGAAGGTGCGGATGTGAGTGAGGGCTTCGTAGGGATCTAGCTCGGGGATCTCAGGCATCGGCGTCGGTCTCCGACTTGGCGAAAGAGCGAAGCCGTAGCATGGAGCGAGCGGAGATTGCCCCGCCCGCTCCGTTGCGATGCCTCCTGTAAGAAGCAGTCGCCTTTCCACCGCCGGACCTCGCCGGATCGGTGCCTCGCTCGTTGCGAAGCTCAAACTCGACGCCAGTATGCACCGGATGATGCGGGAGCGCTATCACATGCGATCAGTCGGGCTTGGGTTTGGTGCGCTCGCGGGCGGAAGATGGTTTGCGAGGGGTTCGGAGCCGACAAGCGATCAACTCTTGAGCCGAACGCCCTTGCCGCCAGGGCGCATGTCGCCAGCATCAAGAAACACGATACCCGCCCCCTCAAGCGCGGCCTGGATTGATCGGAGTGTGCTCGCCCTTGGGTCTGTGACACCGCGCTCAATGTTCTTGATGCTGGCGAGCGACACGCCGGCTTTGGCAGACAGGTCTTCCATCCGCCACCCGAGCATTGCCCGGGCCGCCCGCATCTGTGCCGCATCAATCATAGCCGCTTCGTACACGGCCGAAGGCTTGCGGGCGAGCAAAATGGACTCCTGGGCTATTTCTTCTTGACGCCTATGGTTGTAGCCCTTAAGGCTATCAACATCAACAGGAGGCGTATATGCCCAAGGTCACAGACCCGCAGCAGTCCGCGCTTGTGAAGCTGAAAGCTCACGGCGGCGAAGGCGTTCTCGACAAGCACGGTAAGATCGTCGCCAGCGGCGTCCGGCTGCTTGGCTTTGATCCGGTCACATGGCTGCGCCTGCTGACGACCGGCCATCTGGAGGTGCGCGGGGACCTGCGCGTCGGTCTGACGCTCAAGGGCGAGGCAGCGGCCATTGCCCCGCCGGCCAAGATCAACCCGCATGGCATCCATAGCCGTCGCGAGCCGGTTCCTACGCACCCCGGAGCCGAGTGATGCACATCGGACGCGTGACGGGCGCGACCCGCAACCTTGGGGCGCCGCTAGACTGGGATCCTGCAAAGGACGGCATCTGCGGTGGGCTGCCGATCCGCGATGAGCCGCATAGCCCCGGCGTGAACCGCATGGTCTCGGCATGGATGCCGACGCCGGAGGAAATTGCGCTCATCACGGCCGGCGAGCCGATCTACCTGCTCGTGGTTGGTGCAGTGCATCCGCCAGTTGCGATATCGGTCGGCAATCCTCCTCCAATTGGCGAGGAGGCGTAAGCGATGGCTGAGAGCCTCGGCATTTTCTTACTCTGCATGACCGGCCTCGTCTGCGTCGTGCTGCCGTGCCTCGTTTGGCTCGCCTTTATGGCGTGGCTGCTGTCGGGAAACGCCTGATGCCCTGTGAGTATTGCGATGCCGACGTAGAGCGCGGCTGCTCATCCGCGGCCGGATCCTCCGATTGCCTGCGTGAGCAGCTTCGCGACGCCCAAGCTAACGAGCGGCAGCCGACCCTAGTCGACCATGCGGAGAGCGAACTAGCGGCCCTCCCCGGCAGGCGCACGAACAATCGCATCATGCTTGAGCGCGATGTGGTGGCGTTGGTCGCCCTGTTCGAGGCTCAGCGGCATTCCGGTAGCTCGGCCCGCTTCGTGACGGATGCGCTGGATCGACTGCTTCGCTGGAAGCCGCTCGTACCGTCCGACCCCGCCTAACCCCTCCCCCATACCGATAGGAGAGAAACGAGATGGGTGACGGACTGAAACGAGCATTCGCTGCGACAGCGCGAACCCGCTGGGACGGCAAACTGACGCCGGAGATGCTGAAGTTCCTGAAGGCGCTGGCGCCC
>NZ_JAKSYG010000170.1 GCF_022829725.1 Methylobacterium sp. E-005 | reverse complement strand
ATCGAGGACGGGCGCGACGCCATCATCAAGGTCACGAGCTGCGCGATCTGCGGCTCCGACCTGCACCTGTTCCACAACTTCATCCCCGCCATGCTGCCGGGCGACGTCATGGGCCATGAGACCATGGGCGAGGTCGTCGAGACCGGGCGCGGCCTCAACGGCAAGGTGAAAAAGGGCGACCGCGTGGTGGTGCCGTTCACCATCGTCTGCGGCGAGTGCGACCAGTGCAAGCGCGGCTACTTTTCCGTGTGTCAGAAAAGCAACCGCAAGAAGCACCTCGCCGAGAAGGTCTTCGGCCACACCACCGCGGGTCTGTTCGGCTACACGCATCTCACCGGCGGCTATCCAGGCGGTCAGGCCGAGTACCTGCGCGTGCCGTTCGCCGATACGACGGTTCAGAAGGTGCCCGAGGGCATCCCCGACGAGAAGCTGCTGTTCCTCTCGGACATCTTCCCGACCGGCTGGCAGGCCGCCGTGCAGGCCGACATCCAGCCCACCGACACCGTGGCGATCTGGGGCTGCGGGCCGGTCGGCCAGATGGCGATCCGCTCGGCCATCCTCCTCGGCGCCGAACAGGTGGTCGCGATCGACTGTCTGCCGGAGCGGCTGGAGATGGCCGAGGCGGGCGGCGCCATCACGATCAACTTCGAGACCGAGAGCGTCGTCGAGCGGCTCAACGAGCTGACCGGCGGCGAGGGCCCGGAGAAGTGCATCGACTGCATCGGCATGGAGAGCCACGTCAGCCCCGCCATGCCCGATACGGTCTACGACCGGGCCAAGCAGATCCTCCTGGCCGAGAGCGACCGGCCGCACGTGTTGCGGGAGATGATCTACGTGTGCCGGCCGGGCGGCCTGATCTCGATCCCGGGCGTCTATGGCGGTCTTGTCGACAAGATCCCGATGGGCGCGGCCATGAACAAGGGCCTGACCTTCCGCATGGGCCAGACTCACGTTCAGCGCTGGACCGGCGATCTCCTGCGCCGGATCGAGGAGGAGCAGATCGACCTCTCCTTCGTCATCACGCACGAGGCCCCGCTCGACAAGGGACCCGAGATGTACCGGACGTTCCGGGACAAGCAGGACAGCTGCATCAAGGTCGTTCTCAAACCCTGACACGCGAGAGGGAGATCATGACGAACATTTCAAGCCTCGCGGGCCTTTCGAACATCACGCGATCCAAGGGCGATCCGAAGGTCCTGCGCTCCGGTCCGAGTTCGCGCGGCGTGCCGGACAGCCTCGCCAAGGGTCTCGGCTGGTTCAGCCTCGGCCTGGGTCTCACCGAACTCCTGGCACCCCGGAGCATCACCCGGGCGCTCGGCATGGAGGGCAAGGAGGCGCTAATTCGCGTCTACGGCGCCCGGGAGATCGGCAGCGGCATCCTTGCGCTGTCGGTCGACAAGAACCTCGGCCTGTGGAGCCGGGTCGCCGGGGACGGGCTCGACATCGCGACCGTGCTGACGGCACTGCGGCCGGGCAACCCGAAGCGCGACAATGTCGTGATCGCCCTGGCCCTGCTGCTGGGCATCACGGCGGTCGACCTGATCGACGCTCAGGCCAGCACGGCCCGGCACAGCCGTGCGGTGGGTCGGAAGCGCTCCTATCGGGATCGCAGCGGCTTCCCGCG
>NZ_JAKSYG010000259.1 GCF_022829725.1 Methylobacterium sp. E-005 | reverse complement strand
AACTTAGATCCGGCGTGGTTAGCCGATGATCGCCCCAGCCGCCTTCGGGATAGTACATCAGCCCGGCGAACAGCGCGTACATTCGACCCTCCTAGCCCCTCTCCCCCGCCCTTGAAGACAAGGCCGCCCGGCAAATGCTGGAGCGGCCTTAATGCGTTCTTGGGGCCGGCGGATGCCCCCGCTTTCGAACTGGTCGTTCAATCCCGCCAATGTCGGGACAGCCAACCCCACACAAACCCGTCGATAACGAGCGCTGACCGTGTGTCTGCCTGCCAGCCCCAAATGACCATGATTGCGGTCGTGCAAGCGAGCATCGCCACGGTGCTGATACCGACGGCGGAAAGCTCTAAAATGACGCGTCGCCAGAAGCGGTTCTTCGGTAGCGCGATCATGGATACCCCTTAATCAAACCCTGCCCCCTCTGCTACTTCGGCCGCCGGACCCTCATGCTGTCGTGCCAGAAGCCTGACAGCCGCTTGGATCGCCAGCCGCGCCCCAAGCCCTTGAGACGGAAGGGCCGGCGGACGATGATCGACCTGATTTTCCGCGCCATGCGGTTGCCACCGGAACCTAACTCGCAGGCTTCATAGCCGCCGCGAACCGCTCCGCGTCGGCCAGCATCAGGTTGCCGATATGCTCGCCGGCCGGGTCGTGCAGCGAGCACGTCATGTGCGTCTTCGGATCGCCCCAGCGCAGGGACCAGCCGTTCGGAAGGTCGAGTCTATTGCGGAGCGGTGGCGGTGTAAGCGTCTGTTCCAACCGGGCTGTTTTCATCGTCATCTCCTGCCCCCTCCGCCCTATTCAGGCCGCGCCCGCGATCTTCGCCAGCAGCGCCGCGCGTTCGGCGTCAAGCCGTTCCGCGGCCCGGCGCTTGTGTCCGACCTCCACTCCGGCACGAAACTCAATCTCGCGCGCTTCACGCCGAAGCTGGCTCGCATCACGTTCCATGAGTTCAGCTTTTCGGGTCAGATACTTCGGATCGTCGGGGCCGGAAATCTTGGCGCAAGCCTTGGCCTGATCCCACCCGAAACACTCGTCGCGCTGCCACATCAGGCAGTATGAACAGACGCCCATCGGCCTCTCACCTCCCGAGTTCGACTTCTTTCCCCTCTGCCCTATCGGGCGGCGCGCAGCTCGTCGGCGGCGTGCAAGGCCGCTTCCATGGCGCCCCATTCGGTATCCTCGGGCTCTTCGTCGACCGTCGCTGTGCGGAGAGTTTCGCGCCATGCGGCGAGCGCCGCTTGCACTCGCGCGTCGTGCTGTTCGTTCGTCTCTTGCATCGGCTTCCCCTGTTCGACGGAGTTCCCGTCCGCCTATTCCGCTTCCCCCGCCCCCAACGCCCTCAACAGATCCCGTCCGGATTGCGTCAGGAACCACCGCATCTCCTTCGGCTTCGCCTTCGGTGGCCGAGCCTCCACGTAGCCGATGACTTCCAAGGCCTTCATCGCTGTTGGATGGGCTGAGATCCGTAAGCCGCCTGGATTGGCCTGGATGGCTCTGAGAGCTTCGAGATGACGGGGAGGGGTACGGTCAGATCTGCTCACCAACGCCGACGCCTTCCGCCTCGATTAGGGCCACGTTCTTCATCGCCGGAATGGCGATTGCCCTACGATCACCGGCCGGGAGCCAAAGGCCGTCGAGGCTGAGCATGGTTTTCGCGAAGGATCCCAAAGAGTCCTGCGTGACCGGCTCGCCGTCCGTCACCGGTACGATGCGCTCCAGAGTCTGCCCGCCAACGAGATAGATCCGCAGCCGGATTACGTCCTGTCGCATCACGTCTCCTCCCCTTGTGATAAGGCTGCGCGGCCGGCGGGGCTGACTGTCCAATCAAAATTCAGCTCAAACTCAGGTATATGCCCGTAAGGTCCATAGTCCCCGCCACCAAGTGATGCGCGGAGCGATCCAGAATACGGCTCAGCAGACAGCAGGCCAGCCCGCCACAGGCTTTCCATTTGTTCGCCGTCAACATCGCCGCTCGGTGTCTGCAAATAGCAGTACGGCATGAAGTTGCTGCCCGGGCGACAGGCGAGCCAACCGCCCTTAAGTGTCGAGAGCGACTTGAGCGCGTTCATTTGATCAGCGCTCAGCTTCCCGCCCCGTCCTACTCCTGCTGCATCTGAGGACATTCAGGGCTCCTGGGTGGGGGAGGGAGCAACTCGCCCGCACGTTCGGCAGACATCGCGAACGTAGGTGGCTGGTCGGCATGCTGCCAACGCCTTCGGCATGTCACCGAAGATCGTGTTTGAGAGTTCTGCGTGGGTCAGAACGCGAGCCGCGCCGTATGTGTAGCGAGCCTCAAACCGGCAGCCTCTGAACCACTTCCCGGCTCGCTGGCAATTGGGGTCAATACCCATCCCTCAAGCCTCCTCGGCAACAGAAGAGAGAGCGGCGAGCATCCGCTTATGGTCCCGAATGAGCCGATCAATCGCAGCGCGCTCCGCTGGCATGCCCGGCGGGACGTTTTGCGACAGCCACCGAAGGTCGCTGCCCGTCGTTTCGAAGCTTCCCAGCGCCTTCTCTGCCCGCTCTGCACGGGCGAGGGCGGCGGACAGATGCCGGAGGATCGTGACTTCGAGGGCGGATCGTTTGGCATATGCTAGCTCTTCGGCTCGGTTGCCGGATGTCGTCCCCGGTGGGACCGCCCCTTGCATGAAAGCCCAATGATGCAGGCTGTCGATCGCCTTCACGATCTCATCCGGCAGTCTCTCCGCTTCTGCAGCGGCAAGCCGGGTTCTTAGGGTATGGGTGTCTTCTGAGGACATGGGCTAGGATCCGGGGTTAGGCGGGGTCAGATACAAATTCGTCCCATGTCTCATTGCCGATAGCCCGCGTGAGCCGCAGGCTGATCCAGAGAGCCAGCAAGCCGAATGGCCACCAGACCCAGACGGCGAGGCAGATCAGGATCAGCAGCCATTCCGCATGGCCGATCGCGAGGGCCAGCGGCGACCGCAGCATATGAGCCACGATGAACTCCGTGTGCATCCAAGCGTCGGCAAGCTCGCTCATCATCTGTCTCCTCAGGTAAGAGAAGGGGAGGCGGGGTTAGGCGGACTGCTCAAGCGCAGCGCGCCCGTGCGGTGTGATCTGCCAGCCCCATTTGCCATCCTCACGCTGGTCGTAGCCGACTAGACCGAGCT
>NZ_JAKSYG010000258.1 GCF_022829725.1 Methylobacterium sp. E-005 | reverse complement strand
CTTCAAGATCTGAGAGGTCAGGGCCTGCTCGAATGGAGGAGTAAGCGCCTGCGCATTCCCAACGCTGCGCGGCTGATGGATTTCGCCGAGTTTGATCCGAAGTATCTCCACCTGAACCCACGCGACGACGAACGTCCGCTCTCGGGTACGTCGTAGACTGGCTTCTGCGGAACGTCCGCTCCGGGGCAAAGGCACAAGGTCTGCTCCCATCCGGAGCGAAATAACCGGACGATCAGACGAACGACCGCTTTGGAGAAGCGCCCAAGGCGGTTTCAGCGGCTGCGTTGGGTCAATTTTGTTGAAAAACTCGTCGGCGGCCGAGATCGGAGCGCGGGCGGGGCGAGCCCTCGTTCCCGGGCCGGGTTTTCCCCTGCCGGTCAAGCCGGGCTCGGCTGCGGGACCGGGATGATCTTGGCTAGCTTCCTCAGGTTCTGGGCGGCGGCTGCGAGGTGGAACTCGTCCTTCGCTCCGTTTGGTCCTCGTAGCCGGAGGCGGTCCAGCTTCAGGATGCGCATGAGGTGGGCAAACAGCATCTCGACCTTCTTGCGCTCGCGTCGTGAGGTCTTGCCTTCCTCGGACCGCGCGATGTCGCGGGCCATGTCCCGC
>NZ_JAKSYG010000166.1 GCF_022829725.1 Methylobacterium sp. E-005 | reverse complement strand
CGGTAGGCGTTGCGGCAGTATGAAAGAGGAGTGTGCGCGGCCGCGATATCGATTCACAGTACGACGGCAGCGGGGCAGTCCGCCAGGTGTGTCGAGGTAAGCAAAGGCACCGGGAGGAACCTGGAGTACGTGGAGACGCGTGAAGGATTCTTGCAGCGCGAGGCCATCCTGCAGGTCATTGACCGTGTGGGTGCGAACGCGGACCACCGGCGCCGCCTCGGAAAGCTAGGTCGCAACCGCACCCACTTGCTGTTCTGATTTCAGTATGGTAATAACTATTTCCTCGCACTCGACCGGTTCCCCGGCCGCGCCCGCCACCGCAAGACTCCTGGCGAGGGCCGTCTCCAGCGAGGCCGGCTCCAGATCGAAGCCCAGCACCGTCTGGCCCGCCGCCACGAGCTTGGCCGGCATGGGGCCGCCCATGTTGCAGAGGACGATGAACCCGATGATCTGCGCCATCCAACCCTGCCTGTATTGTTGTTGCTCGCCTCTCCCGCCCGGCTTCGTCGTGAGGGCAGACCAGCTCGCCCCGGCGGTCTCCCTCCCCCGCAGAGGGGGGAGGGAGAGCGCTTGGGGGATCTGGTCTGCCCTCAGGATGAAGGCGGGTGGGAGAGGCGAGCAACAACAATACAGGGAGGGTTGGATGGCGCAGACCATCGGGTTCATCGGTCTCGGCAACATGGGCGGCCCCATGGCGGCCAACCTCGTGAAGGCCGGCCATACGGTGCGCGGCTTCGATCTGGCGCCGGCCTCGCTGGAGACGGCCCGCGCCGGCGGTATTGCGGTGGCGGGCTCGGCCCTGGAATCGGTCGAGGGCGCGGATGTGGTCATCACCATGCTGCCCGCCGGGCGGCACGTGATCGAGGTCTGGACGCAGCTCGCCGAGGCGCTGCCGGCCGGCACCCTGCTGATCGACTCGTCCACGGTGGACGTCGAGAGTGCCCGCAAGGCCCACGCCCTCGCGGAGGCCCGGGGCTGCCTGTCGGTCGACGCGCCGGTCTCCGGCGGGACCGGTGGCGCGAAGGCCGGCACGCTGACCTTCATGGCCGGCGGCACGGACGCCGCCTTCGCCAGAGCCGAGCCCCTGCTCAAGGCCATGGGCAAGAACGTGTTCCATTGCGGCGATGCCGGCGCCGGGCAGGCGGCCAAGATCTGCAACAACATGATCCTCGGCATCTCGATGATCGGCGTCAGCGAGGCCTTCGCACTCGGCGAAAAGCTCGGCCTGTCGCATCAGGCGCTCTACGACGTCGCCTCGGTCTCCTCGGGCCAGTGCTGGTCGCTGACCACCTACTGCCCGGTGCCGGGGCCGGTGCCGACCTCGCCAGCCAACAACGGCTACAAGCCGGGCTTCGCCGCCGCGCTGATGCTCAAGGACCTCCGCCTCGCCCAGGCCGCAGCCCTCACCTCCGGCGCCGCGACGCCGCTTGGCGCCGAAGCCGCGCAGATCTACGGCCTGTTCGAGGGCGCCGGCCACGGGGGCGAGGACTTTTCCGCGATCATCCGTATGCTCCGCGGTCAGGGAGGCGAGTCGTGAGCGAGACCTACGAGACGATCCTGACCGAGACGCGCGGCCGCGTCCGGCTGATCACGCTGAACCGGCCGAAGGCGCTCAACGCCATCAACCTCCAGCTCACCCGGGAGGTGATCCGGGCGGCGACCGAGGCGGATGCCGATCCGGAGATCGGCTGCATCGTCCTCACCGGCTCCGCCAAGGCCTTCGCGGCCGGCGCCGACATCAAGGAGATGCAGCACGCCACCTACGCGGAGATGTATGCCGGCGACCGGTTCGGCGACTGGGAGCGGTTCACCGCCGTGCGCAAGCCGATCATCGCCGCGGTGGCGGGCTACGCGCTCGGCGGCGGCTGCGAGCTCGCCATGATGTGCGACATCATCCTGGCCGCCGACACGGCGCAGTTCGGCCAGCCGGAGATCAAGCTCGGCGTGATGCCGGGGATCGGCGGCAGCCAGCGGCTCACCCGCTTCGTCGGCAAGGCGAAGGCCATGGAGATGTGCCTCACCGGCCGGATGATGGACGCCGCCGAGGCCGAGCGTTCGGGCCTCGTCTCCCGCGTCATCGCCGCCGACCAGCTCCTCGACGAGGCAATGAAGGCGGCCGAGACGATCGCGTCGATGTCGCTGCCGATCGCCATGATGACCAAAGAGGCGGTCAACCGCTCCTACGAGACGACGCTCGCCGAGGGCATCCGCTTCGAGCGGCGGGTGTTCCATGCCATGTTCGCCACCAAGGATCAGAAGGAGGGCATGGCCGCCTTCGTGGAGAAGCGGCCGCCCCGGTTCGAGAACACCTGAACGGGCAGAGGGCCATGGATGTCCTGGGCCACGATTCGGAACACCGGTTCGAGATGGCTTTCCCCCGCGCGATCGTCGCCCAGAAGGCGCGGGGCCGCGAGGAGACCATCAACGAGCACCTCGTGAAGCTGCTGGCCTTCGGGGTGGCGCCGGAGACGCGGGCGGTCTGGCGGAAGGATCTGGCGCGCCACGTCCGCTTGCTGGCAGCCCTGCGGGTCAAGCCGGGCGCGAGCCTGATCCCCGCCCGGGACTGGTGGGCGTGGCTCTATGCCGACCCGTTCGAACACAACGAAGCCGGCTACACGGCTGGCCTGATCGCGCTGAACGCCGACGATTTCACCCGCAACGGCCGCAGCGTCGGGGCGATCGCCGGGCAGATCCGGGACTTCCACACCGGCATGGTCCAGCGCCTCGGGCGCGGCGAGGCCGGCGAGGACCTGATCCCGGCCTGAAGAAGCCGGGACAGGAGAGGCAACGACGAGGAGGGGGGAACGACCATGCCGAGCTTCCAGGAGGCCCGCGATCTGCTGCTGGCCCACCGCACCGATTACGCCGCCGCCGTCTCGGCCTTCGCGTGGCCCGAGCCGGTGCCGTTCAACTGGGCGCTCGACTGGTTCGACGCCGTGCTGGCCGGCCCCGAGAGCCGCGACCGGGCGGCCCTGCGGATCGTCGAGGCCGGTAGCGGCGCCGAGCAGAGTTTTTCATTCGGCGAACTCGCCCGGCGCTCCAATCAGGTGGCCAACCACCTGCGACAGCTCGGCTTGAAGCGTGGCGACCACCTGCTCCTGCTGCTCGGCAACGTCCCGGCCCTGTGGGAGACCATGCTGGCGGCGATGAAGCTCGGCGCCGTGGTGATTCCGGCGACCACCCTGCTCACCGCCGACGAACTGTCGGACCGCCTCGCCCGCGGCCGCCCCCGGGCGATCGTCGTCGGGCCGGAGCAGATCGCGCGGTTCGCCGGCCTCGACACGGGCGGCGCCATCCGCCTCGTCACGGGCGCCGCCCAGGCGGGTTGGGGCGCCTACGACGACGCGTTCGGCGCTTCGGACAGCTTCGCGCCCGATGGCCCGACCGGGGCCGACGACCCGCTGCTCCTCTACTTCACCTCCGGCACCACCGCGAAGCCCAAGCTCGTGCGCCACAGCCACCGCTCCTATCCCGTGGGCGCGCTCTCGACCATGTACTGGCTCGGGCTCCAGCCCGGGGACGTCCACTGCAACGTGTCCTCGCCGGGTTGGGCCAAACACGCGTGGTCGTCGTTCTTCGCGCCCTGGAACGCCGGGGCGACCATCCTGGTGATCAACCAAGCGCCGTTCAACGCGGCCGCGCTGCTGACCCAGCTGGAGCGCACCGGCGCCACCACGCTCTGCGCGCCACCGACCGTCTGGCGCATGATCATCCAGGAGGATCTGACCGGGAAGCGCCTCGCCCTGCGCGAGGTTTGCGCGGCCGGCGAGCCCTTGAACCCGGAGGTGATCGAGCGCGTGAAGACCGCCTGGGGCCTCACGATCCGCGACGGCTACGGCCAGACCGAGACCACGGCGCTCATGGCCAACACGCCAGGCCAGCCGGTGGTGCCGGGGGCGCTGGGCCGCCCCCTGCCGGGCTACCGGGTCCGCGTGCTCGACGCCGACGGCCAGCCGGCCACGGAGGGCGAGGTCTGCCTGGAACTCGGCGCGCACCGTCCCGCCGGCCTGATGCAGGGCTACGACGACGGCCAGGGCCACCTGTCGGGGGCGGAGGGCGACCTCTACCGCACCGGCGACGTGGCGTTCGTGGACGACCAGGGCTGCTACACCTTCGTGGGCCGGGCCGACGACGTGTTCAAATCCTCCGGCTACCGGATCAGCCCGTTCGAGCTGGAGAGCGTGCTGATCGAGCACCCGGCGGTGGCGGAAGCCGCGGTGGTCCCAGTGCCGGACCCGATGCGCCACACGATCCCGAAGGCCTACGTGTCACTGGTGGCGGGTGCTTCCGCGGGGCCCGAGACGGCCCTCGACATCTTCCGCTTCACCAACGCCCGGCTCGCCACCTTCAAGCGCCTGCGCGGGCTCGAATTCGTGACCGATCTGCCCAAGACCATCTCGGGCAAGATCCGCCGGGTCCAGCTGCGCCGGCTGGAGCATGAAGGGGTCACCGAGGATCCGCACCGGGGCCGGGCCTACACGCAGGCGGATTTTCCGGAGCTGAAGGGCGAGGTGGAACGCAAGCTCGACCAGACGGCGGGGTGAGGAATTCTGCCCTTGCCGTCAGGCTGCCGAGAGCTGACATGACGGCGGTCGAGTCCTTCGGGGATCACGGTCGATGGCGGAGACGGCCGCTCACGAGTCGCTCGATTTTGCGGAGCAGGTCACACGGGTCCTGCGCGCGATGGAAGAGTCGCAGAAATTCGTGGCCGAGCAGAAGAAGCTCATGGCCGAGGCGGCGAAGCTGGAACGGAACCGCGCCCTGGCCCCATGGCAGGTCGCCCTGGCCGGCATGGCGGCGGGCGCGGCGTTCTTCGGAGCGGGTGCCGCCTTCGTGACGCTCCTGGGACCTTGAACGAACCCTCAAGGTTGCCGGTTTCCAAAGGCGAAGCTGCGGATTTGCCGAGCTTCCCAAGCCTGCCGTCGACGCTGTCGCGCAGGACCCAGGGCCCGGCGCCGAATCGATAAAATTGCGCGCATCGCTTTCAGCGCCGCGGAGGCTCTGCGGCGCAATCCTGACCTCACAACGGGGACAGGTTCGATGGGCGCGGGGTTTCTCAGGACGGTTCGGGTGGCGCTGGCGGGCGCGGCGGCGCTGCTCGGTCTCGCCGCCACCGCCGAGGCGCAGACGCTCGCCAGCCTGCCCACGGAGGTCGGCGCCACGACCCTCGGCGACGCGAAGCCGATCGCGGCCTGGGTGACGTTCTGCCAGAGCTACGCAGCCGAATGCGCGGTGGACCGGACCGAGCCGGCCCGCATCAGCCTGACGCCGGCCACCTGGGCGACGATCGTGTCGGTCAACCGCCGGGTCAACAAGGCGGTCGAGCCGATGACCGATCAGGACCACCTGCACGTGGCCGACCGCTGGGATCTGGCCGAGGACGGCATCGGCGATTGCGAGGATTTCCAGCTG
>NZ_JAKSYG010000164.1 GCF_022829725.1 Methylobacterium sp. E-005 | reverse complement strand
CAGCTGGAAATCCTCGCAATCGCCGATGCCGTCCTCGGCCAGATCCCAGCGGTCGGCCACGTGCAGGTGGTCCTGATCGGTCATCGGCTCGACCGCCTTGTTGACCCGGCGGTTGACCGACACGATCGTCGCCCAGGTGGCGGGGGTGAGGCTGATGCGGGCCGGCTCGGTCCGGTCGACCGCGCACTCAGCCGCGTAGCTCTGGCAGAACGTCACCCACGCCGCTATCGGCTTCGCGTCGCCCTGCACCCGGGCGCCGACCTCGGCGGGCAGGCTCGCCAGCGTCTGGGCTTCGGCCGTGGCGGCGAGGCCGGCGAGGCCGAGGACCGCCAGGGCCAAGCCGCGCACCGCACGGCGGCCACGGGAGAGCCGACGTGATGCAGAGTCGGACACCAGTCCCTGCACCTTGGAAACCGCGAACCGCATCGCCGTGTCTCAACCGTTAAGCTCTCGTTAACGAAAGCTCTCACGCCGGCGGCCCGGCGGCAATCCGCCGATTAACAAAAGGTTAACGCTGTGCGCAACGCGGATAAGCCAGGCCATCCGCCTGGACCACCGGAGGGGGCAGGCGAAACCGCGAGATCGTGATGGGAGCACGGCGGCCCCGACGCGGCCGGGCGCCGTTATGGTCTTACCGCACCCGCGCGACGACGCCTGTGGGCGGGAGGAGAAACGTCGATGCGCGGAGCGGATGGAATGGCCGGGATCGTCCTGGCCGGGCTAGCAGCAGGCTCTCTCTGGACGATTCCCGCACGTGCGGCGCCCCCTGCCGCACCGGCTCCCGCCGTTTCGGGCGCAGCGGATCTCAAGAGCGACGGGCCAACCCAGCCCGCCAAGGTCCAGGACGGCCAGTACACCGACAAGAACGGCGACCCGACCTATCACATCACGGATGATGGCAAGAAGGTCGACTGGTACACGATGTCGGGCTACCTCCGGTACAATGCCAATTGCATCGTCTGCCACGGGCCGGACGGCATGGGCTCGACCTACGCGCCCTCCCTGGTCGATGCCCTCAAGGGCATGGATTACGCGCATTTCGCCGGCATCATCGTCGGCGGCAAGAGGGACGTGAACGCCGCCCAGGAGCTGGTCATGCCGGCCTTCGGGGATAACCGGAACGTCATGTGCTACATGCCGGACATCTACACCTACCTGCGCGCCCGCTCGGACGGGGCGCTGGGGCGCAACCGCCCCCCGGAGCACGAGCCCAAACCCGCGGCCTTCGAGAAGGCTGAGGATGCCTGCATGAAGTGACGCCACACACGACACATCCAGTATTGGACGGTGGAACACCCCCGTTGCGCGGATTGATTGCGCGCGACATACTCACCCCGTGAGACTGAAGAGCGGGCGCAAAGCCCGCCAAGGGGGTCCGCAGGGGGTGAGATGTGGTTCAGGGATCGGGTGTGCGCCGCCATCTGTGCGGGATCTGGACGGCCTGGACGGAGGCGGCCTCGGCCGTCGACGCGGTCGCCGATGTGGCCCGGGCGGTCCGTGAAGCCCACCTCTCGCAGATCGTCGTGTTCTTCTCGGCCGATTACGACGCCGAGGCCCTGGCCCGGGAATTGGGGACATGGTTCCCCGGCGTGCCGGTCTCCGGCTGCTCGATGTCGGGGGGCATCGCCCCGGCTGGCGGCCTCGACCGCGGCCTTGTCGTGATCGCGTTTCCGGCTGAGCGCTTCCGCATCGTCTCGACGGTGCTCGACGCCATCGACCATCTCGACGTGGAGCGCACAGCCTCAGCGGTGCGGGCTTTGCGCCGCACCCTCGACCCGCTCGATTCCTGCCGCGAGGGCGACGCCGCGGCGGCCGGCCGCCGCTTCGCCCTGTCGTTGATCGACGGCCTCGCCAATGCCGAGGAGACCGTCGTCTCGGCGATCGCCTGGGCGCTCGACGGCATCCCGATCGTCGGCGGCTCGGCCGGTGACGACCTGCGCTTCCGCGACGCGGTGGTGATCCATGGCGGCCGGATCCACCGCAAGGCGGCTGTTCTGGTGCTGGTCGAGACCGATTTCTCAGTGGAGATCTTCAAGAGCGACAATTTCGAGCCGACGCAGACCAAGTTCGTGGTCACGGCCTCGGACGGCGAGCGCCGCGAGGTCCACGAGCTGAACGCCGAGCCGGCGGCCCGGGAATACGCCATGGCGATCGGCCTCGATCCGGAGCGTCTGTCGCCGATGAGCTTCGCGGCCTATCCGCTGGCCGTGAAGGTCGGGGGCGAATATTTCTGCCGCTCGATCCGGCGGATGAACGAGGACGGCTCGCTCAGCTTCTTCTGCGCGGTCGACGAAGGCGTGGTGCTGACCCTGGCCGAGCCGCGCGACATCGTCGCCTCCACCCAGGCGGAGCTGGCTCGGCTCGACGCACAGCTCGGCGGCATCGACCTGATCATCGGGTTCGAATGCGTGCTGCGCCGCCTCGATGCCGAGAGCCGGCAGGTCCGCCACGGCATCACCGACCTGTACCGCCGCTACAACGTCGTCGGCTTCGAGACCTTCGGCGAGCAGTACCGGGCGATGCACCTGAACCAGACCTTCACGGGCATCGCCATCGGCAAGGGCCTCGCTGACACGAATCGGGCCTCCGGCGAGGCTCCGGTCGCGTCGTGACCGTCCATCCGAACGGGCTGGAGACCGACGCGTCCCTGCGGCGTCGGATCGAGAAGCTCGAACGCATCAACGCCGCGCTGATGTCCCATGTCGAGCGGAGCATGGATCAGCGGGGCAGCGCCTACTCGCTTTTCCAGACCGCGATCATGCTCGAGGGGCGGGTCCGCACCCGCACCGAGGAGTTGACCGGGCTGATGCACCGCCTGGAGCGCTCCAACGAGGCGCTGGCCGCCGCCAAGGAGGAGGCCGAAACCGCCAACCGCTCCAAGACCCGGTTCCTGGCCGCTGCGAGCCACGACCTGCTGCAGCCCGTGAACGCCGCCCGCCTGTCGATCTCGGCGCTGGCCGACCTCGACGTGCCGCCGGAGGCCCGCACCATCGCCGGCCAGGTGGAACGGGGGCTTCAGACCATCGAGGATCTGATCAAGACGCTGCTGGACATCTCCAAGCTCGATGCCGGCATCGTCCGCCCGCTTCTGCAGCCGATCTTCCTGCCCGATCTGCTGGCCGAGCTCGCCGAGAGCTTCAAGCCGTTTGCCGAACGCAAGGGCCTGCGGCTCGCCGTGCGCTGCCCGGATCTCACCGTCACCAGCGATGCGGTCCTGCTCCAGCGCATCCTGCAGAACCTCGTCTCGAACGCCGTCCGCTACACCGGCGCGGGCGGCATCGTGCTCGCCGCCCGGCGCCGCGCCGGCATGGTCCGGGTGGAGGTGACCGATACGGGCTGCGGCATCGCCGATGAGGATCGCGCCCTCGTCTTCGACGAGTTCTTCCGCGGCGGTGCCCGGTCGAGCAGCGGCGAGGAGCCTGGCTTGGGACTCGGCCTGTCGATCGTGCGCCGCATGGCCCAGGCGCTCGATCATCCCCTGACCCTGGCCTCCCGCCCGGGCCACGGCACGCGGGTGACGCTGGCCCTGCCGCTGAGCACGGTTCCGGCCGCCGCGGCACCACCCGCGCCGGTGGCGACCCGGCTGTCGGGGGCGCACGTCCTCGTGGTGGAGAACGACGCCTCCACGGCCGACGCCCTCGCCCGCCTCCTCCAGAACTGGGACGCCCGGGTCTCGACCTTTCGCGATCTCGCCGGCGTGCGGGCCGCCGTGGCGGCGGGGGCCGCGCTGCCCGATATCCTGGTGCTCGACTACCATCTGGATGACGGCGCCTGCGGCCTCGACGTCGCCGCCTATCTGCGCGAGCGCCGCCTGGAGCCCCTCCCCGTGATCGTGACCACGGCCGACCATTCCGCCGAGGTGGAGGAGCGAGTCACGGCGGCCGGGGCCGAACTCGTGCGCAAGCCGATCAAGCCGGCCCAGCTACGCTCGCTGCTGACCTACATGCTGGCGTGAGCGGCGCCAGAACAAAACCCTCCGCGCCGTGACATAGAACACACCGCGCCCCTCGACGGGCCGCCTCGCCTGCGCGACAGGGAGCGGCATCCGCGGCGCCTCGGCACCTGGATTCCCCCCGCCATCGACGTCACGGACTTCCCGGACGCCGCAGGAGCGCGCGATCATGGCGCAGGTCCCGCCCGGTTCAGGCGCAGCCCACAGTGGCAGCGCGCAGGACGGCTTGCCACCGCGCGAACGGGTCCTCGCCATGGCGGCCATCGGACTGGCCATGACAATGGCGGTCCTCGACGGGGCCATCGTCAACGTGGCGCTGCCGATCATGGCCAAGGATCTCGCGGTCAAGCCCGCCGACGCAATCTTCATCGTCAACGCCTATCAGATCGCCGTCACCGCCAGCCTTCTGCCGCTGGCGGCCCTGGGTGACATCTTCGGGTTCAGGCGGGTCTACCTGCCGGGGCTCGCGGTGTTCGTCGCCGCCTCGCTGGCCTGCGCGGTCGCGCCGAGCCTGCCCCTGCTCATCGCGGCCCGCATCGTCCAGGGGCTCGGTGCGGCGGCGATCATGAGCGTCAATATCGGCTTCGTGCGCTTCATCTATCCGCACCGGATGATCGGCCAGGGGGTCGCCAACGTGGCCCTGGTGGTGGCGGTGGCCTCCGCGGCCGGCCCGACCGTGGCGGCCGCGATCCTCTCGGTGGCGACCTGGCCCTGGCTGTTCCTCGTCAACATCCCGGTGGGGCTGCTGGCGCTGACGGTGGCCTCCCGTACGCTGCCGGTGACGCCGGCGAGCGGGCGGCCCTTCGACGGCATCAGCGCCGTCCTGAACGCCCTGACCTTCGGCCTGCTCATCATCGGCATCGACGGGTTGGGCGATGCCGGGGCGCAGGGTGTGGCCGTCGCCGAGCTGATCGGCGCCCTGGTGATCGGGACGATCTTCGTGCGGCGCCAGATCCGTCTGCCGGCGCCGCTGCTGCCGGTCGATCTCCTGCGGATTCCCGCCTTCGCCCTCTCGATGGCGACCTCCGTCGCCTCGTTCTGCGCCCAGATGGTCTCCTACGTGGCGCTGCCCTTCTATTTCCAGGACGTGCTGCACCTCTCCAGCACGCAGACCGGCTTCCTGCTCACCCCCTGGCCGATCGCGGTCGCCGCGATGGCGCCATTCTCCGGACGGCTCGCAGACCGCTACCCGCCCGGAATCCTCGGCGGGATCGGGCTCGCCATGCTGGCGACCGGCCTCGTCTGCATGACGCTCCTGCCCGCTTCGCCCGCGACCCTCGACATCGTCTGGCGGCTGACCCTGTGCGGGCTCGGCTTCGGCCTGTTCCAGTCGCCCAACAACAAGGTGATCGTCACCTCCGCGCCCCGTGACCGGGCCGGGGGCGCCAGCGGGATGCAATCGACGGCGCGGCTCACCGGCCAGTCGCTGGGCGCGGCCCTGGTGGCGGTGATCTTCGGCCTCACCCACGGCCTCGGACCCGCCCGGGCCGTCACCCTCTCGCTGTCCTGCGCGGCGGCGTTGGCGGTGATCGGCGGCTGCGCCAGCGTCCTGCGGCGGAGTCGGGCCGGCTAGACGCCGCCGGCATGTGACCGAGGCTCCCCATGCGCGTTGATGCTGCAACGCACCGTTGGAGGTTTCGATGGATCTCGATCTCACCGGCCGGACCGCCCTGGTCACCGGCTCGACCGCCGGCATCGGCTACGCCATCGCGAAGGAACTTTGCGATCTCGGCGCCGAGGTCGGCATCAACGGCCGCACCCCCGAACGCGTCGAGGCGACGCTCGCCAAGCTGCGCGGCGAGGCGAAATCCGGCCGCGCCTTCGCGGCACCGGGCGACGTCGCCACCGCGGAGGGCGTCTCGGCTCTGGTGCGGGGACTGCCCACGGCGGACATCCTGGTCAACAACACCGGGATCTTCGAGCCGAAGCCGTTCTTCGACATCCCGGACGCCGATTGGCAGCGCTTCTTCGACGTCAACGTCATGAGCGGCGTGCGCCTCTCGCGGGCCTACACACCCGGCATGGCCGAGCGCGGCTGGGGCCGGGTGATCTTCATCTCCAGCGAGTCCGGCATCAACACCCCGACCGAGATGGTCCATTACGGGATGATCAAGACCGCGCAACTCGCCATCGCCCGGGGCCTTGCCCAGACGGTCGCGGGCAGCGGCGTGACGGTCAACAGCGTGCTGCCGGGTCCTACGCTTTCTGAGGGCGTGGCGGAGTTCATGAAGCAGATGGCAGGCGGCCGGGCCGACGCCGATCTCGACGCGATGGGCCGCGCCTTCGTGGCCGAGCACCGCCCGTCCTCGCTGATCCAGCGCCTCGCGCGGGTGGAGGAGGTGGCGAACCTCGTCGCCTATCTGTGCAGCCCCGCGGCGAGCGCCACGACGGGCGCCGCCCTGCGGGTCGACGGCGGGGTGCTGCAGGGTATCGCCTAGGAGCCCGCCCGACCCATCCGCACACGAAATGCGCGGCACCCGACTGCCGCGCTGGTCCAGGCCGTGCCCGATCCGGCGAAACACGACGGGACACCGAGCCGACGGGAATCCACCCTCCCCCCCATGCCCTCAGCCTGAGGTGCCGGAGCGCAGCGGAGGCTTTGCACGTGGCCTCCAGATCGCGCCGAGATCCTCGGAACCCATTCGCGAGGCCCGCTGATTCAGGCACCTCAGGATGAGGGGGTGGGATGGATGTGATCAGCCGAACGCCGGCGTCGACCGTGATGGCGCCGCGATCAGGTGCGGCTCCAGCCCCGCCGCGCGCAGCGGAGCCCGACCCTCAGAAACGCAAAGCACCCCGAACCGGCCAGGGGCGGCGCGCCTCGATCCGATCGGACCTGCGGTTCCCGGATCGCGGGGGCGCGTCGCCTCAACCCGAAGGGTTTCGGGCGCCCGTCGCATCCATGCGGCGGTTCCAATGCTCCTAGAGCCGATGGTCCGGACGATGAGCCGAACCTGGCTCTAGGGAGCGATCAGGCCTTGAGATGCGCGGCGAGGTGCTTGTTCATCTCGAACATCGAGCACTTGTCCTTGCCGAAGACCTTCTTCAGCTTGTCGTCGGCCATGATCTCGCGCTTGTTCTCCGGGTTCTGCAGGTTGTGCTTCTTGATGTATTCCCAAACCTTGCTGACCACCTCGCCGCGCGGCAGCGGGCTGGTGCCGACGATCGCGCCGAGATCGGCAGAGGGCTTCAGCGGCTGCTGCAGGGCGTTCGGCTTGGTGCCAGCGGCCGCCTTGGTCGCGGTGGGCTTTGCAGCCTTCGGAGCGACCTTGGCCGGAGCCTCCTTCTCGGCAGCCTTGGTGGTCTTGGCCGCCTTCGGCGCAGCCTTCTCGGTCTTAGTGGCCATAAACTTCCTCCGGTTCTCGGGCCGCAGGCCGGGGCACGATCACCCCACGGCCGAGCCAGCATAGCAGCAACTAAGCGGTGCCGCTGCCGTTCCAAGGGGAAATCGCCTTCACGGGGCCATCATCCACAAGGCACGCACGGAAATTCACACCGAACGGCCCCAATCGGGGCCGGCGCGAAGATGATTCACCGATTGAGGTTACGCGAAACCTGTTCTTAACAATCTTGCCGCTGATGTGCTTGCATGTTCGCCCCGGCCCTCACCCTCGCACTGCTGCTTGCCGCCGGGCTCGTCACGGCGCTCGGGGTCGGTATCCGCACCGAGCCGGCGAGTTCGGGCATCACGCCGGGCCGCGGCCTGGTCTGAGCCGCCGGGATTGCCCTGGGGCCCGCCCGAACCATCTGCCCGGCGGCATGATCGACCCGACCATCCCCACGACCTTGGCCACGACCCTGGAAAGCACGGCGCATGTCGTGCAGGTTGCGCTGAGCCCCGTCTTCCTGCTCTCCGGCATCGCGACGCTGCTCAACGTCTTCGGCGCGCGCCTCGCCCGGGTGGCGGACCAAGCCGATCACGTGTCCGCCCTCCTCGCCGGTGCCACGGATGCCGAGCGCCGACGCCTGGGCCGTCGCCTCGACCGGTTGCACCAGCGATCGCTGGCCCTGGATGCCGCGGTGGTGCTGGCGGCCCTCGGCGGCGTCGCGACCTGCGGTGCGGTGCTGACGCTGTTCGTGGGCGCACTCCGGGACGCGACCGTGGCGACGTTGCTGTTCGGATTGTTCGGCGCGGCGATCCTGTGCACGCTGTGCGCCCTGGTCGCCTTCGGCTTCGAGATGCTGCTCGCCAGCCGCGCGGTGCGGGACCGGGTCAACGAGCGGCGGGTCCAGGCCGGTCTCCCGACGGATCCCTGAACAGGCCGGGGCCGTGGAACCGGCCACCCGCGTCCCGCTTGGTTCTCAGAACCCACGGGGTGCGGATCGTCCCGCGCCCGCCGACAGGGAGTGATCATGCCGACGGATCTGCCCACCGAACGTGCCGTGAGGAAGCCCGGAACCCTGGAACTCGACCCCGACAGCGGTGAGGGCGTCGCCATCGACGAGACCCCCCGGCTGGTCGGATCGCACAAGGTCGAGGGAGCGGACGTCTACGACCGGACCGGCCGCCATCTCGGCGCGATCCACACGATCATGGTCGATAAGATATCCGGGCAGGTCGCCTACGTGGTGCTGGCCTTCGGCGGATTCCTAGGCCTCGGCGAGACCCATCATCCCCTGCCCTGGAACGCACTGAGCTACAGCACCGATCTCGGCGGCTACGTGGTCGATATCGAGCCGGGGGTGCTGGCGGGCGCACCGACGCAGGCGGGATAGGCCGGGCTTTCCGGCCCGACCCTCCACGGTGGACGGCGCGGGTCGCTCAGAACTTCCCGCCGAGGCCGACGCTGCCGCCGGGCGCCATCATCGGCCCCATCGAGCCGCTGCCGGTCCCGGCTCCGACCGCCCCGTTACCGCCATCGAGATCCTCGCGGCGGATGCGCCGCTCGCCCGCATCGGCCGAACGCGTCGCGGCGCCGGCGGTCTTGGGGATCGCGAGCTGGCGCGTCGGCGCGGTCTGGAGCGGCCGCCCGTCGGCATCCACCCCGGCGTTGCGCGCCTCGCGGTTCGGCAGGGCGCCGCGCATCGAGGGCGGGAGCCCGACCTCGGTGTCCGGCATCACGCCGCCCCCGCCTCCGAGCGCTTGGCAGCCGGCCGTGAGGGCGGCGAGCGCCGCGCCGAGCGCAAGGCCGCGCAGGGCGGGGCACCACGACGGGGAGAGGGTCGGCATCGTTTGGTCCTCGAAAAAGGCCGCGGTGATGTCCGCGGCTCGCGTGACTTATCGGCCGCTGTCTACGCCGGGGATGCGGCGAAAACCAGACGTCCGCGTCGCCGCCCTCGGCGCGGGGGCGGCCCGAACCTTGCGGCGCGGCCGCTGGGATCCATAACTTCGCCCAGGTCCTGCGGCACGACGACCATCCGCAGGCGCAGACCTGCCGGCGGTCGGCCCGGATCCGACCGAGATGGTCGCGGTCGCGCCGGCATGCCGGTCCGGTCCGGCCCTTCCTCAGAGGACGTAGCGTGTTCAGAACCAACCGGATGATCGCGGCCGTGACGCTCGCCCTCTGGGCGTCGGGCGCTGCGGCGCAGGTCCAGGCAAGCGGGAGCGAGGGCGCGTCCGGTCAAGCCTCGTCCCAGGTCCCGGCGGCAAATCCGGGCCCCGCGGTCAATCCGGCTCCGGCGGCCCCCGTCCCGGGCCCGACGGCCCCGGCAGTCACGCCGCCGGCCGCCACGGCCGCGCCGGCGGCGACGCAACAGGGCACGCCCGCCACCGTGCTCGACACCCAGGATTACGAAAGCCTGCTCGGCCGCAGCGTGCGCAGCGCCCAGGGCGACGAACTGGGCCGCGTCATCGACATCATCATCGACAAGGAGGGGCACCCCCGGGCCGCGATCATCGATTTCGGTGGCTTCCTCGGGGTCGGCACCCGCAAGATCGCGGTCGACTGGCGGGCCCTGCGCTTCACGTCGGACGGCGGCAAGGAGCGCAAGCTGTCGGTCGCGCTGACCCGCAATCAGGTCCGCGTGTCACCCGAATACAAGTCGGGCGAGCCGATCGTGGTGCTGGGCCCCGCGAGCCCCGCCGCGCCGTCGGCCGAGGGCGATCAGGCCGCCGCACCCGCAGCCCCTACGGCCAGTCCGACGCCCACCGCCGCGCCCCCGACACCTCCCGCTTCCACGGGCCAGACCCCGCCCGCCGCCTCCCCGGAGAAGGCGCCGGATAAATGACGGTGGCCCGATTGAAGGTACGAACCGTCGTTCCCCCCCGCGAGCGCGAGATGCCCCGGCAGGATATCCGCGCACGGCCCGTGCGCCTGAAGGATCAGGCGGCCGAGGTCCCGCGCGAGCCCGCTCCGGTGACCGAGGTCGCGGCGGGCGGGCGCCGGATCTCGGCGGCGAGCCGCTACGGCCTCGACGCCTTCGCGTTCTTCGTCGCCAACCTGCAGACCGGCTTCGGGCCGTTCCTGGCCGTGTATTTCTCGCAGGCCAAATGGACCCAGTCGGATATCGGCTTCGCGCTGACGGTCGGCAGCCTCGTCGCCCTGCTCGGTCAGGTGCCGGGCGGGGCCTTCGTGGACGTCGTCCGCTCGAAGCGCTTTGCCGCCGCGGTGGCGGTGATCGGCATCGCGGGCAGCGCCTTCGCGCTGGCGGTCTGGCCGAGCTTCCTCGTGGTCCTGCTGGCGATGGCGGCCCATTCGGCGGCGAGCTGCGTGCTGACGCCTGCCATCGCGGCGATCAGCATCGGCCTCGTCGGGCGCGCGCAGGCCGGCGAACGCCTCGGCCGCAACGCCAGCTTCGCGGCCCTCGGCAACGCGCTGGGCGCCGCCGGGATGGGCGCCATCGGTTATTACCTGTCGAACGGGGCGGTCTTCTACCTCACGGCGGCGCTCGGCATCCCCACGGTGATCGCGCTGGCGCGCATCCGCGCCCGGGACATCGATCCCGACGTACTCAAGGAGCCGTCGAGCCCCGCGACGCCGCGAGCCGCCGGGCAGGACGGTATCCGCACGCTGCTGACCAACCGGGGGCTCCTGTGCTTCTCGGCCTGCATGGTGCTGTTCTTCCTGGCCAACGCGGCGATGCTACCGCTGGTGGGCAGCGTCCTGACGCTCCGGGCGAGCGAGACCGCGACCGCGCTGGTGGCGGCCTGCATCATGGTCCCGCAGGCGGTGCTGGCCGTCAGCGCCCCCGCGGTCGGGCGGGCGGCCGAGCGGTTCGGCCGATACCCGGTGCTGCTGTTCGGTTTCGGCGCTTTGCCGGTGCGCGGGCTGATGCTGGCCTACACCACCAACCCCTACGGCCTCGTCGCCATCCAGGTGCTTGACGGGATCTCGGCCTCCGTGCTCGGCGTGATGGTGCCGCTGATCGTCTCGGACCTCACCCGCGGGACCGGGCGTTTCAACCTTGCGCTGGGTGCGGTCGGCACCGCGATGGGCATCGGCGCCGCCCTGTCTACGTCGCTCGCCGGCGTGATGGCCGACCATCTCGGCAGCCACAGCGCCTTCCTGGGTCTCGCCTGCGTGGGCTTCGCGGCCTTCATGCTGGTCGCGCTGATCATGCCCGAGACCCGCCACTCCGAGGCTCATCCGGTGCAGGGCGCGGCCTGAACCGCCGCGGCACCGGATTCGCTTGGGTGTTTCCGACCCGCTCAAGCGGTGTTCAGGTTTGACGGATAAAAGCGCACGGGAGGTGCGGACTGGTGCAACATATGGCAACGCTCTCGCGTTGTCGCTGCGGGTCAGACTGCGCCCGCGCTGCACACCGCCTTGCCCGTAAGCCAGAGCCGCGCGAATACGGAATGGTCACCGCGATGGAAGAGCTGCACCGATACGCCGACAGGCCGTTCGCCTTCGTCGGACGGTATCTCCGCCGCCGCTGGGTGCCGCATCTGGTCATCCTGATCTCGGTGCTCGGCGCCGTCGGCTTCTCGGTCTCGACCGATTACGCCCTGAAGGGCGTGGTCGACGCGCTGACGAAGGGGCCGGGCCCCGGCAACGCCGTGATCTGGAGCGCGCTCGCGGTCCTGATCGCCTTCATCGCCGCCGACAACATGCTCTGGCGCGTGGCGGCGCTGACCGGCGCCTTCACCTTCGTGGGCATCACCGGCGACATCCGCCGGGACCTGTTCCGGCACCTGACCGGCCATTCCCCGACCTTCTTCTCCGATCGGCAGCCCGGCACCCTGGCGTCCCGCATCACGGCGACCTCGAACGCGATCTTCACGGTCGAGAACATGTTCGTGTTCAACGTGATGCCGCCGACCGTCGCGGCCTTCGGGTCGATCGCCTACATCGCCACCGTCAACACCACCATGGCGGGCATCCTGGCCGGGGTCTTCGCAGCGGTCGTCGTGCTGATGTTCAAGATGGCGGCGGCCGGCAAGCCGCTGCACCACGACTTCGCCGCCAAGGCGGCCTCGGTCGATGGCGAGATGGTCGATCTCGTCGGCAACATGTCGCTCGTGCGCGCCTTCTCGGCGTTCAAGCGGGAGGGCGTGCGCTTCGAGGGCACCATCGCTACCGAGATGCGGGCCCGCCGCTCCTCGCTCCTCTACCTCGAGAAGCTGCGCATCGTGCACGCGGTGCTCACCGTTCTGGCGGTGTTCGGTCTGCTCTACTGGGCGATCCAGATGTGGGAGGCCAAGGAGGCGACCAACGGTCAGGTCGTGCTGGTCTGCACGCTGGGCATCCGCATCCTGGCCGCCACCCGGGACCTCGCGGTGGCTCTGGTCGACGCCACGCAGCACACCGCGCGCCTGTCCGAGGCGTTGCACACGCTGCTGCAGCCGCACGACCTCGTCGACCATCCGGAGGCGAAGCCGCTCAGCGGCCAGGGCGCCAAGATCGAGTTCGACCACGTCGCCTTCAACTACCCGGACGGCCGCCCCGTCTTCACGGATTTCGACCTGACGATCGAGCCGGGTCAGCGTGTGGGTCTCGTGGGCCGGTCGGGCGGCGGCAAGTCGACCCTGTTCTCGCTGCTTCAGCGCTTCTACGACGTGCAGAAGGGAGCGATCCGGATCAACGGACAGGACATCCTGCGGGTGACGCAGGAATCCCTGCGCGAGGCGATCACCGTGGTCCCGCAGGACGTCTCGATGTTCCACCGGTCCTTGCGCGAGAACATCCGCTACGGCCGACCCGACGCCACCGACGAGGAGGTCTGGCAGGCGGCTGAGGCGGCCCATTGCACGGACTTCATCAAGGCCCTGCCGGAGGGATTCGACACGATCGTGGGCGACCGCGGCGTAAAGCTCTCGGGCGGCCAGCGTCAGCGCATCGCCATCGCGCGGGCGATCCTCAAGAACTCGCCGATCCTGCTCCTCGACGAGGCGACCTCGGCGCTCGACGCGGAATCCGAGGAGGCGATCCGGCATGCGCTGGCCAACCTGATGAAGGGCCGGACCGTGATCGCGATCGCGCACCGCCTCTCGACGCTGCAGGATTTCGACCGGATCGTCGTGCTGGAGGGCGGCCGCATCGCCCAGGATGGCTCGCCCGACAAGCTGACCCATCTCGACGGCTTCTTCCGGGAGCTGATGAAGAAGGAGTCGATGGCGATGGCGCTCGCCGCCGCCTGACACACCCCCCTCGATCCCGCACCACCGCATCGCCAGCTCAGTGAAGCGAGCCAGGGCAGCGCAACGCCATCAAAGCGTGGCGCTGCCGGATTGCTTCGCTCCGCTCGCAAACACGATGGTGAGCCGGGCGGTCGTGTTTTCACGCCCGACTCGCGCTGCTAGATCGGCCGGGGCCGGACCGGTCCTTGCATCGTCTGAAACGTCGCCAGCCGGTCCGGTTCCGACGTTTCTCGACGCCCGAGCCTGCCCGTGCCCGACCTCGCCCACGTCATCCGGGAGATCTCCGAGGAGATGGCCCAGCGCTCCGACCGGGGCACGGTGGCCGACTACATTCCCGAACTCGCCCGGGTCGATCCGAAGAATTTCGGCATCGCGGTGATCGACGCCGAGGGGCAGGCCTTCACCGGCGGCGACAGCGACACGCCGTTCTCGATCCAGAGCGTCTCGAAGGTCTTCACCCTGACCCTGGCGCTGGGCATGGCCGGCGACCGGCTGTGGAAGCGGGTCGGCCGCGAGCCGTCCGGCAACCCGTTCAACTCCATCGTCCAGCTGGAGCGGGAGCGCGGGGTGCCGCGCAATCCCTTCATCAATGCCGGCGCCATCGCGGTGACCGACCTGATCCTCTCGGGTCACGAGCCACGCGAGGCCCTAGGTGAGATCCTGCGCTTCATGCAGTTCCTGGCCCAGGATGCCAGCATCACCATCGACGAGCGGGTGGCGGCCTCGGAGAAGCGAACCGGCTTCCGCAACACCGCGCTTGCCAACTACATGAAGTCCTTCGGGGTCATCGATAATCCGGTGGATTACACGCTCGGCGTCTATTTCCACCACTGCGCCATCGCGATGACCTGCCGCCAACTCGCCACCGCCGGGCGGTTCCTGGCCCATAACGGCCGCATCCCCGCGACAGGCCACTCGGTGGTCTCGGCGGAGCGGGCGCGCCGCATCAACGCGATCATGCTGACCTGCGGCCATTACGACGGCTCGGGCGAGTTCGCCTACCGGGTCGGCCTGCCCGGCAAGAGCGGCGTCGGCGGCGGCATCCTGGCGGTGGCGCCCGGCAAGGCCTCGATCGCGGTCTGGGCGCCCGGCCTCGACGCGGCCGGCAATTCCCATCTCGGCCGGGTCGCCCTGGAGCAACTGACGCAGCGCATGGGCTGGTCGGTGTTCGGGGCGTGACCAGCGGCTTGCACCCTGCGGATTTCCGCGGCACTGCGCGGGGGCGCCGATTTGGCGCCTGAGCGGACGCGGCGGTATGGCGACGATTACGGCTG
This sequence comes from Methylobacterium sp. E-005, assembly GCF_022829725.1. GTDB lineage: Bacteria > Pseudomonadota > Alphaproteobacteria > Rhizobiales > Beijerinckiaceae > Methylobacterium. Next base: position 97,507 of record NZ_JAKSYG010000164.1, on the reverse strand, counting down.
CACGGGTCTCGGCCGAGTCTCTCGATCCCGGCAGCCTCCTCGCCCGCCTGGACCGGCTGCCCGCCACGCGCACGATCTGGCGGCTCGTGATCCTCCTCGGCCTCGGCTTCTTCTTCGAACTCTACGACCTGCTGTTCACCGGCTACGTCGCCCCGGGCCTCGTCAAGGCCGGGATCCTGACGCCGACGACACCCGGCCTGTTCGGCGCGAGCGGCGTCGCGAGCTTCGTGGCGGCCCTGTTCACCGGGCTGTTCATCGGCACCCTGCTGTGCGGCTGGCTCGCCGACCGGTTCGGGCGCCGGGCGATCTTCACGGGGTCGCTGCTGGCCTACACGGCGGCCAATCTCGTGATGGCCTGCCAGCACGAGGCCTTCGGGCTCAACCTCTGGCGGCTCGTGGCCGGGATCGGCCTGGGGCTCGAGATGGTGACGATCGGCAGCTACCTGTCGGAACTGGTGCCGAAGGCGGTGCGCGGCCGCGCCTTCGCGCTCTGCCAGGGCATCGGCTTCACGGCGGTGCCGGTGGTGGCATTCCTCTCGTACCTGCTGATCCCGACGGCCCCGCTGGGGATCGATGGTTGGCGCTGGATCGTGCTGATCGGGGCCTCGGCGGCCCTCGTGGTCTGGTGGTTGCGCGCGGGCCTGCCGGAGAGCCCGCGCTGGCTGGTGGAGCACGGACGGCTCGCGGAGGCGGACGCGGTCCTGCGGCGGCTCGAAGCCCAGGTCGCCGCGGAATCCGGGCGCCCGTTGCCCGCACCCGCCCCGCCGGAGCCGGTGCAGCCACGCGGCGCCTTCCGCGACATGTGGGTGCCGCCCTATCGCCGCCGGGCGCTGATGATGGCCGGCTTCAACGTGTTCCAGACGGTGGGCTTCTACGGCTTCGCCAACTGGGTGCCGACCCTGCTGGTGGCCCAGGGCATCACGGTGACGGCGAGCCTCGCCTACACGGCGCTGATCGCGCTCGCCGCCCCGGTCGGGCCGCTGATCGGGCTCCTGATCGCCGACCGGTTCGAGCGCAAGCATGTCATCGTGGCGGCCGCGCTGGTGTACATCGCCTGCGGGCTCGCCTTCGCGCGCACCACGGCGGTCGAGGGGATCGTGGCGCTCGGCATCGGCCTGACGCTCGCCTCCAACGTCATGTCGTACAGCTTCCACGCCTATCAGGCCGAGCTGTTCCCCACCGGCATCCGCGCCCGGGCGGTGGGCTTCGTATATTCGTGGAGCCGGTTCTCGGCGATCTTCACGGGCTTCGTCATCGCCTTCGTTCTGCGCCAGGCCGGCACGCCGGGGGTGTTCCTGTTCATCTCGGCGGCGATGCTGGCGGCGGGGCTGCTCGTCGGGCTCCTCGGCCCCCGGACGCGGGATGTGGCGCTGGAGAAGATCGCCGGGTGACGATCGCTCACCCCGGCGGCGGCCCGAAGCGGTCGAGGTAGCGGCGCGCCCGGGGCAGCGGTTCGTGAAGGAACTGGCCGGGTTCACGGAGCCACAGGCCGGCGTGACGTCGGGAGCGTTCCTCCGAGACAAGGACCTCGGGCGGCAGCGCGATCAGCTCGGCCTCCCAGCCGGGCCACCAGTGCCGGGCGCGGGCGAAGGTGTGGGCGATGTAGCGCTCGCGGGCGCTATAGCCGTGATAGTCGAACACCCAGGCCTCGGTCGCCACCACGATGTGGTTGCCTGTGAAACCGGGCGCGGGCTTGAACCAGTGAACGATCATATTCGGCCTGCCGTACCGTTCGAGGAAGGCATGGGCCAGGATGTGGCAGGCCCCGCAGGCGAAGAAGACGCGATCGGGAAGGTTCCATCGCTTGAGCGGGTTGCGCTTCGCGCCGGGGGTTCTGCGCCGATACATGCGCACTCCGACAGAGCCGCGTTGGCCCAAAACCGAATCGTGTTAGCCTGCCGCCATGGTGGCACAGCCGAAGCCTCGGATGACGGTCGATGAGTTCCTAGTCTGGGCCGAAGGCCAGCCGGGGCGCTACGAACTAGTCGATGGCGAGGTCTTCGGCATGTCGCCCGAACGCGTCCGGCATGCCGAAGTCAAAGCATCCGCCTATCTAGCGCTGCGATCCGCCCTGGGTCGGACGACTCTTCCGTGTCGCGCGTTGCCCGACGGTATGAGCGTGCGCATCGACCACACGACCGTCTTCGAGCCCGATGCCCTGGTCTATTGTGGCCCACGCGCAAACCCGGACGCGATCGAGATTACCGACCCCATCATCGTAGTCGAGGTGCTGTCGCCCAGCACGGCCGCAGTCGATTCAGGCCGCAAATTCGCTGGCTACTTCGCCCTCATGAGCATGCGGCACTACCTGATCATCGACCCGATGAAGCGCTTGGTCATCCACCATCGACGCGGTGCCGACGGGCTTATCGTGTCTCGCATCGCGACCGACAGCACCCTCGACCTCACGCCGCCCGGCCTGACCCTACCGGTCGCCGAGCTGTTCGCCGATCTGCCGCCGCCCGCAGATCCCGCGGCTTGATCCGATCCGAGGCGGATGCCACAGCGGCGCGAACCCGAATCAGGACGCCCGGATGACAGCCTCCCTCGATCTCCTCGTGCTCGGCAACGCGATCGTCGACGTGATTGCCCGCGCGGACGAGTCCTTCCTCACCACCCAGGGCGTGACCAAGGGCGCCATGCAGCTCATCGACGAGCCGCGGGCGGAGACGCTGTTCCAGGCCATGGGCCAGACGACGATCGTGTCGGGCGGCTCGGGGGCGAACACCGCCGTGGGCGCGGCGCTGCTCGGCGCGAGGACCGGCTTCGTCGGCAAGGTCCGGGACGACGAGCTGGGCACCCTGTTCGGCCACGACCTGAAGGCCACCGGCGTCGGCTTCACCGTCCCGGCGGCGGCCGAGGGGCCGGCCACGGCCCGCTGCCTGATCCTGGTCACGCCGGACGGCGAGCGCACCATGAGCACCTATCTCGGCGCCTGCCAGGGCCTCTCGCCCACCGATGTCGACGACGCGCTGGTGAAGTCCGCCCGGGTCGTCTACCTCGAAGGCTACCTGTGGGATCCGCCGGCCGCCAAGGACGCGTTCCGCAAGGCCGCCCAGATCGCCCACCAGGCCGGCAACGCCGTGGCGCTCACCCTGTCGGACGCGTTCTGCGTCGGCCGGTACCGGGACGAGTTCCTGGGCCTGATCCGCGACGGGAGCATCGACATCCTGTTCGCCAACATGGGCGAACTCCAGAGCCTGTATCAGACCGACGATGCCGAGGCCGCCGTGGCGGCTTTGCGCGACGAGCGCAACGCTCGCGGCCGCCACCTGCTTGGCTTGGTCACGCGCTCGGCCGAGGGCGCCCTGGTGGTGCAGGGCGGCGAAGTCCGTGCCGTCGAGGCGAGCCCAGTGAATGCGGTGGTGGACACGACCGGGGCGGGCGACCTGTTCGCGGCCGGGTTCCTGGCCGGCCACGCCCGCGGCCTCGACAACGTCGCCAGCGCCCGCCTCGGCACGCTGGCGGCCGCCGAGGTGATCCAGCACATCGGCGCCCGGCCGCAGACTGATCTCGTCGGCCTCGCCAAGGCGCGCGGGCTGCTCTGAGGCGTCAGGGCCGCAGCAGCACCTTGCCCACCGCCGCCCGGCGGGTCAGCAGGCCGAAGGCCTCCGGAAACTCGGCCAGGGGGTAGGTCCCGTGCACCTGCGCGGTGAGCTTGCCCTCGGCCACCCAGTCGAGGAGCCGGCGCTGGTCGGCCCGGTGCGCCTCCGGCTCGCGTTCCAGGAAGGCGCCCCAGTGGACGCCCTGTACGTCGAGTTCCTTGAGCAGGATCAGGTTCAGCGGCAACCGCGGAATGTCCCCCGCGGCGAAGCCGATCACGAGGTAGCGCCCGCGCCAGCCGAGCGCCCGCAGGGCCGGCTCCGCATAGGCGTCGCCGACCGCGTCGTAGACCACGTCCACGCCGCCTCCGGAGATCCGGCGCAGTTCATCCTTCAGGGTCGCGGGATCGTACACGAGCCCCGCCTCGGCCCCGTGGGCCCGCGCCACCGCGAGCTTCTCCTCGGACGACGCGCAGGCGATCACCCGGGCGCCCATCAGCCGGCCGAGTTCCACGGCGGCGAGCCCGACGCCCCCGGAGGCGCCCAGCACCGCGAGCCATTCGCCGGGCTGGATCCGCGCCCGGTTGGCCAGCGCGTGGAGCGAGGTGCCGTACGTGATGGTGAGTCCGGCCGCCTGCTCGTCCGGCACCGCGTCCGGCACCGGCGTGAGACGCCGCGCGTCGATGGCGATCCGCTCGGCGCAGCAGCCGTGCCCCGCATGGACGATCACCCGGTCGCCCACCGCGACGCCCGAAGCCCCCTCCCCGAGCGCCTCGACCACGCCGACACCCTCGCCCCCCGGCGAGAACGGCAGCGGCGGCTTCACCTGATAGCGGCCGGCCACGATCAGCGTGTCGAAGAAATTCAGCGCCGCCAGCCGCATCCGAACCAGGGCCTGTCCCGGCCCGGGGACCGGATCGGGCCGCTCGACGATTTCGAGATGGTCCGGCCCGTCGAGCCGCGTGCACAGCAGCGCCTTCATGGCGTCTCGTCCTCCCGTTGTGGTTGGTCCCGTTCAGAACCCTGCCGGCCGCGCGGTCAAGCCGTCCCGATCATCTCCCGGATGCGCGCGCCCAGCACCTCGACCACGAACGGCTTGGTGATCACCTGCATGCCGGGGGCGAGCTGGCCGTGGCCCAGCACCGTCGCCTCCGCGTAGCCGGTGATGAACAGCACCTTGAGCCCCGGACGCTTCTCGCGGCCCGCCTCGGCCATCTGGCGCCCGTTCATCCCGCCGGGCAGCCCGACATCGGTTACCAGCAGATCGATCCGCACGTCGGATTGCAGCACCTTGAGCCCGGCGACGCCGTCGGCGGCCTCGATCGCGGTGTAGCCGAGATCCTCCAGAACCTCCGTCACCAGCATCCGGACCGTCGGCTCGTCATCGACGACCAGCACGGTCTCCCCCGGGGCGGCCCGGGGCGGCGCGCCGAGCGTCGCAAGGGGATCCTCGTCCGGCACCGCGCCGCCGTGGCGGGGCAGGTAGAGGCACACCGTCGTGCCCCGGCCGACCTCCGAGTCGATCCGCACCTGCCCGCCGGATTGCTGGGCGAAGCCGTAGATCATCGACAGGCCGAGGCCCGTGCCCTGCCCCAGGGGCCTGGTGGTGAAGAACGGCTCGAACACCCGCGCCACGACCTCCGGCGGCATCCCGGTGCCGGTATCGGTGACGCAGAGCGAGAGATACGGCCCCGGCGGCATGTCGTGGCGCTGGGCGGCTTCCGTGTCGAGCCGCGCGTTGGCGGTCCGGATGGCGATCCGGCCCCCCTCCGGCATCGCGTCCCGGGCGTTGATGCACAGGTTGAGCAGCGCGTTCTCGAGCTGCGGCGGATCGACCAGGGCCGGCCACAGGCCGGGCTCGCCCGCCACCTCCACCGCGATGGAAGGCCCCACGGTGCGCCGGATCAGTTCCTCCATGCCGGCGACCAGCCGGTTCACGTCGGTGGGCTTGGGATCCAGCGTCTGCCGGCGTGAGAAGGCGAGCAGCCGGTGCGTCAAGGCGGCAGCACGCCGGGCCGCGCCCTGGGCGGCGTTGATGTAGCGATCGACATCCATCATCCGGCCCTGGCTGAGCCGGGTCTGGATCAGCTCCAGCGAGCCGGAGATGCCGGCCAGCAGGTTGTTGAAGTCGTGGGCGAGGCCGCCGGTGAGCTGGCCCACCGCCTCCATCTTCTGCGACTGCCGCAGGGCCTCCTCGGCGGCCGCCAGGGCGTCGGCGCGCTCGCGCTCGGCGGTGAAGTCGCGCCCGACCGCGTTGATCACCCCATCGCCGGGCCGGGCCGCCCAGCTGATCCAGCGGTGGCCGCCGTCCCGGTGGCGGTAGCGGTTGTCGAAGCGCGTCAGACGCTCGCCGGCCGCAAGGCGCCCGCCCCCCTCGATCGTGCGCTCCACATCGTCCGGGTGGATGAGGTTCATCAGGTTGGTGCCGACGAGTTCGTCCGCCTGCCAGCCCAGCACCTCGGTCCAGGCCGGGTTCACCGCGGTGATGGTCCCGTCGAACAGGCTGCGCAGCATCATGTCGGTGGAGAGCGTCCACAGGGCGTTGCGGTCGGCGGTCCGCTCCGCGACCTGATGGGCCAGGGTGGCGTTGAGGCTGCCGAGTTCCGTGAGCGCGGATTCGAGCTGGGCGCGGCTCTCGACCAGGGCGGAATCCGCTAGAACCCGGCCGGTGGTCTCATTGGTGAGGATGAACAGCCCGGCGACCGCGCCCGTGGCATCGAGGACGCGCGAGTACGAGAAGGTCCACCACGTGTCCCGGGCGCCCCGGTCGGTGTCGAGCTGCCAGGGCAGGTCGACGAAACGCTCCGGCCGGCCCGCCTGGGCGGCGTCGATGATCGGCTTGGCCTGATCCCAGGCATCCGCCCAGACTTCATCGAAACGCGCCCCCATGGCCCAGGGCAGCCGCGGCCCCAGCAGCGGGAAGTAGGTGTCGTTGAAGAAGAAGTGGAGATCGGCCCCCCAGGCCAGGATCATCGATTCCGGCGAGTTGAGCACGAGGGAGAGTGCCGCGCGGAAGTCGGCCGGCCAGGTTTCCGGGGGGCCGAGGGGGTGGCCGGTCCAGTCGCGCGCGCGGATCATGCGCGCGGCTTCGCCGCCGCCGGCGAGGAAGGCGAGTGGGTCGGTCACGGGGTGGGAACGGGACACGTCATGGGCGTACGGCGTATGACCGGCTTTGGCGGCATCTCCAAGACGACGCTATCGATCTGCAACTTAAGGACGCTTGAAGAGGGTCAATCGTGGAAGGTCGCAGGCGGACCCCATGACGGACGATTCATTTTTTCGCCTCGCAGCCGACTGCGACGCAGCGCGTGCCGCGGCCGAACGCCTGTTCCAGACGGTCACCGACCAGTTGCACCCGCAACTTCCCATGTCGGCGGAGATCCGACACGTTGGGGCGACTGCCATACCCGGCTGCCTGACCAAGGGCGATCTCGACATGGTGGTGCGCGTCGCGCGCGCCGACTTTGCCGCAGCCGATGAACGGCTCGCACGGCTCTTCGCCCGAAACGTAGGGTCGATCCGAACCGATGCGTTTTCGGCCTTCGCCGATGCAAGCCGGACCCCGCATCTCGGTGTGCAATTGACCGTCAAAGGGGGCACCCTCGACGTGTTTCATCACTTTGCGGACGCTTTACGGTCTGATCCCGCGCTCGTGGAGCGCTACAACGCGCTCAAGCGGGCGCATCAGGACTGGCCGATGGCGCTCTATCGACCGGCCAAGGATGCGTTCATTGCCGGTGTTCTGAGGGAACGCTCGCTCCGTTCGCGAGGACAAAGCGGTTTAACCTCGATCCAATCCGCGCCCTCATCCTGAGGTGCCGCAGCGCAGCGAAGGCCTCGAAGGAGCCCTCCAGAAGTCGCTTTGATGCCTGGAGCCCTCCTTCGAGGCCCGCTGACGCGGGCACCTCAGGATGAGGGTGATGGATTGGACATCCGGCATCGTGCGGCTTCGTCCGTGCCGGATTTAGGCCGGCGATGCATCGTTCGCGGTTGCCGCGCCCTCAATGCGCCTCCTGCCAGTTCCCGGCCGCCTTGGCCTCCACGACCAGCGGCACGCGGAGTGTAAGAGCCGGCGCCGGCGCCTGCTCCATCACCCCGGCGATAACCGGAATCGCCGCATCCACCTCGTCCTCGGAGACCTCGAACACCAGCTCATCGTGGACCTGCAGCAGCATCTGCGCCTTGAGCTTCTTAGCCGCCAGCGCCGCCTCCATCCGGGTCATGGCCCGGCGGATGATGTCGGCGGCCGAGCCCTGGATCGGCGCGTTGATCGCCTGCCGCTCGACGCTGGCACGCTCGGACGGGTTGTTGGAGCGGATCTGCGGATAGTGGCAGACCCGGCCGAACAGGGTGGTGACGTAGCCCTTGTCGCGGCAGCTGCGCTTGGTGGTGTCGATGTAATCGCGGATCCCCGGGAACTGCTCGAAATACTGCTTGATGAACGCCGAGGCCTCCTCGCGCCCGATTCCGAGCCGGTCGGCCAGCCCGAAGGCCGAGATGCCGTAGATGATGCCGAAATTGATGGTCTTGGCCCGGCGCCGGAGATCCGGCGTCATCTCCTTGAGCGGCACGCCGAACATTGCGGAGGCCGTGGCCGCATGGATGTCGATCCCATCCGCGAACGCCTTCCGCAGCTCCGGGATGTCAGCCATGTGGGCGAGCAGCCGCAGCTCGATCTGAGAATAGTCAGCTGAGATCAGCCGGTTGCCGGGCGCCGCCACGAAGGCGCGGCGGATGCGCCGGCCCTCCTCGGTGCGGATCGGGATGTTTTGCAGGTTCGGCTCGGACGAGGACAGCCGCCCGGTGGTGGTCGCCGCCAGGGAGAACGAGGTGTGGACTCGCGCCGTCTCGCGATCCGCATGGGTCTGGAGCGAATCCGTGTAGGTGGATTTCAGCTTCGAGAGCTGGCGGTATTCCAGGATCTTTTTCGGGAGTTCGTGCCCCGCCTGGGCCAGTTCCTCCAGCAACGTGGCCGGCGTCGCCCATTGGCCGGAGGGCGTCTTCTTGGCCCCCGGCAAGCCCATCTTCCCGAACAGGATATCGCCGATCTGCTTCGGCGAGCCGACCGAGAACTTCTCGCCGGCATCCTCCTGGATCTCCTCCTCAAGGCGGACGAGGATCTGCGAGAAGTCGCCCGAGAGCCGGCTCAGCATCTCCCGGTCGACCCGGATGCCCCGCTGCTCCATCCGGGCGATCACCGGCAGCAGGGGCCGCTCCAGGGTCTCGTAGACCGCGACCCGGTGCTCGGCCACGAGGCGCGGCTTCATCATCCGCCACAGGCGCAAAGTGACGTCCGCGTCCTCAGCGGCGTAGGCGGTGGCCTTATCGATGGCGACGCGGTCAAACGTGACCTTGTTGCGGCCGGTGCCGGCCACATCGGAGAACGTGATCGGCTGGTGGCCGAGATGGCGACGGGCCAGCTCGTCCATGCCGTGGCCGCCCTTGCCGGCGTCGAGCACGTAGGAGATCAGCATCGTGTCGTCGAAGGGCGCGATCTCGATGCCGTAGCGGGCGAGCACGACCCAATCGTATTTCAGGTTCTGGCCGACCTTCAGAACGCCCGGGTTCTCCAGGAGCGGCTTCAACCGGGCGATGGCCTCCTTCAGGGGGATCTGGCCGGGCACCGGTTCGGCCACGTCGGAGGCCGCAGCGCCCTCACCGAACAGGTCGGTGGCGTCGGCCTGCACCTTCACGGCCTGGATGTGGGCGAGCGGGATGTAGCAGGCCCGGCCGGTCGCCACCGCCAGCGAGACGCCGACGAGGCCGGCCTTGTGGGCATCGAGGGCGTCGGTCTCGGTGTCGACCGCGATCACCCCGGCTTCCTGGCTTTCCGCGATCCAGGCGTCGAGCTGCTCCAGGCTCGCGACGGTCTCGTAGGCGGCGGTATCGAACGGCGCCACCGCCTCAGCGGCGCGTGCCGCCACGACATTGCCCGGCGTCGCCTCGACGGGCGCCCGGGGCTTGGCGGGGGCGTCCGGCAGGTCGAGATCCGCGAAGGGATCGATCTCGCCGCCCTCCGGCGGGGCGGCCCCCGGTGGGCGCTCGGCGCCCGCCGCCGCGGTCTCGGGGTCCGGCGGCACGGAATCGCCGAAGAACGGCACCGCGTCGCTGCCCCCTGCGCCGTTGCTATCGCCATGCGGCCGGGCGCCGGGCAGGAGCCGCGGATCGGGCTTCACCGCCTCGGGATCGACGTGCAGCATCTGGGCGATGCGGCGGGTCAGGGTGTTGAACTCCATCGCCTTCAGGAAGCCGACGAGCTTCTCCGGGTCGGGCTTGGGCACGCCGAGCTCGTCCAGCGGCACCGGGACCGGCACGTCCTCCATCAGCGCCACGAGCTTTCGCGAGAGCCGCGCCTGATCGATGCTGGCGAGCAGGGTTTCCCGGCGCTTGGGCTGCTTGATCTCGCTGGCCCGCTCCAGCAGCGCGTCGAGGCTGCCGAATTCCTTGATCAGGGCTGCGGCGGTCTTCAACCCGATGCCAGGGACGCCGGGCACGTTGTCGGAGGTGTCGCCGATCAGCGCCAGCGCGTCGCCGATCTGGTTGGGCTGCAGGCCCTCCCACTTGGCGATGATCGCCTCGACATCGAGGTTGCGCTCCGGCCGATAGCCGGGCTTGCCCTTGGCGCCGGATTCGAAATCGTAGAACCGCACCTGCGGCCCCACGAGCTGCATCAGATCCTTGTCGGAGGAGACGATGATGACACCCGCGCCCCGCGCCTCGGCCTGGCGGGTGTAGGTGGCGATCAGGTCGTCGGCCTCGTAGCGCTGCAGCTCAACGGCGTGCAGGCCGAAGGCGCGCACCGCGTCGCGCATCAGCGGCATCTGGCGCTTGAGGTCGTCCGGCGCGTCCGGGCGGTGGCCCTTGTAGTCCGGGAACATCTCCTTGCGGAACGAGCCCTCGGACTTGTCGAAGACGATGCCCAGATGGCTCGGCATCGTGCCGGCGGCGCCATCCTGCAGGAACTGCGCGATCTTGGTGCAGAACAGCCGCACGGCGCCGGTGGGCAGCCCGTCGGAGGGACGCGAATTGTACTTCTGGTCCTGGTTGATCGACTGGAAATAAGCCCGGAAGATGAACGACGAGCCGTCGACCAGGATCACCTGATCGCCGGGGCCGACGGGTTTGGTCTCGGGGCTCGCGTCGGGCTTCGCGTCGGTCATGGGGCTCGGGCGGCTCGGGGGCGATCAGGAATCGGGCGCGCGGTCCAGCTCGGCGCGGCAGGCCGCGACGAGAACGGGCAACTCGTGGTGGACGGTGAGCCAGACGATGTCCAGCGTCACGCGATCGTAGCTGTGGCGATAGACGTTGCCCGCATCCGCGATCTGTCGCCACGGCAGGCCCGGATGCCGGGCCTTGGTCTCGGCGCTCAACCGGCGGCTCGCCTCCGAAACGATCTCCAGGCAGCGGACGACTGCGAAATGCGTGCGCTCGTCCGCCTCGAAGGTCTCAAGCGTGAATCCGGCCACGAAGCGAGTGGCGCGATCCGCGTTGGCGATGATGTCTGCGCAGGCGGTCCGCTCGCGCTCAGAAGGCGAAAACGGCATCGCGCTCTGCGTGCGTGCGGACCCGCGCCTTCAGCGTCGCCCGATTCGCAACGTCGACCCGGATCGGAAACAGGTCATCGATGAAGTGGCACAGCCCGACATAGCCATAGACACCGCCGACGACGGGCGCGTCGATCTCGATCATCACGTCGAGGTCGCTCTCCGTCCCCGCCTCGCCGCGAGCGACCGAACCGAACAGGGCCGCGTGCAGGACCCCGCGGCGGCGCAGTTCCGGCTCGTTGGCACGCAGGATATCGAGGGCGGCGAGCTTGTCCATGGTGGCAGAACTCGGAGAATCGGCGCCCGCCAGCATAACAGAACGCGAGGCGGAGAGGATCACGCCGCGAGCTCTTGCCCGAGCGCCTCCACCCGGCGCAGGTCGTCCACGAAGGCCGCGTAGGCCTCCGCCTTCGCCTCGTCGGGCAAGCGCAGCAGATAGGAGGGGTGGACCGTGATGAAGCCCTGAAAGCGGTTGTCGTGCCGCTCGAACCGGAACGGGCCGCGCGCCCGGGTGATCGGCACCGCCTTGCCGGTCAGCGCCAGCACGGCGGTCGCGCCGAGCGCCACCACGAGCTTGGGGGCGACGAATTCCAGTTCCCGATCGAGCCACCAGCGGTAATGGCTGACCTCGCCGGCCGTCGGCTTCTGGTGGATGCGGCGCTTGCCGCGCTCCTCGAATTTGAAATGTTTGACCGCATTCGTGAGGTAGCTCGCCCCCCGGTCGATCCCGGCTTCCGCCATGGCGCGGGAGAGGAGCTGTCCGGCGGGTCCGACGAAGGGCCGGCCCTGCCGGTCCTCCTGGTCGCCCGGTTGCTCGCCCACGAAGGCGATGGTGGCGCCGACCGGCCCTTCGCCCAGCACGGCCTGGGTGGCGCCCGGGACCAGCGGCTCGGTCCTGCGGATGATGGCGTTCAGCGCGTCGAGGGTCTTGGGATCCTGGTCGGCCATCGCGGCGACGGCGCGGGCGGGTTCGCGGCGTGTGGGCAAGATCGGCTCCCTCTCGATCATCGCTTCGGTGCGCCCGGCCGCCGCCCGGACCAGGGCGGGGATCGCGGCGGTCTCGGGCATGTTGTGCCAGTATTTTTTCGGCATCTCGGCCCGCATGGCCTTCAGGTTGGTGCGGGCCGGGTTGAACGTGCTCTCGTAATAGGTCTGCCAGCCGGCCTCGAACCCGTCGCCCTCGGGGAGTTTTCCGCGGTCGCCCGGAGGTCCGAGGGTCAGAGTCTCGGTGTCCCAGTGGGCCGAGCCCTCCGGCGTCAGGATCGACCAGCGCATCCCGCGGAAGCGGTTGACGAAGAACGGGGCCGCCGCCTCAAGGATATGGTGGTCGGGCTCGAACCACGCGACGAAGTGCTCGCCGCCGCTGTTTTCGGCCCGGCGGAAGCGCAGGAAGGCGTGCATCTTGTGCAGATCGCGCCCGATCGCCTTCGCCATCCGGTGGAGGCGATGAACCAGTGGATCGCTGCCGACCTCCATCAAGTGCCGCTCGCCGTGGCAGACGCGCCAGATCAGGGCGTAGAGCAGGCCGTAGCGCTCCGGGTCGCGGTGGGGGATCACCTGCGGGATCAGCGCGGCGACGGGTTTGGGGAGAGCGAGCGGCGCGGCTTGAGTGGCTTCGGCATCGCTACCGAATAGGCCAGGGGAATCTGTGATCGACCACGTCACCGCCTCGGGCGGGACGCGCTGCGCGACAAGGCTCCGGGCGGCGCTGCGGAAGCCGTCGAGATCGGCACCCGGGCGCAGGGTGATCGCGCACGGCGCGGGCGCATCCCCTCCTCCCGCAGGGGGGGAAGGAAGAGTCGTGGTTCCGAGCCTCATCAGAACAGGCTTAGCTGCGTCGCCGGCTCGACAAGCCGCGCACGCAGATCCAGCCGATCGGTCAGCCCCACCGGACGGTGATCGGCAGCCACCAGGAATGGTCGCGCCCGCTTCAAGCCCGACGTCAGCCGCGCGACGTCATCCAGGCGCAGGGTCGCGTGGCGGCGGGCCGCTACGATCTTATCGACCGCCCGCGCCCCGAGCCCCGGCACCCGCAGCAGCCATTCCCGATCGGCCTTGTTCACATCGACGGGGAATTTCTCGCGGTGCTTGAGCGCCCAGGCGAGCTTCGGGTCGATATCGAGGGCGAGCATCCCGCCTTCGGAGGCATCGGCCACCTCGTCGGGGGTGAATTCGTAGTACCGCAGCAGCCAATCGGCCTGGTACAGACGATGCTCGCGCTGGAGCGGTGGCGGCTTCGGCGGCAGGATCGCGGACCCGTCCGGGATCGGGCTGAAGGCCGAGTAGTAGACCCGCTTCAAACCGACGCTGCCGTAGAGCAGCGCGCTCTTGCGGATCAGCGCCTCGTCGGTGGTGGCATCCGCCCCGACGATCACCTGCGTCGAGTGCCCGGCCGGCGAGAAGCGCCGCTTCTCGGCCTTGGCCTGCACAATCCGCTCACCGATCTGCGCCATGGCGCCCTGAATCGCGGCGCCGTCCTTCTCCGGTGCCAACTGCTGCAGGCTCGCCTCAGTGGGCAGTTCGACGTTGATCGACAGGCGGTCAGCGTAGAGGCCCGCCTCCTCGATCAGCCAGGGACTCGCCTCCGGGATCGACTTCAGATGGATATAGCCGGCAAAGCCATGATCGCGCCGGAGCGACTTCGCCACCCGGGTCAGCAACTCCATCGTGTGGTCAGGCGACTTGATGATGCCCGAGGACAGGAACAGGCCCTCGATGTAGTTTCGCTTGTAGAAATTGAGGGTGAGGTTCACGACCTCCTCGACCGAGAATTTCGCTCGCCGCACGTTCGAAGAACGGCGATTGATACAATAGGCGCAGTCGAACAGGCACCAGTTGGTCAGCAGGATCTTCAGCAGCGAGACGCAGCGCCCGTCCGGTGTGTAGGCGTGGCAGATCCCGGCGCCGGTCGTGGACCCAAGACCGTCCTTGCCGGCGGCCCGCTTCGGCGCGGCCGAGGACGCGCAGGAGGCATCGTATTTTGCGGCATCGGCCAGGATGCGCAGCTTTTTGGCGAGGGTCTCATCCATCGAACAGACAATGAACGACACGGCCCAAGGTGCAAGGGCGAGCCACCCTTCACCCCAGGTCGCGATGCCGCACCCGTAATTCCGTCTCCTCCACCTCCGCATCGACCACGTGCCGGGCGAGGGCGTAGGCAAACCCGGCCCGGGCCATCGCGGCGAGATCCCGGTCGCGGTACGCCGCCCGCTGGTCCGGCCGGCGAAACGGCCCGAGCCGCCGCCGCTTGGCATAGGCTTGCGCAGCCTGCGCCTCGATATCGGCGGCCTCCCCCTCCGGAACGGCATCGCGCTCGGCCTGCATGGCGGCCTCGACCACGTCGCGCGGAACGCCCTTGGCGGCGAGCTTGGCCGAGACGCCCCGGCTCGACGTGCCCCGGCGGCGCAGGGTTGCGACCCGGGTCTCCGTAAAGCGCGCATCGTCCACGAGGCCGGCCGAGATCGCCCGCGCCACGGTGGCGGCGATCATTTCGGCGAAGGCCGCCGGATCCTCGCCGCGCAGCCGCGCCCGCTTCTCGACCCGCCGCGCCAGGGTCCGGCGCAGCATCTCGGTGGAGGCGCTGTAGCGCTCGAGGTAGTGCAGCGCCGACCGTTCGAGCCAGGTCGGGCTGATCGGCTTCGGTGGCGGAACGGCGGCTTGGCGGCCGTCCGGTCCGGGTTCTGCAACGAATGGTCGTTTCACCGGTTCTTCACGATCTCGACAGGTTTGCGTTCCATGACTTGGGTATGGAACGCGCGCAACGCGACAGGCTCGGCCATGGCCCGAACCACAGTCCCTCGCCCGATCGTCCCCGACCCCCGTGGCGGCAGCGCCTCCACGCTCTGGCGGCGTCTCTGATGCGGCGCGAATGGCTCCTGGTCCTGGTGGCCCTGGGGCTTGCCGCGGTCGCGGCTGCGATCGTCTATCTGTCGCGCCCGAACACGCTCACGGTGGCGGTCGGCCCCCAGGACGGCCCCGAAGCCGCACTGATCGAAGCTTATGCGGGCGCCCTCGACCGGGCTCGCGAGGATGTCCGCCTCAAGGTGGTGCGTTACGGCGATGTCCGTGACAGCGCGATGGCGCTCCAGCGGAACAAGGCCGATCTCGCCGTGGTCCGCCCGGACGTGTTCCTGCCCGAAAACGGCCTGACGCTGGCGATCCTGCACGACGAGGCCCTGGTCATCGCGGCGCCTGAGGCGGCCGATATCGACGACATCCCGGCCCTGGCGCGCAAGCGGCTCGGTATCGTCGTGCGCCACAGCGCCGATCTGCCCTTTCTGACGAACCTGCTCTCCTTCTACGATCTCGTGCCCGAGAACCGGGGCGAGACGGTGCTCGAGGACGGCGCTGCAACCGAGGAGGCGGAGACCGGCCACGTGGTGGTGGTGCCGCTGAAAGTCGGCGATGTGACGGCCGCGCTCAACGACAAACGGGTCGATGCGGTCGCCGTCATCGCGAGCCCGGCCTCGAAGATCGCGGCCGCGATGGTCCATGCCGTCGAGCTGGGCTCGCCGGAACGCAAGATCGGCTTCGTCTCGATCCCCGACGGCGATGCGATCCTGCAGCGTTTCCCCGAACTGCAGGCGGTGACCATCCCGGCGGGGACCTTCGGTGGGCGCCCGAAGCGCCCCGACGAGGAGATCAAGACGGTCGGCGCCTCCTACCGCCTGATGGCCCGCGGCACGGTGAGCCGGGTCGCAGTCGCGTCGGCGACGCAGCACCTGTTCGAGTGGCGCTCGCGGCTCGCCTCCACGGCCCCCGTCGCCAAGCTGATGAAGGCCCCCGACTTCGACACCACGGTGGCGGCGACCTCGGCCCGGCTGCCGAACCATCCCGGGGCGGTCGACTATTTCGAGCGCGAGCAGCAGACCTTCCTCGACCGCTACGAGGATTACATCTATCTGTTCGCCTTCTTCGGCGGGACGATCGGCTCGGGCTTCGCGTGGCTGGGGCAGCGGCTCGCCCGCAAGCGCCGCGAGCGCGTGGATTTCGTTCTCGATCGCCTGCTCGCCATCATGGGCGAGGTGCGGGCGGCGACCCAGATCGAGGCGCTCGACGCCCTCGCGGTGGAGACCGACGGGCTTGTGGCCGACGTGGTCTGCTACGCCCGGGAGCGCAGCATCGATACGCGCACGGTGAGCGCGCTGATCCTGGCGGTCGACGGGGTTCACGCGGCGATCGCCGATGCCCGGCGCCAGACCGATCACGCGCAGACGCGCAGGACCACCCGGAGCCGGACGGCGCGGCTTCTGGCCCTCGACCTGCCGGCGGCGGAGTAATGATACGCGGGCACAGCGACCCGGGCTGCCGCGCTGCATGGCTGGCGGCGTAGGCTTATCATGCTAACGGGAGCTATGTTCGATCCCGTTGCCGCCCTTGCCACGGTCCTGGAAAACCTCGATCGCGAGGCCCGCGAGCCCACCAAGCTCCGGGCCGCGCTGGTCCCGCATTTGCGCCGGGTGATCGAGGAGGGCCACCGCGCCGCCGAGGCTCAGCTCCTCGCGGACCGCAACGGCCTGCACTGCGCGCAGATGCTCTCGAACCTCACCGACGCGGTGGTCCGGGCGATTCACGACGCCGTGGTCTGGCGGCTCTATCCCAATGACAACCCCTCCACCGGTGAGCAGCTCGCCGTGGTCGCCACCGGCGGCTACGGACGGGGCACGATGGCGCCGGGCTCGGACATCGATCTGCTGTTCCTGCTGCCCTACAAGCAGACCGCATGGTCGGAAAGCGTCGTCGAGGCGATGCTCTACGTGCTGTGGGACCTGAAGCTGAAGGTCGGCCACGCGACGCGGTCCGTGGAGGAATGCCTGCGCGAGGCGCGGGCCGACATGACCATCCGGACCGCCCTGCTGGAAGCGCGGTTCCTGTTCGGCTCGCGGACCCTGTTCGAGGAGCTGGTGACGCGCTTCGACATGGAACTCGTGGTCGGCTCGGCCGCCGAGTTCGTGGAGGCGAAGCTGCGTGAGCGCGACCTGCGCGTCTCGAAGGCCGGCTCGTCCCGCTACCTCGTCGAGCCCAACGTCAAGGACGGCAAGGGGGGCCTGCGCGATCTCAACACGCTGTTCTGGATCGCCAAATACACCTACCGGGTGCGCGATCAGGCCGAGCTCGTCAGCGCCGGCCTGTTCACCCCGGAGGAATACGCGCTGTTCGAGCGCTGCGAGGAGTTCCTGTGGCGTGTGCGCTGCCACATGCACTTCGTGACGAAGCGCGCCGAGGAGCGCCTGTCCTTCGGCCTGCAGCCGCGGATCGCCGAGCGATTCGGCTACGAGGCGCGCGGCGGCCTCTCGGGCGTCGAGCGCTTCATGAAGGCGTATTTTCGCTTCGCCAAGGATGTCGGCGACCTGACCGCCATCGTCTGCGCGGAGCTGGAGGCGCGCCACGCCAAGCGCACGCCAGTGCTCGATCGCTGGATCGGCCGGTTCCGGGACCGGTTCCGGGCCACCGCCATGGAGGCTGAGGATTTCTGGATCGACCACGGCCGGGTCAACCTGCGCGCCGAGGACGCCTTCGAGCGCGACCCCGTCAATCTGATCCGCCTGTTCTGGCTCGCCGACCGGCACAACCTCGCGATCCATCCGGACGCCAAGCGGCTCGCCAACCGCTCGCTGCGGCTCATCAACCCGTCGCTGCGGGGGGACCCGGACGCCAACCGCCTGTTCCTCGACCTCCTCACCTCGCGCAACGCCCCCGAAGAAGCCCTGCGGGAAATGAACGAGGCGGGCGTGCTCGGCCGGTTCATCCCGGATTTCGGCCGCATCGTCGCGATGATGCAGTTCAACATGTACCACCACTTCACGGTGGACGAGCACCTGCTGCGCACGGTCGGCGTGCTGGCCGACATCGAATCGGGCCGCAACCAGGAAACCTACCCGCTGGTCTCGCGCCTCGCGCACACGATCCACAATCGGACGGCGCTCTACGTGGCGATCCTGCTCCACGACATCGCCAAGGGCCGGCCGGAGGATCACTCGATCGCGGGCGCCGCCATCGCGGAAAAACTCTGCCCCCGGTTCGGCCTGAACCAGGCCGAGACCGAGACGGTCTGCTGGCTCGTGGAACATCACCTGCTGATGTCGATGACCGCCCAGAGCCGCGACCTGTCGGACGCGAAGACGATCGAGCGTTTCGCCGCCAGCGTACAGAGTCTGGAGCGGCTGAAGCTCCTCACGATCCTGACGGTCGCCGACATCACGGCGGTGGGCCCCGGCGTCTGGACCGCCTGGAAGGGCACCCTGATCCGGACCCTCTACGACGAGACCGAGGTCTACCTGTCGGGCGGCCATTCCGAGATCGCCCGCACCGACCGGGTGCGCCTCGTCCAGATGGGCCTGCGCGAGCGGCTGCCAGGATGGTCATCGGAGGAGTTCGACGCCTATGCGAGCCGGCACGGGCAGGCCTACTGGCTCAAGGTCGATGGCGTGCGCCAGCTGAAGAACGCGCTGTTCCTGCGCGAGGCGCTGAGCGACGGCCGCACCAGCGCCACCGATTTCGCCCTCGACCCCGTGCGGGGGGTCACCGAGATCACGATCTACTCGCCGGATCATCCGCGGCTGCTCGCCATCGTCACCGGCGCCTGCGCGGCGGCGGGCAGCAACATCGTCGACGCACAGATCTTCACGACGACGGACGGGTTCGCCCTCGACACGATCGTCATCTCCCGCGCCTTCGAGCGGGACGAGGACGAATTGCGCCGGACGAAGCGCATCACGGCGTCGATCGAGCGGGCGCTGAAGGGCGAGATCCGCATCGCCGACCTCATGGCCGACAAGCATCCGCCGACGACCACGCGCGCTAAGACCTTCCCGGTGCCGCCGGACGTGATCATCGACAACGCCCTGTCGAGCCGGGAAACCGTCGTGGAGGTCACCGGCCTCGACCGGCCGGGCCTGCTCTACGAATTGACCACCGCGTTCGGCCGGCTGTCGCTCAACATCACCTCGGCGCATGTGGCGACCTTCGGCGAGCGGGCGGTGGACGTCTTCTACGTCACCGACCTCACCGGCACCCGGGTGACGCAGCCCGACCGGCAGGCCGCGATTCGCGGGGCCGTGATGGATGTGTTCGCCGGCGACGTCGCCGCCCTCAAGGCCGGGGGCCTGGAGGCGCTGGTCGCGGCACCGCCGCCGCGCGAGGCGTGAGCAACGGGTTGATTTCGCTGGCCCCGGGCCAGATATCAGCGCCGGTTCCGCGTGCCTGAACCCCTCTCCCGAACGACTGAAACACGATGACGAGCAACGACATGCCCCAGGATGACCAGCGCCAGACCACGGTCGAGGCCGGTGCCGGTGCGGCCCAGGATCCCGCCTCCGCGGGTCACGGCGCCGAGGCGTCCGTCGATCCGATCGCGGAGACCCTGGCCCTGCTCACCGCCGAGCGCGACGAGCTGAAGGACCGGACGCTGCGCACGCTCGCCGAGATGGAGAATCTGCGCCGCCGCACGGAGCGTGAGGTCGCCGACGCCCGCGCCTACGCGGTCACGAATTTCGCCCGGGACGTGCTGAACGTCGCCGACAACATCCGCCGCGCCCTGGACAGCGTGCCGGCCGACGCGAAGGCCACGGCCGACGGCGCGCTGAAGGGGCTCATCGACGGCATCGAGCTCACCGAGCGCGACCTCGCCAAGACCCTGGAGCGGCACGGCGTGAAGATCGTGGAGCCGCAGGGTCAGAAGTTCGATCCGAACCGGCATCAGGCGATGTTCGAGGTGCCGAACCCGGACGTGCCCGCCGGCACCGTCGTGCAGGTTGTGCAGTCGGGCTACGTCATCGGCGACCGGGTGCTGCGCCCGGCCCTGGTGGGCGTCGCGAAGGGCGGTCCCAAGGCGGCAGCCAACCCGGCCGACGCCGCCTGAGCGGGCCGGCGGCGCGCCCTATTGGCAGGGCAGCGCCGCCGCGAAATCGGCGATGAACTGCGCCGTCTCGCGGGTGTGGGCCGGCGCGCGCGGGTCGCGGGCGACCATGCCCGCCTCGACCTCCAGACGATGATTGCAGGCGCAGGCCGTCAGATTGCCCGACATCATGTCGGCTGAGCAGAGATCGTGGTGCGCACAGGCGCGGTCGAGCGCGTCGATCGGCCTGTAGCCGGGACCGCGGTTCCCCGGTCCGCAGAAATTGCCGTAGATCAGAACGGCGCCCCGCCCGGTCGGCCCGGGCGGGATGATCTCCTGGGCCGATGCGGCGATGGCGGAGATCGAAAGGGCGAGAAGCATCGCCGCGGGGACGTGCAGGCGCAGAGTGCTCACGGACGATCCTGTCGGAAAGGCCCCGATACCGCGCGGCGGCACCCGTGCGGCATTCGGCACCGCCGCTTCCGGACCAGCCGTGGTCACGCACGACCGGCCTATGACGTCGTAGAGCCGAACGCCGTGCATAGCGCCTCAACCCGGCCGGTCCGTCAAGATCCGTTTGCCTCAATACTGATTAGAAACGGTAGTTCACCCCAGCTCGGACCAGGGCGAACCCTGAATCCTGTTTGCCGGCACCATAATACGCCGGGACGCCAGCGCTGTAGTATGTCGTCCCGGCGAAACCCCGGTCGAGATGGAGGTACAGGGCTTCCACCTTGGCCGACAGCTTCTCGGTGAAGGCGTACTCGATGCCGCCACCCGCGGCGTAGCCCGTCCGGTCTGTCCCGGGCAGCGTGTAGGGGTAGGAGGCGGCGTAGGACGAACGGGAGCCACCGCCATACGCAAAGCCGCCGGTCCCGTAGATCAGCACGCGGTCGAAGGCGTAGCCGAGCCGGCCGCGGACCGTCCCGAAATAGTCGAGGCTCGGACGGACGCTGTAATAGGGCGTCGTGCCAAGATAGGCCGCATCCGCCTTGGCGAAGGCCGTGCCCTGGATGTCGGTCTCGACGCCGATCACGAAGCCGGAGCCCGGCGTGAACTGATAGTTGTAGCCGACCTGCCCGCCGCCAGCGAAGCCGCCGGACCGGTTTCCCCCGGTGACCGTGCCGTAGGTCGGATCGGTGAAGCCGCCGCTGCCCGTGTTGAAGGCGTAGCCGGCGTTCACGCCGGCATAGAAGCCGGTCCAGGTGAAGGCCGGCGGCAGCGGGAGCGGCGGAGGCGGCGCGCGACGGGGCAGATCCGCGGCCTGGGCGCTCAGCGCGGCACAGCCTGCCGCGGCGCCGAGGCAAGCGGCGCGAAACGATATCGTCATGGGGGTCTCTTGTGTGGGGCGGCCCGAAGCCGCGGGTCAGAAGGCCAGCAGCAGCAGGCCGACCACGGTCACCGAGAGGATCAGGCAGAGCGCGAGATCGAGGACGGGCGCGCCACCGCAGGTGGGCGCCGGCCGCATGGCGTCGCGCTCGATCTTGGACAGGGCGATCACGACCGTATCTCCGCATGTCCGGTGGCGCGCAGGGCCGTCCTGGCGGTCCTGAGGACACGTGCGGGCGTGACCGCCCGCGTGGGTGCCGCCGCCCCGTCTGAGGGGTTGACGGGAGCGGCGGCCTGCGACGCCTTCGTGCCGCCGATGCGGTGGACCGTATCCGCAGCAGCGATACCGAAGGCGGGCAGTGCGAGGGCGGCGAGGACGCACAGGATGCGCCCGAGCCGCGGCATTGGGTTGTCCGTGCAGGACCGATTGACGGCCAAGTCCTCGATCCGGAGGGGTGGCAGCGCGTTCCCGACGTGAATGCGCGTCTCGGCCGTCATGACATCTCTCCGCAGGTCGTGTGGGAAATTTGACCACGCCAGCAACCTACGTGTGCAAAAATCCCACGTCAACGCGGAAACGACGTTTCCGAGTGCGTCGGCGCACGTTGTGGGATTGTCTCCCACGCAACATGCGGTATCGATGATCCAATGTCCGAGACCGCCGAAACACCGCAAGAAGGCGCGGCCCTGCACGCGCCCCTGGCACGGCTTCTGCGGCCGCTCGTGCGCTTGCTGGTGGCACGCGGCATCACATTCCCGGCTCTCACCGATCTCCTGCGCGAGCTCTACGTGAACGTGGCCGAGTACGACTTCGCCCTGTCCGGCAAGGAGCAGACCGACAGCCGCGTCTCCCTACTCACCGGCATCCACCGTAAGGAGGTGCGGCGCCTGCGCGGGGCCGGCGCCCCCGTGAGCGCGGTGCCCGCGGTGGTGTCACGCACCAGCCGGATCATCGCCCGCTGGATCGCCGACCCGGCCTTCACCGACCCGCAGGGCCATCCCCTGCCGCTGCCGCGGACCGCCGAGGACAACGCGCCCTCCTTCGAGACGCTGGTAGCCGGGGTGACGCGGGACCTACGCCCCCGCGCAGTCCTGGACGAGTGGCTCGACCGCGGCCTCGCCTTCACGGATGCGCAGGATCGGATCGTGCTGGCGGAAGCCGCTTATGTGCCGCGGGGCGACGGCGCCGAGGGGCCGCAGCTCTACTATTTCGGCCGCAACCTGCACGACCATATCGCGGCCGCCGTCGCCAATATCGTTGGCGACAAGCCGCGGTTCCTGGAGCGGGCCGTCCATTATGACGGGCTCTCGCAGGAACTGGCGGCCAAGCTCGAGGCGCGGGCCCGCGAGATCGCCATGGAGGCGCTGCAGCAGGCCAATCGGGAGGCGCACGCCGCCTGCCAGGAGGATCCGGGCGGCGATCACCGTTGGAATTTCGGCCTCTACGTCTATGCGGAGGCCGCGCCGTCGGCGCGGCCCACGGACGGGCGCTGAGGGGCCGGCCGGTGCGGACCCAGCCCAACCGCCGGTTCGTCCTGCGCCTCCTCGCGGGCGCAGCGTTGCTGCGGCCGGCTTCCGTATGGCCGCAGGACGCGCCGCGCGACCAGGGCATCGGCGGCACCGGCATGATGCGGACCGATGCGCCGCGCGAGAACCCGCTTGGCGAAGGCGACCGCGGCATCGGCGGCACCGGGGTGATCGGCACGATCCGGCGCTTCGGATCGATCGTCGTCAACGACCTGCGCATCGCCTATCCGCCGGAGGTGGAGGTGCGCATCGACGGCGCCGCCGCGAAGGCCACCGACCTGAAGATCGGGCAGGTCGTCCACGTGGTGGCACGGCCGGAGGGCGGCGGCCTCGCCACGCGCCGGATCGACGTGACCAGCGAGGTGGTGGGGCCCGTGGAGGCGATCACGCCGGGGCGGATGATCGTGCTGGGCCAGCGCGTTTCGACCGCAGGCCTGACCGGCGACTGGAAGCCCGGGGCGCGGGTCGCGGTGAGCGGGCTGCGGCGACCGGACGGGGTGATCGTGGCCAGCCTCATCGAGCCGCGGGACGCCGGGCCGGACCGGGTCGCCGGACCGGTGCGGCGCGGGGCGGACGGCGCCCTCCTGATCGGGGCCTTACGCCTGACGGGGGCCGACACCCTGCCCCCGGGCAAGCGCGCCCTGGTGACAGGCTCGGCGGCGGACGGGGTCCTGCGCACCACCAACGCCGCTCAGATCGGCCTGCCCTTCCCGCCGGGGCTGAAGCAGGTCTCGATCGAGGCCTATATCGGCCGCGCAGGCGGGGGGCTCGACATCGGCTCCGGCTACCGGGTCACCGGCCGACCGGGAGCGACGGTGCCGCGACAGGGAAGCGTCCGCGCCGTGTTGACCGCCGGCATCGCCCGGGACGGCGACCTGACGGTTGAGCGTCTGCGGATCGAGGACCGCATCGCCCCCGTATCGCCGCAGCGCGAAAGCCCGGGTTTCGAACGGGAGCGCGATCGCCTGGACCTGCGCAACCTGCCCGACGAGTTGCCAGGCCGCTTCGGCGCGGAGCCCGGGGGGCGGTCGGGCGGCATCGGCGGCTCCGGTGAACCGCGGGGATTGGGCATCGATACGCGGCCCGGGGGTGGGCCGATCTCCGGTGGCGAGGGTCCGGGCGGCTTCGGGGCGCCGCGGGTTGGACCGGGCGTTCCGCCACCGGGCGGCCCCGGCGCCTTCCCGGTCGGCCTTGGCGGATTCGGCGGCCCCGGAGGTCCGGGAGGCGGTCCGGGGGGCTTCGGCGGGCCTGGCGGTGGATTCGGTGGGCCAGGAGGGCCGCCGGGCGGCCGTCGCTAGGGCCGTGTCAGAGGGTGCCGTGCCGATCTGACACCCGCACTCCCTCCCTAAGTAGGGACGGGATCACTGCATAACGGAAAGCCCTCCGCCTCGCGCTGAAGCAGGTCACGCTTGCGCGCCACGCCCCAGCGATAGCCGGACAGCGCCCCATCCGAGCGGACCACCCGGTGACAGGGTATCGCGACCGCGATCGCATTCGCGCCGCAGGCCTGGGCCACCGCCCGGGTCGCCGCGGGGAGCCCGATGGCGCGGGCGATCTCCGCATAGCTCGCGGTCGAGCCCACGGGGATGCGCCGCAATGCCTCCCAGACCCGCTGCTGGAAGGCGGTGCCGCGGATGTCGAGGGGCAGATCGAGGCCGCGCCCCGGCGCCTCCACGAGGCCGATGACGCGTGCCATCCAGTCCTCGAAGGCCGGATCGCCGCCCTCGATCTCCGCCCCCGGAAATCGGTCCTGAAGATCCTGAAGGAGCGGTTCGGGCGCGTCGCCGAGCAGGATCGCGCAGATGCCTCGGTCGGTCGCCGCCACCAAGATCGCGCCCAGGGAACAGGCGCCGATCCCGAACCGAATGCGCAGGCCCGCCCCGCCCTTCCGGTACAGCGCCGGCGCCATGCCGAGGCGTGCGGCGCCCTCCGCGTAGAAGCGGCTCGCCGCGCCGTAGCCGGCTTCGTAGATGGCCTCGGTGACCGAGGCTGCACCGGGCAACCGGGCGGCGAGCCCCGCGGCCCGATGGGCGGCGGCGTAGGCCCGCGGCGTCACGCCGGTGGCGGCCTTGAACACCCGGTGGAAGTGATAGGCGCTCATCCCCGCGGTCCGGGCAAGTGCGGCGAGCGACGGTTCGGTCTCCGCCGTCTCGATCAGCCGGCAGGCACGGGCGACCGCCTCGGCCCGGCGCTCGGCGAGGCCGGGCGCGTCGGGACGGCAGCGCCGGCACGGGCGGAAGCCGGCGGCCTCGGCCTCGGCGCAGGTCCGGTGGAAGGTGACGTTCTCGGGCCGGGCGGTCCGCGACGGACAGCTCGGGCGGCAATACACGCCGGTGGTGCGGACCGCGTACACGAAGGTGCCGTCCGCCCGCGCGTCGCGGGCGAGGAGCGCCGCCCAGCGTTCGGCATCGGGATCCGTCGCCGGATCGGGCCTCGGAACGACATTCATGGCGACGGCACTCGCAGGCTTGGCGGGGGCGACGAGGAGGGGCATGACGGACACGGCCTGGCGAGCGAGGGGCGGTGCATCATCCTGGCCGTCCGCCGCCGGCCCGGCATCCCGCGCCTTGCTGCCGAATTCGCGGCCGCATCGTCCCAGATCCGGGGCGATGCTGTAAAGCCGGCGGCCGGGCTCGGCCCGGGCGAACGCCTCACGAGGGTGACCGCGGTGCCAAACCACACCGCCCATATCCATGTCGGACAGGACGGATGGCTGTTCCTGACGACCGGGACGAACGATGTCCGCGGCCCGTACGAGCGGCCGGAGGAGACGACCGGTCATGCCGTACATGCTGACGATCCTGCTGGCGAAGACGTTGCGGGAATTGCACGTCCTGTGGAGCACGTCGCTCGACTGGGCCTCCATCGAGGGCGTCCGGCCCGACATCGTCGTCGCCGAGGGGGCCGAGCGCTTCATGATCCCGGTGCCCGACGACGCGGTCCCGGTGGAACGCGACGCGCAGGAGCGGTACGGCGCAGAACTCGCGGCGGCACGCGGGTGAGCGACGTCCCAGCGTCGGCGACAAAATAGTGCCCGCGTTGATAACCTTTCCGACCCTATTCGGGGTATGACGTTGCGCCAGGGCGTTGCGGTGTCGAGGGGGCCGGCCTGTGAAGGCGTGGATCGGAAAACTCCATGGCGATCTGATCTTCGACCGGCGGACGCGCGTGCTCGCCGATGCGCTGACCGGTCTGCTGCCCCGCGCCGCGACCGTTCTCGACGTCGGGTGCGGTGACGGGACCATCGCGGGGCTCTGCCGCACGATCCGGCCCGATCTTCACATCGAAGGGATCGATGTCCTGGTGCGGCCGGACACGATCATCCCGGTGCGCCCGTTCGACGGCAGGACGTTGCCGTTCCCGGATCGATCGTGGGATGTCATCACCTTCGTCGACGTCCTGCACCACACCGAGGACCCGGTTCAGCTCCTCCGGGAGGCCGCCCGCGTCACCCGGCACCATGTGATCATCAAGGACCATCGATCGGAGACCAGGTTCGACCACCTGACGCTCGCCCTGATGGACTGGGTCGGCAACGCGCCCCATGGCGTCGCCCTGCCTTACAATTATCAATCGTCGAAGCAGTGGGACGCCCTGTTCAACGAGGCGCGCCTGTCCGTTGACACGACGAGCACCGCGATCCCGCTCTACCCCTTCCCGCTGAACAGGGTCTTCGGCCGGAAGCTGCACGTCCTCACGCGCCTCCGTCCCATTGGCGCCGGCGCATAGCCGACGGATCGGTGCAGGCTCGTCTAAAGCAGCTTCGGATCCTGCGATCGCGTCCGCCTGGTCTGCCAGAGCCGAGCGGCGATCAGCAAGGCCAGAAGGGGGATCAGCCAGATGACCCGCGCCTGGTAGCGGGCGAAGACGCCGGATGCTGCCCCACAGATCAGCGCGTTCAGGATCACGCCCATCGGGATCAGGATGACGGCCCCGGCCAAGTGAGAGGACGGGTCGGAACCGTTCACCCGCGCGCGCGCGAAGAGGCCGAAGCACCGCGTCTTGAAGATGGCCCAGACGATGAGGATCCACGCCAGCATCACGATGGCGATGTGAAGGACCGCGACGAAAAGCGGATTCGCTCTCACATCGCAGGTATCCGGCGCCGCCTCACAGGCTTTCATATCGGGAACGATGCGCAGGATGGCGGTTCGATGCCACCATGGAAACTGCAGGAATAGGGCCGGCGACTTCATCGGCTCCCAGACATAGAAGGTTATGAGCTGCTGCAGCCCGTTGCTCAGAAGACGGGCGACGATGGCGACAGGCGCGCGGGGGACGACGGCGGTCACGAAGGCCGCCTCCTCGTCCCGTAATCTGTCCCGGGTCGCGTAATCCGAGACGGAAAACACCCCCTTCGCGGGATCCTCCGACCAGAGGATCTCATCCTCGCTGGTGAACGGTCGATCCGCGAACCGGCACAGGGTCGGGCTGACGCCGTTCGGGCACAGGGCCGTCAGATAGTCTCGGCCCGGCCCGTCCGCGAGGAGGCGCGCCATGAGAAAGGGGGGCGCGCGCTGAGCAACACCGGCATCCGCTTGGTAGAGCGCGCCGAAGGCCCAGGTCATCGACATGGCAACCAGGATCGACAGGGCGAGCCATCCCGCACGGATCGCGATCACCGTTGGTGGCGTCCGGGATGCGGCCAGGATCGCGAGCGCGAGGCCCGAGAGGCCGACCGCGAGCGCGATGTTGACGGCATGGAACGTCAGGCTCGCCACGAGCAGCCCCCACAGCATGACGCGCTCAACGGCGGAGAGCCGCTCGGGGCAGACGGCGAGGAGGGTGACGGCGATAATCAGCAGCCCGGCATAGAGGTCCGGCATCGCGAAGGCGGCGAAGAACGGCAGGCTTGTACCGAGACCGAGCACCAGGATCACGCCCTGGTACAGAAGGGGCGTGGCCACCGGCAGCAGCCTGCGGGTCAGGACATAGATCGTCCACGCCGCCAGGAGCGCCTGCCCCCCGGCGAGGAGCCACAGCGTTCCGAATCGGACCGCGAGGACGAGGACGAGTCCGTAAAATGGCGATCGGCCGCCCGCGATCGTTGCCGGGATCTTATCGCGCATCGCTTGCGAGTCCGGCATGACCGAGGTCGGATCGGTCAGGCGGTTCTCGTCGAGGTCCGGCAGCGCGATGCCCAGCCGCCAAGCGAGATACTCGCCCTGCGAATAATACCAGGCCGTGTCGGCGAAGACCGAGGGCCTTCCATTGGCGGCCGCGACGGCGAACAGAATCGCACCGGCGAGGAGGATGTGCATCCCCCACGCCCTGCGATCACCCCGAGCCCGGGCACCGGTCACAGCCTGACGGTATCGCGCAAGGGCACCCAACGATCGGGCTGTCATCATGATCGTGACCCCAGACAGGGACCGCGATGACCCGCCTCCGATCGCAGGGTAACCCGGACCATCGCCACGTCCTGGCCCAGACGTGCGACCCTGTGCCGGAACGACGTCCCGTCCGGCCGAGGGCGCGCGCAGCAGGACGCCCGTTTCACGCCGCGGATTGCCGGGGTTCCGCGGCCTCCACCTCGGGGGCCTTGGTCTGGAGGAATTCAGCCTCGTTGCCGCCGATCACGGCCAGCAGGAAGCCGCCGAGCGCATTCTGAGCGCCGACGACGAGAAACGTCGTCCCGGCCACCGCGGGCAGGACGCTGCCGATCGGGCCGTAGCTGTGCCGGGACCAATACCAGATCACCAGCGACAGGATGGTGATGCCGGCCATGAAGGCGATCAGGCCGGCCCCCAGCATCGTTTCCAGGGAAACCCAGGATGTCCACCGCGCCAGACGCCGCCGCGGTCGACGATAGCCTTCGCGGACACCGTAGAGATGCGTGGCCGCAGCGAACAGGCTCAGGCTGTGGGCGAGCCCAAGCATGGAGCCCGCAAGGATCACCCAGTAATTGCCCAGGAAGAACGTCCGTTCTGCCCCGAGGGTCAGGGCCACCGCCGCCAGCAGCAGGATGGCGAGACCGCAGCTCGCGAGCAGAGCTGCGGGGGCTGCGAAGATCCCCGTCGGGCTCAACATCAGCAAATACCGCAGATGGCGCCAACCGTCGCGCCACGGGCGAAGGTGCGGGCCGCGACCGCGACAATCGCGCGACAGGGTCGCGGGGCGCTGGGCGATGCGTTCGCCCTTCAGCGCCGCCTTGATCACCATCTCGCTGGCGAATTCCATGCCGCTGCCGCGCAGGTTCAGCCGCCGGTGGCATCCCTTCGTCAGGGCGCGCAGGCCGCAATGCGCATCCTCGACGCCCGCCCGGAACAGCAGGTTCAGGATGCCCGTCAGCACGGGGTTGCCGATGTAGCGGTTTTTCCACGGCATGGCGCCGGCCGCGATGCCCCCCTGAAAGCGCGACCCCATGCAGAGATCCGCGCCCGAGCGCAGCGCGCTCACCATGGCGACCGCATCCCGGAAATCATACGAGCCGTCGGCATCGCCCATGACGAGGTAGCGGCCCCGAGCCGCCTGGAATCCGCCAGTGAGCGCCGCCCCATAGCCGCGCTGGGAAACCACGACCACGCGCGCGCCGGCAGCGGCCGCGATTGTGCGGCTCCCATCGCGACTGCCGTTGTCGGCGACGATGATCTCACCCTTCAGGGCCTGCGTTTCGCTGAGCTGCTCGAGGGCCACGCGCGCCGTCGCCAGGGCGGTCGGCAGGGCCTGTTCCTCATCGAGGCACGGAATGACGATCGAAACGTCGATCGGGCCCGCGCTTTTCGCGCTTGAAGTCCAGTCGTTCCGACTCATGGAAACCGTCCGAGCTGCTCGTCGGACAGGCTAAGGAACGAGAACCTGCGGTTTGGTTAACCAAATCGGAATCGACCGTCGTGCGATCTGAAATCCGTGACAGGAATCCAGTACAGGCACGAACGGGCAGCGCCGATCCTACCCTTGGGTGACACGTTCTCCTCGAAATAGGGCGATACAAGCTTCGCTCAGCGCACAGAACCGGCCGCCCCGCCTGCTCAGGCCTGAAGCTTGGCGACCAGCGCGTCCGACAGGGCGAAGTTCACGTAGACGTTCTGGACGTCATCCTGATCCTCGATCACCTCGACGAGGCGGATCAGCTTCTCGCCGGTCTCGTCATCGACGTCGATCGTGTTCTGCGCCTTCCAGATCAGGCCGGTGCGGCTCGGATCGCCGAACCGGGCCTCCAGCGCCTTGGCGACCTCGCCGTAGGAATCCTGGGCGCAGATCACCTCGTGCCCGTCCGGCCCGGAACTCACATCGTCGGCGCCGGCCTCGATGGCGGCTTCCAGCATCGTGTCGGCATCGGCCACGGTGGCCGGATAGGCGATCACGCCGACCCGATCGAACATGAAGGCGACCGCGCCGGTCTCGGCCAAGCTGCCGCCCGACTTGGTGAAGGCCGAGCGCACGTCCGAGGCGGTGCGGTTGCGGTTGTCGGTCTGCGCCTCGACGATCAGGGCGGCGCCGCCGGGGCCGTAGCCCTCGTAGCGGATGTCCTCGTAGTTCTCGCCATCGGCGCCGGCGGCCTTCTTGATGGCGCGCTCGATATTGTCCTTGGGCATGTTCTCGGCGCGGGCCGCCAGGATCGCGGCGCGCAGGCGCGGGTTCATCGCCGGATCGGGCGTGCCGAGCTTGGCCGCCACGGTGATCTCGCGGGCGAGCTTGCCGAACACCTTCGAGCGGACCGCGTCCACCCGGCCCTTGCGGTGCATGATGTTCTTGAACTGGGAATGGCCTGCCATGGCGTATCGGACTTTGTTCGTTGGCGCGGGCGGGGGTGAGGACCCCGCCGACGCGGCTGTGAGGTCGTTCGCGTTATAGGCTGCCCGGTTTCGACGAAGCAACGCGCTCACCCACGCAGTTCGTGATCGGATGGAAGCGGAAAGATCGGCGCGATCGGGCGTTGGCGCAGGGATTTTCTCTGGCGCTGGGGACCTGATGTCGAGCCGGAACGGACGCAATACGGTGATGGTGGCGGGCGCGAGCGCCGGCGTCGGACGCGCGGTCGCTCATGAATTCGCCCGACAGGGCTGGAATGTCGGCCTGATCGCCCGGGGCGAAGCGGGGCTCCGGGGCACGATCCGCGACGTGGAGCAGGCCGGCGGCCGGGCGATGGCCTTCATGGCGGACGTGGCCGATGCCGACGCCGTCGCGCAGGCGGCCGATGAACTGGCCGAGCGGTTCGGCGGCATCGACGTGTGGGTCAACAACGCGATGGTGACGATCTACGCGCCGGTGCAGGAGACCAAGCCGGAGGAATTCCGACGGGCCACCGAAGTCACCTACCTCGGGCAGGTCCACGGCACGCTCGCGGCGCTCAAGCACATGGTGCCGCGCGACCGGGGCACGATCGTCCATATCGGCTCGGCCCTGGCCTATCGGTCGATCCCGCTCCAGGCGAGCTACTGCGCCGCCAAGGCCGCGGTGCGCGGTTTCGTCGACAGCCTGCGTAGCGAATTGCTCCACGACGGCAGCCGGGTGCGTCTGACGATGATCCAACTGCCGGCGGTCAACACGCCGCAATTCGATTGGGCGCGCTCGCGGCTGCCGCGCAAGCTCGAGCCGGTGCCGCCGATCTACCAGCCGGAGGCCATCGCCCGCCATGTGTTCAAGGCGGCCCACGATGCGCCGCGGGAATTGTGGATCGGCGCCTCGGCCTGGAAGGCGATCGTCGGCAACATGCTGATCCCAGGCTGGATCGACGGCTACCTCGCCCGGCATGGCTATCGTGGGGAGATGACCAGCGTGCAGGCCCAGAAGAACCGCCCGGACAATCTCTACGACCCGGTCGATACCGATCCCGGGGCGCATGGCCGCTTCGATGCCCGCGCGACCGGCCATGTGGCCGCCGCCGATCCGCGCTGGCTCAAGCTCGGGCTCGCGGCGGCGCTCGGCGTGGTGGCGGGCACGATGCTGTTCGCCACCGAGGCGCAGGGCCGCGGCGAAGGGCGCCGCGAGGGGCGCCGGGCCATGCTCGACCGGCGCAGCACCCCCACGCGGGCCCGGCCCGGGGGGTGAGAATCCTCGACCAGCCGGGGCGCGGGCAGGCCCACACGCAGCTCCGGAACCGCCGCTGCACCGCCGAAGGGCGGCGCGGCGGCTCGATCGATCAGGCCGCCCGCACGGTCGCGAGGAATCGGTGAACCTCCTTGGTGAGGTCGTCCGATTGGCGCGATAGCTCGGAGGCGGAGGTCAGCACCTGGTCCGCCGCGATTCCGGTCTTTTCCGCCGCCCCCGCGACCCCCGCAATGGTGCTAGTCACCTCGCCCGTGCCGGCAGCCGCCTGTCCGACGTTCCGAACGATTTCCTGCGTCGCCGCCGCCTGCTCCTCGACCGCGGCGGCGATCGAGGCCGCGACACCGTTGATCTCGCGGATGCGTCCGGCGATGCGCTCGATCGCCGACACCGCCTGACCGGTCGCCCCTTGCACCTGCCCGATCTGCCGGCCGATCTCGTCGGTCGCCCGGGCGGTCTGGTCGGCCAGCGCCTTCACCTCGGCGGCCACCACCGCGAAACCCTTGCCGGCCGCGCCGGCGCGCGCCGCCTCGATGGTGGCGTTGAGCGCCAGCAGGTTGGTCTGCGCGGCGATGCCCGAGATCAACCCCACGACTTCGTCGATCCGGGCGACGCTCGCCGTCAGGGCCTCCACCAGTTCGGCGGTGCGGTCCGCTTCATCCACTGCGGCCCGGGCCAGATCGGCCGAGCCGGACACCTGCCGGCCAATCTCGCGCACCGAGGTGCCGAGCTCCTCGGAGGCCGCCGCCACCGTGCCGACGTTGGCCGCGGCCTGGTCGGCCGCAGCCGCCACGGTGAAGGACCGCTCCGCCGTCTCGGCGGCGGTGGCCGCCATGGCCTTCGCGGTGGCCTGCAGCGCGCCGGCCGAGGACGCCACCCGACCGACGATCCCACCGGCCGCCCGCTCGAACGCGTCGGCCATCTGGTGCATGACCGTTTGGCGCTGCGCCTCGGCGGTGCGGCGCGCCCCGGCCGCTTCTTCCTCCAGCGCACCCGTCCGGATCAGGTTGTCCTTGAACACCTGCACGGCGCGCGCCATCGCGCCGAGTTCATCCGTGCGGCTGGCCCCGGGCACCGCCGTGTCCAGCTGCCCCCCGGCGAGGCGCCGCATCGCATCGACCAGACCGAGGATCCCCCGCACGACGCGGACCTGCACGATCACGATCGCCGCACCCGCAAAGCCGGCAGCGAGCATCATCGCGGCGACCGCGATCACGAGTTCCTGGCGCGCCGCCGCCGCGGAGGCGCGGGCCTTCCCGACCGCGGCGTCGATAGCCGCGATTGCCGCCTCGGAGACCGCATTCAGGCCGATCATGGACTTGGCATCCCACTCGGTAGCCGAGGTGGGAATGGGGCGACCCTTCATGAGGGCCTCAAAGGCAGCCTGCCGCATCTCGCCCGTCCGGCCGGTGAAGTAGGCCCCGTCTGCCCGGGCATAAATCGCTCTTAAGGGGGTCTCGGCCCCCGCGATCTCGATCGATCGCTGCGCCAGCTTCCAGGCCGCGGCCGCCTGCGCCTCCAACGTGTTCAGCCGAAGCCATTCCTCGGGCTTCGCAGCCCGGCCGCTCGCGAGGAATTCGAGCACCACCACGTTGGCGGCGCCGGCATTCTGCCGGGCGACCCACGTCGCCGCCCTGGCATCGATATAGCTTCCCAGGGCGGGATCCAGGGATTGGATCTCCATTTCGGTCGCACTGGAAGCGGCTTCGAGGGCCGCCAGGAACCGGTTGCCGAACTCGTCCAGACTCTTGCGCAACGCGTCGTCCCGTGCCGCAAGGGCTTGGTCAAAGGCGACGTCGATCGCAGGGCGCAGGTGGCGCCATTCGTTCAGGAAGGATTGCAATTCGGCACCCCGCGCCCGCAGGGCCGCGCTCGGGGCCCGGCTCAGTTCCGCGACGGCGTTGTCGACGACCGCGTCCAACGCCGTCCGCCCTTCGAGGGAGGCCCCCCGATGGACGCGATTCATCGTAGGCTCTTCCGCCAGAGCGATAGCCGCCCATCCACGCTCGAGGCGAAACTGCGCCAGACTGACGAACAGATTCCGGTCGATAATCACGTAGGCGGCGGCCTGATCGGCTGTCTTTGAACCGGACAGGCTCCTCGTTATATCCCGAACGGCGAGCCCGATGGACGATAGTCCTGTCATTACGATGAGACAAATCAGCATCAAACGTACCGACAAACGTCGCATGA
Source organism: Methylobacterium sp. E-005 (assembly GCF_022829725.1). Taxonomy (GTDB): domain Bacteria; phylum Pseudomonadota; class Alphaproteobacteria; order Rhizobiales; family Beijerinckiaceae; genus Methylobacterium. The sequence continues at coordinate 63,545 of NZ_JAKSYG010000164.1, read as the reverse complement.
CAATCTCTCAAATAAAATTGGGCATCTCTGATCTTACCGCGATTTCATTTTCGGGCAAAATCTTCACAGGGGGGTCTTCTTGTGCATTCGGTTCAGACCTTTTCAAATGAACAGCAAATAGATGTCTTCGTATCGCCGATGACGTCCAGTCATCGGCGCCAATGGCGTGTCCGAGCGTGATTTCCGGAGGTTCGATGCTCTCTCTCGTCGCGGCGGCCGAAACACCAGGACCGCCCCAGGCGGTCGACGATCTTCGCGATGCTGCCCCGGCTGTCCCGCCGTCACGCCGCCCGCACGGTCACCAGGAAGCGCTGGACCTCGGTCGAGAGCCGGTCCGACTGGCGCGCCAGCTCTGAGGCCGAGGCCAGGACCGCGTTCGCCGCGATGCCGGTCGCCTCCGCCGTACCAGCCACGGCCGTGATGGTGCTGGTGACCGCGCTCGTGCCAAGGGCGGCCTGCCCGACATTGCGGACGATCTCCTGGGTGGCCGCGCCCTGCTCCTCGACCGCCGCGGCGATCGAGGCGGCCACGGTGCTGAGTTCGCGGACCCGGCCGGCGATCCCGCCGATCGCGGAGACCGCCTGGCCCGTCGCCCCCTGGACCTGATCGATCTGCGCGCCGATCTCACCGGTCGCCCGGGCGGTCTGGTCGGCCAGCGCCTTGACCTCGGCGGCGACCACCGCGAAGCCCCGGCCAGCCTCCCCGGCCCGCGCCGCCTCGATGGTGGCGTTGAGCGCCAGCAGGTTGGTCTGGGCCGCGATGCCGGAGATCAACCCGACGATCTCACCGATCTTGACCACGCTTGCACTCAGCGCCTGGACGAGCGTGGCGGTCTGGTCCGCTTCCCTCACGGCCGCCTGGGCCAGATCGGCCGAGCCGGACACTTGGCGGCCGATCTCCTGCACCGACGTGCCCAACTCCTCAGCGGCCGCCGCGACGGTCCCGACATTGGATGCCGCCTGCTCGGCGGCAGCGGCCACGGTGGTGGACTGGTTCGCCGTCTCGTCCGCGGTGTCCGCCATCGACCGAGCGGTGGCCTGAAGTCCGTTCGCCGAGGACGAGACCGTCTCGACGATCCCGCCGGCAGCACGCTCGAAGGCGTCGGCGACCTGCTGCATGGCCGCCCGGCGTGCGGCCTCGGCGGCACGGCGACCTTCGGCAGCCTCCTCTTCGAGGGCCCGGGAGCGGATCAGGTTGTCCTTGAACACCTGCACGGCGACGGCCATGTCGCCGATCTCGTCGTTGCGCTGCGTGCCGGGCACGGGCGTGTCGAGTTCTCCGTCGGTCAGGCGCCGCATCGCGGCCGCCAGACCGAAGAGCCGCCGCACCACGTGGAACTGCACTGTCAGAACTGCCGTCACCGCCAGTCCGGCGGCGAACAGGATGATCGCGACCGCGAGCGCGAAACTCCAGCGGGCCTCCTCTGCCGCCACCCTGGATCGGGCCAGGGCCGCGTCGACGACCGCGATTGCCGCATCGGCGATCGTCTGCTGGGCCTGGATCGCCTCGTCCCACGCCGCGGCGGCGATCGAGACCTTGCGTCCCGCAGCGACGTCGGCGACGGCACTCCTCCGCATATCGGCGAGCCTGCCGGTGAAGTACGTGGCGTTTGCCCGGGCATAGGCGGCTTTCACGGACGCGTCGGCCCCGGCGGTCGCCACCACCCGCTCGGCGAAGCGCCAATGCGCCAGAACCTCCGTTTCGGCCGCGTTGAGTTCCGTCCAATCCGCAGGCGTGGCGACGCGACCGGTCGTCGCGAGATCGCTCACCAGGGACGCGACGCGGCTGCCCGACGTCCGCGCGAGCCACGTCGCAGCCCGCGCGTCCAGGAAGGCGCCGAGATCGGGCTGCAACGCAGAGACCTCGCTCTCGATCGCGTCGGAGACCGCCTCCAAAGCGGCGAGGAGACGAAGGCCGGCCTCGCTCAGCGTCCTGCGCAGCGATGGATCACGGGTCGCAGGAGGCTGGTTGAAGGCGGCATCCACGGTGGGGCGCAGACGTTTCCACCCATCCACCAGCGTCTGGAGTTCGGCGTGCCGTGCCTTCAACGCGCCGTCCCGCACGCGGCTCAGTTCGGCCAGCGCCTTATCGGTGACTGTATCGAAGGTGTCGCGGGCCTTGAGGATGATCTGCAACTGGCTCTGACTGCTCTCGGATTCGAGACGGAGCTTGATCAGGCTCCATCCGCGCTCGGCCCGGAGATGATTCAGGCTCGCGAAGAGATTACGATCTATCTCCACGTAGGTCTCAGCCTGAGTTGCAACATCAAACCTCCGAGAATTCCGCACGACTTCTAATGACGCGATCCCTACCGCAACGAAACTGACCAATGCCAACACGGCAATGAGGACGAGACGAATTGAAATGCGGAACATTGCCAGTCTTTCATCTCTGAGAATCCGATTACCTAGATGTTGCGCCAATTCTGGCGTTTTTCAAGAAAAAATTGTATAGATCCGCTTATTCTCTCTACGTGAAGAGATAAATATCAACCGGGACCGAGAGATTTATAAATGTAATAAGGTAAAACGACTTGGAAAATCCAAGTCGAGATCCGGACAAATACGGGCGGCGAGCTCAAACCGACCGCGATGCCGCGGTCGTTTTCTGCCTGGACAGGGTGGGCACAGGTTCAACGCCGCGCCACCTTCCGCGGGCGCGGGGAGGGAGGCAGCCGGGACGCTCCCTGTCCGGCAGCGCGGCGACGGAGCCTCTACGGCGAGTACGCGTGCCACTGTCGCGGGGAGGCCCGCGTGACCCGGCGTCCCGGCCCTCCCGCGCCGACGATGTGCGGGTGCGGGCGGCCGGGCTTACCGCGGTGAGAGACCGCCTGGACGGCGCCGTCGAGCGTGCGGCTGCGGGTCGTCATGACCCGTGCAGGCCCGGCTGTCGTACGAGCCGCCGGAGGCGGCTCGCAGCGTCACGCCGCCCGCACGGTCGCGAGGAAGCGCCGGATCTCGGCCGTCAGATGCGCGGATTGGTTCGACAGCGCGGAGGCTGCGGTTAAAACACGATCCGCGGCGGTCCCGGTCTGCTCGGCGGCGCCGGCGACGCCCGCGATGTTGCGCGTCACCTCGCCCGTGCCCGTCGCGGCCTCCCCGACATTGCGGACGATCTCCTGGGTGGCCGTCCCCTGCTCCTCGACGGCGGCCGCGATCGAGGCTGCGACGTCGTTGATATCGCGGATTCGCGCCGCGATGGTGCCGATCGCTGCGGCGGCCTGACCCGACACGCTCTGCACCTGACTGACCTGCTGGCCGATCTCGTCGGTGGCGCGGGCCGTCTGGTTGGCCAGGGCCTTCACCTCCGCCGCCACGACGGCAAAGCCCTTGCCCGCCTCCCCGGCCCGGGCGGCCTCGATGGTGGCATTCAGCGCGAGGAGATTCGTTTGCGCGGCGATGCCCGAGATCAGGGCCACGATCTCGCCGATCTTGGCCACGCTGGCGTTCAGCGCCTGCACCAGCGTGCCGGTCTGGTCCGCCTCGGCCACAGCCTCTCGCGCCAGCCGAGCCGAGCCATCGACCTGCCGGCCGATCTCCTGCACCGACGTGCCCAGTTCCTCCGCGGCGGCAGCGACCGTGCCGACATTCGATGCCGCTTGGTCGGCGGCGGTCGCCACGGTCGTGGAGCGCGCTGCCGTGTCGGCCGCCGTGGCCGCCATGGCTCGGGCGGTGGCCTGCAACGCGCCGGCCGCGTCGGAGACGTCGTGCACGACCGCCCCGGCGGCCTGCTCGAACACGTCGGCCAGTTGATGCAGGGCGGCGCGGCGTTGCGCCTCCCCGGCCTGCCGGGCCTCGACCGCCTCCTGCTCCAGCGTCCGGGTCCGGATGAGATTATCCCTGAACACCTGCACCGCGCCGGCCATCGTGCCGAGCTCGTCGGTGCGGTGGGTTCCCGGCACGACCACGTCGATTTCCCCGTGGGCCAGACGCCGCATGGAGCGGGCCAGCTCGAGTATGCCCCGCACGACGCGGAACTGCACGATCAGGATGGCCGCCACCGCGGAGATCGCCGCGAAGAGGCCGACGGCCACGGCCACGAGAAGGTCCTGCCGGGCGCGACCGGCTGACGCCTTGGTTCTGTCGGCCGCCCAATCGATCACGGCGACCGCGGCCTCGGAGATCGCCTTCTGACCACCGACGACACTCTCATTCCACTCCGCCATGGGTAGCTCGATCCTCCGGCCCGCCGCGACGGCAGCCGCAACCGTCTCCTGCAACGCGGCCATCCGACCGCCGAAGTAGAGTGTATCGACGCGATCAAAGCGTTCTCGGACGCGAAGATCGGGTCCCGCGATCTCGACTGCGCGCTTCGCGAGGGTCCAAGCCGTCCGCGCTTCGATCTCTGCGCCCTTCACCCGGACCCAGTCGGCGGGCGCGGGCGTGCGGCCGGTCGCCAGGAATTCGCCGATCATTGACGTGTTGCGGCTGCTGCTCGTTCGCGCAAGCCACGTCGCCGCCCTGGCGTTGAGCAGGATACCGTAAGTCGGGTCCAGGGCCTGAATTTCGGCTTCCGTGGTCGTGGAGGCGGCCTCCAGCGCCGCCAGAAGACGGGCCCCGAGTTCGTCCAGGCCCTTTCGAATCCCTGGATCGCGGGCTGCCAGCGGCTGGTCGAAGGCTGCGTCAACGGCTGGACGCTGGCGGCGCCACGCGTGGACGAGGGATTGGAGTTCGGCGCTGCGGGCGCGCAGCGTCTCACTGGGCACCTGACTGAGCGCGGTCAGGCCGAGATCGACGACCGGGTCGAGCGCCGTGCGGCCCTCAAGCACGGTTTGCCGATTGGCGCCGTTGGCGGCGGGTTCCTTGAGCAATGCGCTCATTGCCCATCCCCGCTCCAGGCGCACCTGGGTCAAACTCACAAAAAGATTGCGGTCGATGATCATGTAAGCCGCAACCTGGTCGGCAACAGCCAATCTCTCCCTGCTTTCAGTGATCCGCAAACCCGACAATGCGGCGACGCAAACACTCATAATGAGAATAATTGCAATCAGCACAACTCTAATCGATGGTGGCCGCATAGATATTCTTCCGCACAGACGTTGTATTTTAATTTTTAAAATGCGCGCCTGCGGATGGCTACAAATTTTTGAATGAATCTTATTCCCCTAACGCACCTTCTAATGATAATAGATCTGCTCACAAATCATTTTAAATCGCATGAATGCGCAATTCAGCAACTTAATTTCGTATAAATCAGTATACCCGGTCGATTTCCGAAATATTGACCGTCTCGTGTGGTCGCGTCGCCCCCCATGGAGCATCGGGAAACGCTGAGTCTCGTGCAGGGCTGTGCCTCCGGACCAGAGCGCCGGCCTGTCTACCGGCTGGTCAGCGCCTGAAGCGCCGCGCCCTGACCGTCCAGGGCCCCGTGCCACCGGATGAGGCGGGCGAGGTCCACCACACCGCCGGGCCATTCCAGGCCGGCGATATGCCGGTGCGGGCGCCCGGGCTCCCCGAGATCCGAGACCGCCGAGAAGGCGCCGTCGAGCCGGTGGCTGTTCGTGTACGCGCTGCGGGTCGCCAGGACCGGCAGGCCGGCGGCGCGGGCCGAGTTGATCCCGGCCGCCGAATCCTCGAATGCGACGGCCTCCGAGGCGGCAATTCCCAGCCCGGCGAGCGCCAGAAGGAATACATCCGGAGCGGGCTTCTTGCGGTTGGCCTCGTCGCCGGCCGCGATCACGTCGAAGGGCGCGTCGCCCGGCGGGAAGTTGATCGCCAGCAAATGATCGACGTTCGGCCGGCTGGTGGTGGTGGCCACGGCAAGCCGGAGGCCACCCGCCCGCGCCTCGGCGATCAGCCGGGCGATGCCGGGGCGCAGCGGCAGCCGGTTCTCCGCCACGAGCGCGCCATAGGCCGCGGTCTTGCGGGCATGGATCTCGGGCGCGCGCGCATGGAGCGCCCCGGCGTCCGCCGGATGCTGCGTGTCGATGTAGTGGGCGAGCCGCTCCTTGCCGCCCATCACGGTGAGCAGATCGGCGTAGAGGGCCGGATCCCAGTGCCAGGGCAGGCCAAGGTCCGCGAAGGCGCGGTTGAACGCCTGCCGGTGCAGATCCTCGGTCTCGGCGAGGGTGCCGTCGACGTCGAAGATCAGCGCCCTCAGCACGACAGGTCGCGGCCGGAGGCGCCCTCCGCGCCGTCCCGGATCGCCGCGATGCGCTCGGCATAGGCGCCCGGGCCGCCGCTGAAGATGGCATTGCCGGCCACGAAGGTGTCGGCCCCCGCCCGGCTCGCGGCCTTGACGGTCTCGGGATCGATGCCGCCATCGACCTGAATGCGGATGTCGCGCCCGGCCACCATTGCGCGCACCCGCGCCACGGATTCCATGCAGCTCTTGAGAAAGCTCTGGCCGCCGAAACCGGGATTGACGGTCATCACCAGCACGAGATCCGCGAGGTCGAGCACCGGCTCGACCATCGCGGCCGGGGTGCCAGGGTTGATCGCGATACCGGCGCGCTTGCCGAGGTCGCGGATGGTCTGGAGCGAGCGGTGAATGTGCGGCCCGGCCTCGGCATGGACCGTGATGCCGTCCGCGCCCGCCTCGGCGAAGGCCGCGAGATACGGATCGGCCGGGGCGATCATCAGATGTACGTCAAAGTACTTCTGCGTGTGAGGCCGCAGCGCCTTCACCACCGGCGGACCGAAGGTGATGTTGGGCACGAAATGCCCGTCCATCACGTCGAGATGGATCCAGTCGGCCCCGGCCGCATCGACGGCGCGGGTTTCTTCGGCGAGCTTCGAGAAGTCGGCGGAGAGGATCGAGGGGGCGATGATGGGAGGCAGCATGGGAGGCTCTCGGGATCGGCTCAGGCCAGACGTCTGCGGCGCTCGACGAGCTGCATGATCATCGGCGTCAGGATCAGCTGCATGGCGAGATCCAGCTTGCCGCCGGGGATCACGATGGAATTGGCCCGGCTCATGAAGCTGTCGTGAATCATGGAGACCAGATAGGAGAAATCGATCCCCTTCGGGTCCTTGAAGCGGATCACCACCATCGATTCGTCGGCGGTGGGGATCCAGCGGGCGATGAACGGGTTCGAGGTGTCGACCATCGGCACCCGCTGGAAGTTGATGTCGGTGAACGAGAATTGCGGGCAGATGGTCTGCACGTAATCGGGCATCCGCCGCAGGATCACGTCGGTGACGGCCTCGGTCGAGTAGCCGCGGAACGAGCGGTCCCGGTGCAGCTTCTGGATCCATTCCAGATTGATCACCGGCACGACGCCGATCTTCAGGTCGGCATAGCGGGCGATATCGACATCCGGATCAGCCACGCAGCCATGCAGGCCCTCGTAGAACAGCAGGTCGGAATCCGGCGGGAACGCCTCCCACTCCGAAAAGCTGCCTTCGGGGATGCCGTAGGCCTGCGCGTCGTGCGGGTCGTGGGCGTAGTGGCGGGTACGGCCCGTGCCGGATTCGGCGTAGCTCCGGAACACCGCCTCCAGTTCCGGTAGCAGGTTCGCCCGGGGCGCGAAGTGCGACAGGGTCGGCTCGCGCGCCATCATGGCCCGCATCGTGTCCCTGTCGAAGGCGTGGAAGCCATCGCCCTCGATGAACACCGCCCGCACATCCTCCCGGCGGAAGATCTGCTCGAAGGTGTTGCGCACCGAGGTGGTGCCGGCCCCCGAGGAGCCGGTCACCGAGATGATGGGATGCCGCGCCGACATGCGTTTCGGACTTCGCGTGGTGCTTACGAGCGCATCAGGCCGCGCTGGCCGAAGAGCGGCGAGCGGCCGGCATCGGGCTTGCCGCCGCCGTAATAGGCCGCGACGCACTCGACTTCCTCGGTCGAGCCGCAGACCAGGGGCGCGCGCTCGTGGATGCCGGTGGCCACGATGTCGAGGATGCGCTGCTGTCCGTCCGTCGCCGCGCCGCCGGCCTGCTCCACCAGCATCGCCACGGGGGCAACCTCGTAGAGCAGCCGCAGGCGGCCGCGGGCGTAGTTCTTCCTTGCATCGCCCGGGTAGAGGAACACGCCGCCCCGGGTCAGAACGCGCTGGATGTCGGCCACCAGGGAGGCGAGCCAGCGCATGTTGTAATCCTTGTCGCGCGGGCCCTCGGTGCCGCGCTGGCAATCCTCGATATAGGCCTTCACCGGGGCGTCCCAGTGCCGGGCGTTCGAGGCGTTGATGGCGAATTCCTTGGCGGAAGCCGGCACCGACATGGCCTGGCTCGTCAGCTTGAACGTCCCGTCCTTGCGGTCGAGCACGTAGGATTGGGTCCCCTGGCCGAGGGTCAGGATCAGCGCGGTAGCGGGGCCGTAGGTCACGAAGCCCGCCGCGATCTGCGCCGAGCCGGGCGTCGTGAACGAGGCGATCGGGTTCGACGAATCCTTGATCGACGGCCGGATGCCGAAGATCATCCCCACCGCCATGTTGACGCCGATGTTGGAGGAGCCGTCGAGGGGATCGATGGCCACCGCGAGCGGCGCGTCGGGGTTCAGCCGCATCACCTCCTCGGCCTCCTCGGAGGCGACTTCCGCCACGGGGGCGCCGCGCAGGGCCGCCGTCACGCTCTCGTGGGCGATCACATCGAGCGCCTTCTGCACATCGCCGTCGCTGTTATGATCGCCCACCGCCGCGAGGTCGCCGCCGAGCGCCCCGCGCCCGATCCGCTCGCTGATCTCCACCGCCGAGCGCGCCACCGCGGCGATCACCGCCGCGGCGTCCTTCAACGCCGGGTTGCCGTCCACGGCCTGCGCCAGACAGGTGTCGAGGGGCGTCCCGATCGCCGCTGAGATTGCCATCGGCTTAACTCTCCTGCTCGGATCCCGCCCGCCGGGATCGCGCATTCCGCGCCGGCTCTGTAGCGGCCGCGCCCCTGTCAAGATAGCGGTCCCTGTCTCCGGATCGACAGGAACCCGCGGCGGCGCCTTCAAGATTTCTGTGCGATCTTGTGCCATAGGACGAAAAAAAACGAGATGTCCGCCGAGAAATCCGCCATGCGCAACCTCTCCCTCAAGCAGCTCCAGGCGGTCGCGGCGGTGGCCCGCCTCGGCACCATGACCCGGGCGGCGCAGGAGCTGAACGTCACCTCGGCTGCCCTCTATGCGCGCATCCGCCAGCTGGAGGAGGAGGCGGGCCTGCTGCTGTTCGACCGGACGCCCGGCGGCCTCAAGCCGACCGATGCCGGCCGTGAGATGCTCTGGGCGATCGACAGCATCAACACCGTGCTGGAAACGTGCACGGATCGCCTGCGGACGCTCCGCGGCGCCGAGGGCGGGCGCGTGGCGCTCGGCGTCGTCTCCACCGCCAAATATTTCGCCCCACAGGTGATCGCGGGCTTCGTCAAGAAGCATCCGGGGGTCGAGATCAGCCTGTCGGTGCGCAACCGCGGTCAGACCGTTGAGGCGTTGCGCGGCTACGAGATCGACTTCGCCCTGATGGGCCGCCCGCCCCGGGATTTTCCGATCGAAGCCGCCACCTTCGGCCCGCACCCGATCGTGCTGATCGCGGCCCCGGACCATCCCCTGGCGGGGCGGCCCGGCCTCACCCGGGAGGATCTCGCCGATCAGCCGTTCTTCCTGCGCGAGGAAGGCTCGGGCACCCGGATGGTGTTCGAGGAATTCATGGCCGGCGTGCTGGTCAAGCGGGCGCCCCTGGAGATCGACACGGGCTCGAACGAGACCATCAAGCAGGCCGTCATGGCCGGGCTCGGGATCGCGCTGCTGTCGGTGCATTCGGTGGCGGCGGAGCTGGAGAGCGGCCGCCTCGTGCTCCTCGACGTGAAGGGCCTGCCCATCCGGCGCGACTGGTACGCGGTCCGACGCGCCGACAAGGTTTTGGGGCCGGCGGCTTCGGCGGTCTGGTCCTACCTGATGTCGGAGGGTGCAAACAGCCTGCCGGGCGTCGCGCGCAGCGGCCTGGTGCTGGCGGGGGCCCGGGCATGAGCGCGGCCGGCATCGTCGTCGCGGGCGCGGGCCAGGCGGGCTTCCAGCTCGCCGCTTCCTTACGCGAGGACGGCTTCCGGGAGCCGATCACCCTGGTGGGCGACGAGACCGCCCTGCCCTATCAGCGCCCGCCCCTGTCGAAGGCCTATCTCGCCGGCAAGACCGACCGGGAGGGCCTGTTCCTGCGCCAGCCGGGCTTCTTCGCCGAGCACACGATCACGCATCGGCCGGGGAACCGCGCCACGGCGATCGACCGGGCGGCCCGGCGGCTGCACCTGTCGAACGGCGACAGCCTCGCCTACGACCACCTCGTGCTTGCCACGGGCGCCCGCAACCGCCCCCTGCCGGTCCCCGGGGCCGATCTCGGCGGCGTGCACCAGCTGCGCGGGCTCGCGGATGCCGACGCGCTTCGCGCGGAGATCGCGGCAGCCCGGTCGATCGTGGTGGTGGGCGCGGGCTTCATCGGACTGGAATTCGCCGCCGTGGCGGCCGGGCGCGGCCTCCCGGTGACGGTGATCGAGGCGGCCGACCGGCCGATGGCCCGGGCGGTCTCGGCCGAGATGGGGTCGTTCTTCCGCGGCGCCCATGAGGCGATGGGCGTGCGCTTCGCCTTCGGGGCGGGCGTGACGGCGATCCTCGGGCGCGACGGCCGAGCGGCCGGAATCGCCCTGGCGGATGGGACAGAGCGTCCCGCTGACCTCGTCCTGATCGGCATCGGCGTGCTGCCGAACCGGGAACTCGCCCTGGAGGCGGGGCTACCGGCCGAGGACGGCGTGCGGGTCGACGCGTTCCTCGCCACCCCCGATCCGGCGATCTCGGCGATCGGCGATTGTGCCCGGTTCCCCAGCCCCTTCGCGCAGGGGCTCACGGCGGACGGCACCGTGCGGATCGAATCCGTGCAGAACGCCATCGACCAGGGCCGCGGCCTCGCGGCCCGGCTCCTCGGCAAGCCCGCCGCCTACGGCGCGCTGCCCTGGTTTTGGAGCGACCAGGGCCCGCACAAGCTGCAGATCGCCGGGCTGTCGGGCCCGGGCGATTCCAGCGTGGTCCGCGGCTCGGGCCCGGCCTTCTCGGTCTTCCGCTTCCGCGACGGGCGCCTGAGCGCGGTGGAATCCGTCGACCGCGCGGGCGACCACATGGTGGCCCGGCGTCTTCTCACCGCCGGGACGCCGCTGACGCCGGATCAGGCGGCTAACACGAGCTTCGATCTCAAGGCGCTGGCGATGCAGCGGGGCTGAACCCGCTCAGCCCGGAAACGCCACCGGCGCCGGCTTCTGCCGCAGGGCGTAGGCCGTGCCGATCCCCAGCGCCAGGATGGTGACGGCGCAGCCCATCAGCGCCCCGAACTGGCCGAGCCGCACGAGCGCCTGACCGATCACCGCGACGCCGAGCGCCTGCCCGCAGAAGAACGAGAAGGCGTGGAGCGCCACCGCGGAGGCCCGCGCCTTGGGCGCCACTTCAGTGACCTGCGTCTGGTAGGTGTTGTGCAGCATGTAGAAGCCGAGGCCCATGGCGGTGAGCGCCGCGCAATCGACCGGCCACGAGCCGGCGAGTCCCACCACGGTGAGCGACGCGCCGCAGATCAAACCGCCGCCGATCAGCATCCGCGGCAGGCCGAGGAGCCGCACCAGCAGCCCGACCAGCGCCGAGTAGAGTAAGCCCCCGACCGCGAACCCCGCCAGTACGAGGCCGGCCTCGCGCGGGCCACCCTCCCCCCGCGCCTCGATCAGCGGTGCGAGATGCGGGAAGACGCCGAAAATCGCGATCGCCTCGATGAACACCGCCGAGAACAGGACCCGCGCCCGGGGATTGTGCAGGATCGTCCGGTAGCGCGTCACCGCCTCTCCGAAGGCTGGACGGCGGGCGGGAGCCCGACCGGCGCGGTCGAAGCCGAACACGGTCGCCGCGCAGGCGCAGGCCGCCACCCCCGCCGTGACGGCGAACACCCCGCGCCAGCCGATCGCCGCCTCGATCAGGCCCGCGAAGGTTGAGCCGGAGAGCTGGCCGAGAATCACCGCGACGAGGAAACGCCCGATCGCCACCTGACGGCTCTCCATCGGCACGCGGTCGCCGAGCAGCGCCAGGGAGAGCGGGATGCAGCCGCCGGCCGCTGCGCCAGCCAGCATGCGCAGGCCGAACAGGCTGCCGATATCGGGGGCGAGGCTGCACAGGGTGAGCGCCACCGCGAGCACCGCGAGGCAGGTGCTCATCACCCGCTCCTTGCCCAGGGCGTCCCCGATCGGCCCCAGCACCGGCTGGATGAACGCGTAGGGAAGCGCGAAGGCGGTGGAGAGCAGTGCAACCGTATGGGCGTCGCTTCCGAGATCCCGGGCGAGCACGCCGACCAGGGGCTCGACCGAGCGCAGCGCGAAGGTGCTGCCGAACCCGGCGCAGGCCAGCACCACGATCAGCCGCGGGATCGAGGTGGCCGGTGGCGCGGCCTGGACGACCGCAGGGTTGAGGGCCTGCTCAGGGCTGTCGGTCATGGGGGACGCTTCGCGACGCGGGCGGGGTGCGATATGCCGCATCGCATCTCCCCGGCCCCAGAGGAACCCCGCCGCGCGACAGATCAGCGTGCGTAGAACGCGGGATCCGACGCGTCGGTCGAATGCTCGAATGCCCATCGTAAGACCGAGCAAAGCGGGAGGTTGGGATCGAGCCCGTGCGGCGGCACCGGCTCCAGGAACCAGCGGTTGTCGATCGTCAGGATCTCGGGGCTGCGGTCGAGATCGGCGCCCGCCCGATCCACCACAGCGTCGAGGGCTGCTCTATCCGCCCCGCGCTGATTGCGGCAGCGCCTGCGTTTCACGGTCGCTTCCATTGGCGCACCGCCCGCGATGACGGATCAGGGGGCACGCAGCACCGGCAGGGCTTTCAGCGCGTCGGCCGCGAAATCCAGGAACGCGTTCACCCGCGCAGGCCGGAAATCCGCGCTCGGGGTCACGAGTTGCACCGGCACCGGCGGCGGCTCGTAATCCGCGAGCAGGCGCACGAGCTGGCCCGACGCGATGTCCTCGGCCGCCTGATAGGACAGGACCCGCGCGATACCGCGCCCGGCCCGGGCCGCGATCAGGGCGGCCTCGACCTCGTTGACGATGAGGCGTGGGGTCAGGCGCACGCGGTTCGCCCCGAAACGCCACTCCCGCAAACCCGTGCGCACGAAGCCCTGGATGGTATCGTGCTCGGCGAGATCCGCAGGGAGGTGGGGCATGCCCCGGGCAACGAGGTAGTCCGGGCTTGCCACCACGATCTGGCGCACCCGCCCGACTTGCCGGGCGACGAGGCGTGACTCCGCGAGCCGCCCGATCCGCAGGGCGACGTCGATGCCCTCTTCCACGAGGTCGAGATTGCGGTCGGCGAGCACCAGCTCGACCTGCGTCTCTGGATAGGCATCGAGGAAGCCCGACACGACGGGCGCCACGTGCTTGCGCCCGAACAGCAACGGTGCCGTGACCCGCACGAGGCCGCGCACGGCGTCGCGCGCGGCCCCCGAGACGGCCGCCTCGTAACCCGCCAGGATGCCGCGCGCCCGCTCGGCGAGTTCGAGGCCGGCCGGCGTCGGGGCGAGGCGCCGGGTCGTGCGTTCGACGAGGCGGGTGCCGGCCCGCGCTTCCAGACTGGCGAGCGCGCGGGTCACGGCGGCGGCGGAGCGGCGCTGGCGCCGCGCTGCACCCGCCAGGCTGCCCGCATCGATGATCGCGACGAAGAGCGTGAGTTCGTCCAGCCGGTCCATCGATTGCTGCGCGGATTGAAAGTCTGATTGTCAGAATCTGCGGATTTCGGGCAAACGGCGCAAGGGCGACATTCGGCAGGCAACGGAGCCCAGCCGATGACCGAACCGAACCTCACCCTCTACGGTCTGCCCCTCTCAGGCCATTCGCACCGCGCGGCGCTGTTCCTGTCGCTGCTCGGCCTGCCCTATCGCTTCGTCACGGTGGCGGACCGGGATCAGCCTGAGGCTGCGGAACTCCGGCGCCTGAACCCGCTCGGCCAGATTCCGGTCTTGGTCGATGGTCCGGTGGTGATCGCCGATAGCAACGCGATCCTGGTCTATCTGGCCGCCCGCTACGCGCCGGAGAGCGGCTGGATGCCGAACGACCCGCTCGGCGCCGCGCAGGTTCAGCGCTGGCTGTCCGTCGCAGCCGGCGAAGTGCGCTACGGGCCGGCGCTCGCCCGGCTGATGGTCGTGTTCGGCGCCCAGGCCGACCGGGCCGCCGTCCACGCCACTGCGGCCCGGATCCTCACCTTCATGAACGACCATCTGGCCGGTCGCCCCTACCTCGCGGCCGATCGGGCGACGCTCGCCGACATCGCCTGCTATTCCTACGTCGCCCACGCCCCGGAGGGTGGTGTCTCGCTCGCGCCCTACCCGGCCGTCCGGGCGTGGCTCGCCCGCGTGGAGGCGCTGCCGGGCTTCGTTCCGATGCCCGCCTCCCCCATTCCCCAATCCGAGTGAGGTGTGCCATGGCCAGCTTCCATGCTGACGAGATCCGCGCGCAAGAGCAGGCGGGCCACGTCCTGGGCGAGACCCCGGCGATCCGCCCGCTCATGCCCGAGCAGCACCGCACCTTCTTCGCAGGCCTGCCCTACCTGTTCGTGGGCACCGTGGACGCCGCCGGCGCGCCGAGCGCCACCGTGCTGACGGGGCAGCCCGGCTTCGTGCAGTCGCCCGACGCGATGCATCTCACCATCGCGTCGGCCCTCGACCCGGCCGATCCCGCGCTCCGCGCCCTCGTGCCCGGCGCCGAGGCAGGACTCCTGGGCCTCGACTTCGCCACGCGCCGCCGCAATCGGGCCAACGGGCGCGTGATGCATCGCGACCGGGACGGCCTGACGATCGCCATCGCGCAAAGCTTCGGCAACTGCCCGCAATACATCCAGCGGCGCGTGGCCGAGCCCGAGCCCGAGATGCGCCAAGCGGGGCCGATCGAACCCCTGGCAGCCCTGGATCCGGAGGCCGCCGCGCTGATCCACGGCGCCGACACGCTGTTCGTGGCGAGCCGATCCCGGGACGGGCTCGCCGATGGCGGCGCCGACATCTCGCATCGGGGCGGCCGGCCGGGCTTCGTCCGGGTCGCGGGCGACGTGCTGACGGTGCCGGACTTCTCCGGCAACCGCTACTTCAACACCCTGGGCAACCTGCTCGGCGAGACGCGCGCGGCGTTGCTGTTTCTCGATTTCGAGCGCGGCGACCTGCTGATGCTTCAGGGGCACACGGTGATCGACTGGAGCGGTGCTGAAGCCGCCCAGCTGACGGGGGCGCAGCGGACCTGGTCGTTCACCGTCGAGGCCGGCTGGCGGCGCCGGGCCGCCGTCCCCCTGCGCTGGAGCCGGCCCGAGCCGGCACCGCAGCTTGCACGCACCGGCATCTGGGAGACGGCGTGACGCCTCGTCAGGCCGCCCCGGCCTGTGCTGCGGCCGCCGCGTGCTCCGCGGCGAGCTGCGCATCCGCGGCCGCCACCCTCTGGAAGGCCGGCCGGGACCGGACCCGCTCGACATAGCCGGTCAGCACCGGATCGGGCGCCACGAGGCCGAAACCCGTGGTCCAGCCGAGGGCGCTGCCCCAGAGGATATCGGCGGCGCTGAACCTTTCGCCGAGGAGATAGGGTCCCGGCGTCAGCGCCTCGATCACACGCACGATCACGCTGTCGTACTCTCCATAGGCCGACATGCCGCGCGGGCCGGGCTCCCGCTTCAGGTGACGGTCGATCACGGCGGGCTCGAAGCACGAGCCGTAGAACACCATCCAGCGCAGGTAGGTCGCCCGGGCGGGATCGGTCGTTGCCGGAGCGAGGCCGGCCTCCGGGAACAGGTCGGCGAGGTAGAGGTAGATGGCGGCCTGCTCGGTCACCAGCGCGCCGCCGTGCCGGATCGCCGGCACCTTCGCCATCGGGTTGATGACGCGGTAGGCCTCCTGAAGGTGCTCGCCCGCGCGCATGTTGAGCGCGTGGAGCCGGTACGGCACGCCCAGCTCCTCGAGGAGCACGCGCACCCCGGAGGAACGCGTATTGGGCGAATGATAGAACGTGATGTCAGCCCGATCCGCCACTCTGTTCCTCCCCGATATTGACGATTCGTAGACTGGCACGCTCATACCAGCCGACGCCGGGGTCAACCGCACGGCCCGCCCCCTTCTCGACGGACCGGAATCGCGGCAGGAGCGTTGGGCGATTGTGCGGTGCCGCGCGTTGGCATGCCGGCCGGCAGGTCGCGAGCCGGGAATTTCGCGAGCCGGGGATTCGAGTTCTGATGGCGAAGATTCTGTTGGTCGAGGACCACGAAGAGATCTGGGATTTCCTGTCCCGGCGGCTCAAGCGCCGCGGCTACGAGGTCATCCTGGCCCATGACGGCGAGGCCGGCGTCCGGCAGGCGCGCTCGGGCCAGCCCGACGTGATCCTCCTCGATATGAACCTGCCGGTCCTCGACGGCTGGTCAGTCGCCCGCACGCTCAAGTCCGGCACCGACACGCGGGCGATCCCGATCATCGCGCTCACCGCCCACGCCATGTCGGGGGATCGCGACAAGGCGATCCAGGCGGGCTGCGACGACTACCATCCCAAGCCCGTCGATTTCTCCAAGCTGCTCAGCCAGATCAGCGCTGCCCTGGGCGAGACCGCACAGGCGAGCTGACGCGGATCCGTTCGCGCCCATGGCCGTTCCCACCCGACCCCTACGCGTGAGAAGTCTGGAGCGTGTCCGTGAGTGAGGATCCCGTCACTGCCCAGCGCCTGCGGGAGGGCCTCCCGGTCATCGTGGCGCTGGCCTCGCTCCTCCTTGTCGTGGCGACGATGGCGGCCTTGTATCTCGGGCGCGACATCCTGGTTCCGGTGACGTTGGCGATCCTGCTGAGCTTCGTCCTGGTGCCGGCGGTTCGAATGCTCCGGCGGCTGCACGTGCCGCGCGCCGCGGCGGTGCTGCTGGTCGTGGTGATCGTGTTCGGTGCCCTGTTCGGGATCGGCAGCCTGATCGCCAGCGAGGCCTCACAGCTCGCCGCCGACCTGCCACGCTACACCCAGACCATGCGCACGAAGATCAAGGACCTGCGCGGCGCGACCGCCGGCAGCGGAAGCCTGTCGCGCATCGTCGACATGGTGCAGGATCTGAGTGCCACCCTGCAGCCGCCACCGGCCGCGGAAATGCGTGGCGAGCGGGGATCGGCCACCCATCCGCTCACGGTCGAGATCACGCCCGCGCGTGCCAGCGTGATCGACACGCTCCAGACCTTCGCGGGCCCCGTCCTGCATCCGCTCGCCACGACCGGCCTGATCCTGATCTTCACGGTCTTCATCCTGCTCCAGCGGGAGGATCTGAGGAACCGGGCGATCCGGCTGGCCGGCGGTTCGGAGGATCTGCGCCGGACCACGGCGGCGATCGACGATGCCACGAGCCGGCTCAGCCGCTTCTTCCTGGCGCAGCTTGCCCTCAACATCGCCTTCGGTCTGGTGATCGGCTTCGGCCTCTGGCTGATCGGCGTGCCGAGCCCGACCCTGTTCGGCGTGCTCGCCGCGATCCTGCGGTTCGTGCCCTATATCGGCGCCGCGATCAGCGCCCTGCTGCCGCTGATCCTCGCCGCGGCGGTCGATCCCGGGTGGTCGATGGTGATCGCCACCGCGGCCCTGTTCCTGGTGGTCGAACCGATCTGCGGCCACGTGATCGAGCCGCTGCTTTACGGTCATTCCACCGGCCTCTCGCCGATCGCCGTCATCCTGGCGGCGACGATCTGGACCTTCCTGTGGGGGCCGATCGGCCTCGTGCTGGCGACGCCCCTCACGGTCTGCCTCGTGGTGCTGGGGCGGCACGTGGAGCGGCTCTGGTATCTCGACGTGCTGCTCGGCGACCAGCCGGCCCTGTCGCCACCCGAGATCTTCTATCAGCGCATGCTGGCCGGCGATCCGGCCGAGGCGATCGACCAGGGCTGGCAGTTCCTGAAGGCCCGTGCCCTCGTCACCTACTATGACGAGGTCGCGCTGGCCGGCCTGCTCCTGGCCCAGGAGGACATGTCGCGCGGGACCCTCGATCGCGAACGCCAGGAAGAGGTCGGCGCGGCGATCCGCACCGTCGTCGATCGCCTCGGGACGGCGCCGGTCGCGCGGCGATCCCGGCGCGGATCGGGGCGGGGGCCTGATACCGAGACCGCCGCGGCCTTGGCCGCGATCGGGCCCGACCGGGACGTCGCCGGCATCGTCCTCACTCGCGAGGATCTGGCGCCCCATTGGCGCAGCGAGACGCCGGTTCTGTGCGTATCCAGCCGCGGCCCGTTCGACGAGGCGGCGACCCTGATGCTGAGCCAGATCCTCGCCCGGCACGGGCTCGCCTCGCAAATCCTGTCGATGGCAGCGATCCGCGCCGGCGAGCGACCTTCGAACCCGGAGGGGCTGGCCCTGATCTGCTTCTCCTATCTGGAACCGGTCAGCCTTTCGCAGATTCGCTTCACCGTTCGGCAGGCGCGGGCCGCGGTGCCGGGGGTGCGCATCCTCGTGGGTTTCTGGCGCGAGCGCGACCCGGCCACCCTGGAGCGCCTGCGCCGGGCGACCTCGGCGGACTTCCTCGTGACCTCGCTCAACGAGGCGCTCTCGGCGGTGCTGGGCACCTGCCGCGAGCCGACGCGACGCGTCGCCCCTCCGTCACCGGCCCCCCTGCCCGGCCCGGTGCGCAAGGCGGCAACCGCCTGAGCGTTCGACATCAGGAAACCGCGCAGTCGACTTCGCGTTGCAGACCGCTAGAGTCTGCACCGGCAGGTCGTGACGGGCCGCACGCCTCTGCCAAACCGGAAGAGTGAAGACCGCTTCGCATGTCCGAGACCCCAGAAACCCCGCCCGTCGGATCCGGTCCCCAGGTCCGGGACAGCGCGCCGAGCGACGTCACGGATCGCAAGAGCGATATCTTCTTCGCCGCGGTCGAGACGACGCGGATGCCGATGATCGTCACCGATCCGCGCCAGCCCGACAACCCGATCATCTTCGCCAACCGCGCCTTCCTGGCGATGACCGGCTACACGCCGGAGGAGCTGATCGGGCGCAACTGCCGCTTCCTGCAGGGCCCCGACACCGACCGGGAAAGCGTCGCGCAGGTCCGCGCGGCGATCGCCGAGAAGCGGGAATTCGCCACCGAAATCCTGAACTACCGCAAGAACGGCTCGACCTTCTGGAACGCCCTGTTCGTCTCGCCGGTCTACAATGCCGACGGCGAGCTCGTGTATTACTTCGGCTCGCAGCTCGACGTGTCGCGGCGCCGCGACGCCGAGGAGGCCCTGGGCCAAGCGCAGAAGATGGAGGCGCTCGGCCAGCTCACGGGCGGCATCGCGCATGATTTCAACAACCTGCTGCAGGTGATCGTCGGCTACGTCGACATCCTGGCGGCCGGCCTGGAGAAGCCGGATGCCGACCGCGCCCGGCTGGGGCGCGCCACCGACAACATCCGCCAGGCCGCCGATCGCGCCACCACCCTGACGCAGCAATTGCTCGCCTTCGCCCGCAAGCAGCGGCTGGACGGCCGCGCGGTCAACCTCAACACCCTGATCGAGGGTATGGGCGAAATGGTCGCCCGGTCGGTGGGCGAAGCGGTCAAGGTCGAGCTCGATCTCGCCCCGGACCTCTGGAACTGCCGCGTCGACCCGACCCAGGCCGAGGTCGCGATCCTGAACGTGCTGATCAACGCCCGCGACGCGATGCCGGAGGGCGGCACGGTGCGGATCGCCACAGAGAACAGCGAGATCGCCGCCCGCGGCCGGGAGATCGGGCCGTTGCGTGACGGCCGCTACGTCAGCATCGCGATCCGCGACACCGGCACCGGCATCCCGCCGGCCGTGCTGGCCCGGGTGATGGACCCGTTCTTCACCACCAAGGAGGAGGGCAAGGGCACCGGCCTCGGACTCTCGATGGTGTACGGCTTCGCCAAGCAGTCGGGCGGCGCGGCGCAGATCGAATCCACCGTCGGCGAGGGCACGACGGTGCGGCTCTCGTTCCCGGCGACGGACGGCGACGTCAGCGCGGTGCCGAAGGTCTCGCTGCGGTCCGTAGACCGGCAAGGCACCGAGACGATCCTGATCGTCGACGACCGGGAGGATGTGGCCGAACTGGCCCGCACGATCCTGCGGGATTTCGGCTACGTGACCCTGATGGCCAGCAATGCCCGCGAGGCGCTGGAGATCCTCGATTCCAGCGAGCGGGTCGATTTGCTGTTCACCGACCTGATCATGCCCGGCGGCATGAACGGCGTTCTGCTCGCCCGGGAGGCCCGGCGGCGCCAGCCCAAGCTCAAGGTCCTGCTCGCCACCGGCTACGCGGAGGCGAGCCTGGAGCGAACCGATATCGGCGGTTCGGAGTTTGATCTGCTCAACAAGCCTTACCGGCGCACCGAGCTGGTCCGCCGTGTGCGGTCCATTCTCGACGGCCCGACCGGGGTAGGCTGAGCGCACAGGAGTCGCGCGATGTCACAGGGCGACAAGGCGAAATACACCGACAAGCAGAAGCGCAAGGCCGAGCACATCGCGGAATCCTACGAATCCCGCGGCGTGCCGGAGAAGGAGGCGGAAGCCCGCGCCTGGGCCACCGTCAACAAGGATGACGGTGGCGGCAAGAAGCCCGGCGGCTCGGGACGCGGGAAGGCGACCGACCATCCGGCCGCCCACAAGGGCGGCGAATCGGGTGGCAAGGCATCGGCCGAACGCAGCGCGGCCGAGCGCTCCGCCTCCGCCAAGAAGGCCGCCGCCACCCGCAAGGCCAACGCCGCCGCGCGCGCTTGATCGCGTGCCGCCGACCCCGCGCCGTCCGGCTGCGGTGGATCGACGATGTCGAGGCGAGACATCGCGAGCGTATCGCCCACCCGGCCCGACGGGATGGCTGCGGGAAGCGGTCGCGCGCGATCCCGAGGGGACAGGCGGCCGCATCCTACGACCTTAGTCCCGAACCTGCGCCTCAGCGAGTTTGACGAGCGTGTGCAGCATCCGATTGGCCGGCGTTGGGATACCCAGCGCGGTTCCCGTGCGTACGACGTAGCCGTTGAGGTGATCGATTTCGCTGGGCCGGCCGCGGGCAAGATCCTGAGCGGTGGAGGAGCGCTGATCGGCCATCGTGGTGCTGAGGCCCAGCACGCGATCGAGGATGTCGGGCGCCACGGACACCCCGGCCGCCTCGGCCACGGCGACGCATTCCCGCACCACGTCGGTCATGCATGCCACCACGCCCTCGCCCTGCACCAGCCGTCCGTAGGGGAGTTGCGTCAGCGCCGAGAGGGCGTTGTAGGCGCAGTTGAGGATCAGCTTGCCCCACAGGGCGTCGATGGCCCGCTCCGACACGGTGGTGGGGATGCCGGCGGCCGTGAAGGCGGCGGCGATGCGCCCGCTCACCGGTGAGGCGCCGATGATCAGGTCGCCCCGCCCGTTGTGCCGGACGCGGCCCGGCCCGGCCATTTCCGTGGCGACATAGACCGCTACCGGCACGACGGGCCGCCCCAGCACCGCAGCCAAGCGGTCGGCATTGTCGACGCCGTTCTGGAGGCTCAGGACCGCCGCCGCGGGATCGAGATGCGGGGCGATCGTCGCGCCGGCCGCCTCGGTGTCACCGGACTTCACGCAGACGAGGACCAGCTTAGCGTCGGCGACCCCGCTCCCCTCGGTGGTCGCCCGCACGGCCACGGAATCGGTTTGGGCCGCACGCTCCAGAACCAGACCCGATCCCCGAACAGCCTCCGCCAGAGCAGGCCGTCCGATCAGCGTCACCGTATGGCCGGCCTTCGCCAGCAGAAACCCGTAATAGCAGCCGACCGCCCCGGCCCCCACCACGGCGACGGTCAGGCCCGCGCCGCTCATCGCGCCGCAGCCGCCGCGCGCTCGGGATGGAACGGCGCCGCGCCGACCTCCGCACGAACATGTTCGAGAAGCGCCTGGACCGGGTGGCGCAGCCGCACGCCATCGACCAGCTTGGCCTGGGACCGGCAGGAATAACCGTCGGCTAGCAACGTACAACCCGGGGCCTCGGCGACGTGGCGGGCCCAGCTCAGGCCATAGATCGCCTCCGAGGTCGCGCGGTGGTGCGCCTCGTGCCCGTAGGTCCCCGCCATGCCGCAGCAGCCGGCCGCCGGCACCTCGAGATGCAGTCCGAGATGGGCGAACACGGCCTGCCAGTCGCGCACCGCCCCCGGCGCGTTGGTGCGCTCGGTGCAGTGGGGTAGGAGCCGCATGGTTCGGCCGCCCTGACGCGGCGTGATCCGGTCGAGCCGGTTCGCCAGCCATTCCTGCAGGAGTTGAACCTTCGGCAGGTCACCACCCAGCACCTGCGCGTATTCGGACCGATAGGTCAGCGTCATCGACGGGTCGATGCCGACCAACGGCACGCCCTGCCGGGCGAAGGCACGCAGCATCGCGGCGTTGGATCGCGCAACGTCGCTGAAACGGGCCAGGAAACCGTGAACGTGCAGCGGCTTGCCATTCGGCCGGTAGGGCACCAGCCAGGGCTGGAATCCGAGGGCGATGAGCAGCGCGCAGGCGTCGGCCACCACCTCCGCATCGAAATGGCTGGTGAAGGCGTCCTGCACCACCAGAACCGTCGTCTCGCGCGCGGGCGGGCTCAGCCGGGCCAGCGCCTCCGGGCTCGCGACGGCGACGCCGAGATCCGCGAGCCGCGTCCGGAGATCGACGGGCGACAGGGGCGGGATCGCCACCAGCCCGGCCTTGGCCAGGAGCAGGCGCGTGATCGGGCTGGTCAGCAGCGCGTTGCTCAAGCGCGGCGTCCGGGCGGCCAGCGGCAGCAGCGGCTCCAGCGCCGCCACGAGGTGGTCCTTCAAGGGGCGGGCGTAGCGCGTGTGGTAGAGCGCCAGGAACTTCGCCCGGAAGGTCGGCACGTCGACCTTGATCGGGCAGGACCCCGTGCAGGATTTGCAGGCGAGGCAGCCATCCATCGCCTCCTTGACGGCATGTGAGAAATCCTTCGCCTCGGACCGCGGCCGCAGGGCGCTGAGCAGGGTGGCGCCCACGTCGCGGAGCCAGCCGGAGCGCTGGCGCGCCAGTTCGGCGGCCGGATCGAGCCCTTCCGCCGCCGTCCGCCGAAGCCACTCGCGCATCAGCGAGGCGCGACCCTTGGGCGAGTGCCGGCGCTCTCGCGTCGCCTTCCAGGACGGGCACATGGCCTCGTCGGCATCAAAGGAGAAGCAGGCGCCGTTGCCGTTGCAGTGGAGCGCCTCATCGAATTGCTGGCGGACCAATGCCGGGATGGTGCGATCCTGCTCGCCCCGGCGCGGTACGCCGTCGATCCGCGTGAGGCTCTGCCCGCGCGCCGAGGCGATCTTGCCGGGGTTCATGCGGTCGCCCGGGTCGAAGGCGCGCTTGATCGCCTCCAGCGCGGGCATCAGCGGCCCGAAGGTCGCGGGTACGAATTCCGAGCGAAACCCCTTGCCGTGCTCGCCCCAGAGCAGTCCGCCATACTTAGCGGTGAGCGCGACCACGCCCTCCGTGATCTCGCGGATGAGCTTATTCTGGTCCGGATCCTTCAGGTCGATCGCCGGGCGGACGTGCAGCACGCCAGCATCGACATGGCCGAACATGCCGTAGCGCAGCCCCTTGCCGTCGAGGAGCGCCCGGAACTCGGCGATGTAATCGGCGAGCCGCTCCGGCGGGACGGCGGTGTCCTCCACGAAGGGGATCGGCCGGGCATCGCCCTTGGCGGCACCCAGCAGGCCCACGGCCTTCTTGCGCATGGTCCAGAGCCGCTCGATCGCTTCGCCCCGGGCGATGGTGAAGCCCAGGCGCTTGGTGTCGGTGCCGCGCTCGGCCTCCAGCCTCCCGGTGAGCCGCCCGAGGGCCGTCTCCACGCCGGCCTCGTCGTCGCCGACGAGCTCCACGAGGTTAATTCCGTCCACCGGCCGGCCAGCTGGGTCATCGGGGAAGAAGGCCTGCACCTCGGCCCAGATCGGGTCCTTCCGGGCGAGCGCCAGCACGGTCGAGTCGATGGTCTCCACCGAGGCGGCGCCGAAGGGCAGCAAAGCCTGCGCATCGCGGAGTGCGGCGTCGAAATCCACGTAGGAAAGCGCCACCAGCACCGCCGCCTTCGGGATCGGCAGCACGTTGAGCCGCGCCTCCGCGATCAGCGCCAGGGTACCCTCCGAACCGCAGAGCACGCTCTTGAGATCGAACCGGCCCGCCGCGTCGCGCAGATGGGCGAGGTCGTAGCCGGTCAGGCAGCGGTTGAGCTTGGGGAACCGCTCCTCGATCAGCGCGGCATTCTCGGTGACGACGGCATCGACGGTGCGGTGGATCTCCCCTGCCCGGTCGTTGCGCCCCTTGGCGGCCGCGAGGCCGGCCGCGTCCAGGGGCTCGGCGGTCCAGACCGTGCCGTCGGTGAGGATGCAGGTCAGCGCCAGGACGTGGTCTCGGGTCTTGCCGTAGAGGCACGAGCCCTGCCCGCAGGCATCCGTCGAGATCATCCCGCCGATCGTGGCGCGGTTCGAGGTCGAGAGTTCCGGCGCGAAGAACAGGCCGTGCTTGGCCAGTTCCCGGTTGAGCTGGTCCTTTACCACCCCCGGCTCGACCCGGACGCTGCGGTGGGCGACGTCGATTTCCAGGATGCGGTTCATGTGCCGCGACGTGTCGACCACGAGGCCGTGGCCGAGCGACTGGCCATTGGTGCCGGTCGCTCCGCCGCGGGGCCGGATCACGATCTCGGCAAAACGCGGATCCTCAAGCAGCTTGGCGATGCGCACGAGGTCGTCGCGGGAGCGCGGGAAGGCCACGGCCCCCGGCTCGACCTGATAGATCGAGTTGTCGGTGGAGAAGACGGTGCGGTCGGCATCCGACAGCGACAGGTCCCCCTCGAAGCCGCGCAGGCGCAGCTCCGCGCAGGCCGCGGTGTAAAGGGGCACGGCCTCGATAGGGCGGGTCAGGACCGGGATCATCCCTGCTTTCTACACCGCGCCGGTCGCGAGGGAAGATCGGCGGTTCTGTCACATCGGGTCGCCGGTCGCTGGCATCCGGCTTGCCATGCCTCCGGGACCTTCGGAACGGAATGCCCATGAACGCGAGCGTGGAACGGGTCAGGGATGCCCTGGCCGAGTTGATCAAGGCGGCCCTGATCTCGGACGACGCGGCGAGTCTCGCCTGCCGGGACGCGGGCCGCGCCAAGCTTGCAGCGCTCGCGGGCGATCCGCCCGACCCGGCGAGCCTGCGCATGGACGGCGCCTGGACGCTGGCGATCCAGGAGGCCGAGACGCCCGAACTCGCGCCGCAGGAGGGACAGGTGAACCTGACCCTGCCACGCGCCTGCCCGTTTACCCTGGATGAGATCGTGGCGCCGGGCTTCGACGTGGATCGGGCCGTCGACCACATCCGGAAAATCGCCTCGACCGGCTGAGCGGACCTGTTGAGGAGCGGCGGCGTGGCGTTGCCGCAGGCGGGTCCGGCACCCATGTTAGGATCACAGGACCAGACTGGTCCGACGCCCGTCCGGGCCCCCTCTTCCGAGAACCATCCGGCACCCCTCGTTTGGCACGACGCACCACCGCCCCGGCGGCCGAGCCCGCCGCTCCCCCGCCCGTCCCCACCCGTGAGCAGATCCTCGCCTTCGTGGCCGAGTCGAAGGAGCGCGTCGGCAAGCGCGAGATCGCCAAGGCGTTCGGCATCACGGGTTCGGCCAAGATCGAGCTTAAGCGCCTCCTCAAAGAGATCGAGGCGGACGGCGCCCTTGACCGCGACCGCGGTGGTCTCTCCCCGGCCGGGCAGCTGCCGCCGGTCGTGCTGGCCGATATCCGCTCGCGCGACCGCCACGGCGATTTTCTGGCGGTTCCGGCGGAATGGACCGGCTCCGGCAAGCCCCCGTCCATCGTGCTGACGCAGGCCCGCGGCCCCCGCAAGGGCAGCCGGCCGGCGCCCGGCATCGGCGACCGGGCGCTGATCCGCGTCGAGCGCGACGCCGAGGGCGGCTACAGCGGCCGCGTCGTCAAGGTCATCGGGAAGAACAAGGCCGAGATCATCGGCGTCTACCGGGAAGGCGCGCAGGGCGGCCGGATCGTGCCGGTCGAGAAGCGCTCGCAGGGCCGCGAGATCCTGATCCCGCCCGGCGAGGAGGGACAGGCCCGCGACGGCGACCTCGTCAGCGTCTCGCTGGAGCGGGAGACCCGCTTCGGCCTGCCGCGGGGGCGCGTGCGCGAGCGGCTGGGCTCGCTGGGTTCCGAGAAGGCCGTGAGCCTGATCGCGCTCCATCTGCACAACATCCCGCACGTGTTCGCGGACGCGACCCTGGCCGAGGCGGATGCCGCCAAGCCCGCCACCCTGCAGGGCCGGGAGGATTGGCGCGACCGCCCCCTGCTCACCATCGACCCGCCGGACGCCAAGGACCACGACGACGCCGTGATGGCCGAGGCCGATCCCGACCCGGCTAATCCAGGCGGCTTCATCCTCACCGTCGCCATTGCGGACGTCGCCGCCTACGTGCGCCCCGGCGCAAGCCTCGACCGTGAGGCGCTGGAGCGGGGCAATTCGGTCTACTTCCCCGACCGGGTCGTGCCGATGCTGCCGGAGCGGATCTCCAACGACCTCTGCTCGCTTCGCGAGGGCGAGGATCGGCCGGCACTCGCGGTGCGCATGGTCATCTCGGCCGATGGCGAGAAGCGCCGCCACGGGTTCCACCGGGTGATGATGCGCTCCCGCGCCAAGCTCGCCTACGCGCAGGCGCAGGCGGCCATCGACGGGCATCCGGACGACACGACCGGCCCGCTGTTGGAAACGGCGCTCCGCCCCCTCTGGGCCGCCTACGCGGCCCTGCGTGCGGCCCGCGACCGCCGCGGCCCGTTGGCGCTCGATCTGCCCGAGCGCAAGGTCCTGCTCAGCCCGGACGGCGCCGTCGACCGGGTGATCGTGCCGGAACGCCTCGACGCCCATCGGCTCATCGAGGAATTCATGATCCAGGCGAACGTGGCCGCCGCCGAGACGCTTGAGCAGGCCAAGCAGCCGTTGATCTACCGCGTCCACGACGAGCCGGCGCTCGAGAAGATGCGGGCCCTCGGCGAGGTTCTGGCCTCGGTGGGCATCAAGCTGCCGAAGGAAGGGGCGCTGCGCCCGGCCCTGTTCAACCGCATCCTTGCCCTCGCGGCCGAGACCGAGCACGGGGTCTTCCTCAACGAGGTGATCCTGCGCAGCCAGGCCCAGGCCGTCTACGCCGCCGAGAATCTCGGGCATTTCGGCCTGAACCTGCGCCGCTACGCCCATTTCACCTCGCCGATCCGGCGCTACGCCGACCTGATCGTCCACCGGGCGCTGATCACCGCCGGCAAGCTCGGCTCCGATGGGCTGCCCCCGGAGGTCTCGATGGGCGAACTCGCCCAGATCGGCGAGCAGATTTCGGCGGCCGAGCGCCGGGCCATGGCGGCCGAGCGCGAGACGATCGACCGGCTGATCGCCCACCACCTCGCCGATCAGGTCGGGGCGACCTTCGCGGGCCAGATTGCCGGGGTCACCCGGGCCGGACTCTTCATCAAGCTCGACGAGACGGGGGCGGACGGGTTCGTACCGATCTCGCAGCTCGGCGCCGAGTATTTTCGCCATGAGGAAGGCCGCCACGCCCTGGTGGGCGAGCGCACCGGCGAGACTTTTCGCCTGGGCGACCGGGTCGAAGTGCGGCTCGTCGAGGCCGCGCCGGTGGCTGGCGCGCTGCGCTTCGAGCTGCTGAGCGAGGGCCGCTCCGGCGCCAACACCTCCGGCCCCGGCAGGAAGCCCGGCGGCCGTCCGTTCAAGGCCGCACCGCCCGGCCGGCCCGCCGG
Organism: Methylobacterium sp. E-005; assembly: GCF_022829725.1. Lineage (GTDB taxonomy): Bacteria > Pseudomonadota > Alphaproteobacteria > Rhizobiales > Beijerinckiaceae > Methylobacterium. Next base: position 35,915 of record NZ_JAKSYG010000164.1, on the reverse strand, counting down.
CATCCGCAACACCGGGTCGCGCCACCGCGGCTCGCGCCGCTGAGCCGGTCGGTGTAGACCCCGACCATGGCTACCGACGCGATTCCCGAGCGCACCCGCCTGATCCCCGCGATGGCCCGGGGCTTCATCGGCCGCTGCCCGCATTGCGGCCAGGGGCGGATCTTCGGCCGCTTCCTGAAGGTGCGGCCCGAATGCGAGGCCTGCGGCCTCGAACTGCACCACCACCGCGCCGACGATCTGCCACCCTACGTGGTGATCTTCATCGTCGCCCATATCGTCGGCTACCTGATCCTGGAGACGGAGAACGCCTACGAGGTTCCCCTCTGGGTCGAGATGGGGGTCTGGCCAGTCTTCACGCTCCTGTTCGCGCTGATTCTGCTCCAGCCGGTCAAGGGTGCCGTCGTCGGGTTGCAATACGCCCTTGGCATGCACGGCTTCGCCAAGCTACCGCGGAGCCGTCCCGCCCCGGGGCCCGAGGAGACGCGCCTTGCCGCTGCCGCAGCCGGAGTCCCAGATCGCGACCGCGCCTGAGCGCAAGCCCGAAGCGGCGCGCCTGCGCCCGCGGGACGCCGCCACCATGATCGTGATCGACCGGCGCGGGCGGGGCGGCCCGAAGGTCCTGATGGGCCGGCGCAATCCGAACCTCGCCTTCATGCCGGGCAAGTTCGTCTTCCCGGGCGGGCGGATCGAGCTCGGCGACCGCCACATGCCGGTGGCCGGGGCCTTGCCCGATTACGCCGAGGCGGCGCTGACCCGGCAGGTCTCTAGGCCGCCGCATCATCTCGGCCGGGCGCTCGCCCTCGCCGCCATTCGCGAGACCTACGAGGAGACAGGCCTGCTGCTCGGCACGACCGAGCACGGCGCCCCGGAGGAGACGCCGGCGGGCTGGGAGGGGTTCGCCCGGCACGGCGTCCTGCCGGATCTGGAGGCGCTGCACCTCGTGGCGCGGGCGATCACGCCGCCCAAGCGCGTACGCCGGTTCGATACGCGTTTCTTCACGGTCGACCATCGGATGGTGGTGGCCGAGGAGCCGGGACGTGTGACGGCCGACGCTGAGTTCACCGAACTCGCCTGGGTCCGCCTCGACGCCGCGCGCAAGCTCGACCTGCCGTACATCACCCGCGCCATCCTGGACGATCTGGAGGCCCAGATCGCCGTCGATTTTGCCCCGCACCGCATGATTCCCTTTCACTATGAGCGCTACGGCCGGCGCGAACGGGTCGCCCTGTGAACCGGGAGGAACTGGAGCACGCGGGACGGCGCGGGATCAGCGCGGAGGATGTGGCGGCGATCGCGGCGGCGGTGACCTGCGTCACCGTCGTCGGCATCGGGCTGAGCCTGTCGATCCCGCTCCTGTCGATCGAGCTGGAGCGGCGCGGCGCGTCGAGCACGCTGATCGGGATTAACACCGCGGTGGCGGGCATCGCCAGCATCTGCACGGTGCCGTTCGTGCCGCGGCTGGCCGCGCGGATCGGCGTCGCGCCGCTGCTCGGCCTCGCGCTGGTCGTTGGGGCGATGAGCCTTGCCCTGTTCCCGATCCTGCCGGGGATCGCGCTCTGGTTCCCCCTGCGCTTCGTCTTCTCGATGACCCTCGGCGCCCTGTTCGTGCTGTCCGAGTACTGGATCAACGCCGCCGCCCCGCCGGAGCGCCGGGGCTTGGTGATGGGCATCTACGCCACCGTCCTGGCGGCGGGCTTCGCGGTGGGCCCGCTCCTGCTGGCCCTCGTCGGAACCGAGGGGCCAGCGCCCTACGCGACCGGTGCGGTCCTGATGCTGGCCGGCGGATTACCGATCCTGCTCGCCCGCGGGCTGTCGCCGACGATCGAGCCGGGTTCGGGCCAGGGCCTTCTCGGCTATCTCCGACTCGCCCCCGGCGCGCTCGCGGCCGCGCTCGCCTACGGGGCCGTCGAAACCGGCATCTTCGCGATCCTGCCCCTCTACGGGCTGCGCCTCGGCTACGACGCGCAAGGGGCGGCCGGGCTCGTCAGCCTGATCGCCCTCGGCAACGTGCTGTTCCAGATCCCGTTCGGCTGGCTCGCCGACCGGTTCGACCGGGGCGCGGTCCTGCTCGGCGCCGGCCTTGCGGGCGCCGCCGGCTCGGCGCTTATTCCTCTGACAGCCGGAAACCCGTTGGCGTTCGGCCTGCTGTTGCTGGTCTGGGGCGGCATCGCCGGCACGCTCTACACCGTCGGTCTCGCCATGCTGGGCGACCGGACGCCGGCGAACGATCTCGCGGGCGCCAACGCGGCCTTCGTGGTGCTCTACAATGTCGGCCTGATGCTGGGGCCGCCGGTGATCGGCGGCGGGCTCGACCTCGTGCCGCCGCACGGCTTCGCGTGGGCGCTGCTCGCCCTGTTCCTGGTCTTCGCGGGCGCCCTCGCCGCAACGGAGCGCAAGCGCGCCCGCTCTTGACCTGCCCGGCCCGATCGGGCATTCACCCGACCGTATTCGGCCGGGTCTTCCCGGCCATTTGCGTTTCGCTCACGCGGAATGCCGCACCCCTGCAGGAGCGCCGCGCCATGGCCAAGGCCGTCACCGTCAAGATCAAGCTCATGTCCACCGCCGACACGGGCTACTTCTACGTCACCAAGAAGAACTCCCGGACGCAGACCGAGAAGCTGTCGATGCGCAAGTACGACCCGGTCGCGCGCAAGCACGTCGAGTTCAAGGAAACCAAGATCAAGTAAGCGTTTCGACGCTAACGTATTGACTTGATTAGCAAAGCCGCTCCAAATTCGGGGCGGCTTTCTTCGTCCGGGTCACAACAGGATCACGCAACGAACGCGCTACCGCTCGCTGGAAAGCCCCACGAGTTCAGCCCTCTTGCTTGGGGCGAACCCTCTTTGGCACCCAGTCCAACTCGGTCGCGACATCGGCTTCCACCGTGATGCCATCGCCCAGCCGGTACGCATTCTCCGACAGCAAGCGCCGGGCAGCTTCAAGGGCTGCCTTCTTCCCTTCGCAGAACTCTACGATCGTATCGATTTCTTCGGCCTGCGTTCGGGCTTCATCCCATCGCATGATGCGGACAAAGGCGTACCAGCCGCCTTTACCTGTCCTCTGTCGAATCCGGATGTCCTTCAGGCGGTCGACCTCCGCGGCGAACGCCTCGTACAGGATCTTCTCTCCGTCATAGATCCTGGCGTAGCGGCGCAGCTCGTAGGCCAAGCCCTTCAGCGCCGGCTCGGAGAGCTGCTCGAGCTCATAGCCGATCGTGCCGAAGGCAGCCTGGATCTTCGATAGGGCCCGCTCGCCGTCGTGCGTCAGCGGGGGCACCTTCACAGCGGTGCCCTTCACGGGTCGCACTTCCTCGATCTCGGCTGCCGCCCAGGGCCAAATCGCGGCGCTGATCCCATCGAGCTCCTCGCCGGTCACCGGCCAACGATGCTTGGCCTCCCACTTCTTCCGTTCGAGCTTTGGACGCAGGTCAACCACGGTAGCCTTCGAGCGGCCGGGCCGATCGAAGGCCCATGAAAAATCGAACGGCTCGATGACGAGCTTGCCCGCTTCGTCGAACTCCCAGAATGAGCCCTTCGCATCCAGGATACGGGCCGGCTTCCCATCATCATTCTCGACAATGATCTGCGCCACCCGCTGACGGGTCCCGGCATAATCAGGCAAGGCGTCCTCACCCTGCCACAAGCCCTCACAGATCCGACGCGGCACGCTCCGCAAGTTGCCGGCTTTCTCGAAGACGAAGTGCCGTACCGTGATTCCCATGCCGGCACTCACCGATCCGCGAAGCGCTCAAGCGTATCTGCCGGAGGCTTACGCTCGCAACCGGGCACATATGGCTCGCAGAATTAATAGGGCTCTGCCACTCTAAGCCCGCATGGCGAACCATCCAGATGTTGCTGTCGATTTCAGCGTGAGGATATCCGAGCTCTCGGATGCGCCTCCGGAATGCTACATCCAGACAATCCGGGGAATAATTGGCACATACGACGGGAACTGACGGCTTGCGACCGCTGGGATCTCTGCGTGCCGACTTGTTTTGCATTCAAGAATTCGTGAATAATAATATAGCACTTTTTGAAATGTACGACTGTCTCTCAGCCCATTTGGCCGAAAGCCTTGAAATAATATACGACATCGAATGTGAAGAATTCCGCGATGACGTGATAGACGCACTTGGGTTTGAGTTTGGACCTGAGATCATTTGGCACTTAAATGTTACAAGACTGGACGTAGCTTCCGGACACCGTGGAAACCGGGTTGGGGTGCGAGCGCTTGGTTTACTTAGACGTTTTGTTCAGCGCGAAGGACTGATCGTAACACTCAAGGCATTCCCCGACGCGAAAGGACATCCTGGCGCTGCGGCGATTCGGAAGCTCAGCCGCTATTATGTTGGCTCCGGTGAGTTGGGTCTCGTGGAGGCGGGCAAGCCTTCAGGCGGATGGCTTACGGGGAATTGGTCGCTCCGCTGACTGCACAGAGCTCTGAATGCCACAGAGCTTGAGGGGCCCTTAAAACTGGATTCTATCGCCTCATCGTCCAGCAGAGCGATGATGCGCTCCACGACGTCGAGCGCCAGTTCGGCGAGCTGCTCAAATTCTTCTCGAGGTATGGTCGCGGCGGCCACTCGATAGCTACCGGGAAAGCTGACGACGTTGCTCATGTTCAGCCCCAGGCCTTCACGGCTTCCAGAAGGAGATCGCGATTGCGGATGGCCCCCTCGCACAAGAGCTCGTCCTTGATGCGCAGGCTCAGAGCGGTATCGCGCTCCCAATCAGCTTGGGGATTCCGCAGACGCATCTCGTCAGCGATGCGGTCTCGGATAAATGCCGCCCGTTCGCCCTCGGCATCAGCCAACGCGCCGGCTGGCGTATGGCGGTGCGATCCCGCCTGGCGATAATCGATGCAGTAAGCGAGCTCCGAAACGGCCTGCCATTGGTCCCTGACGGACGTGTAGGCATCCCAGAGGTTGCTCAGCGCCAGGATGTCGAGATTGCTGAGATCGACCGCATAGGCCTGTGTCATCGCCCATTCGGCTGCACCTCCGGCTTTGAGCGCAACGGGGCTACCCTGCTGCCTAGCGAAGCGGTTGGCCGTGTCCAGCAGGATGGTGAGCGCTTCCTCCTGGAACGTGTTGCCGATCTCTATGCCGCTATCTCGGAGGAACTCTTGCAGGTGCGCGGCCAAGGCGCATAGGCCAGCCGTTGTGGTCGGCGTGGTTGCGGCCAGCGCTCCGTAGGCCTGATCCGCATGCTGGCAGGCCAATTCGGACAGCTCGTCAGTCAGCTGCGAATTGGCTGCAACGAAGGCCGTGCGATGCGCTGCGATTGCCGGGAGGATGGGATCAGCCTGCTCTGATGCTTCGGCAGCCGCGAGCGTATCAATCCCATCGCAGATCGCCCGCACGGCGGCATATGCCAGGCCGCTGTCGAGCGAGTTCACCTCGAAGCTCATACGCAGCACGTCGACCTTGCAAGCGAGATCACCGATCGAATGCACCGGCGCATCGATGACAGCCTGCTCCGCGGCCGTTGCTATGGTCCCGAGGCGATCCGCAGCCTCGTCCGTCAGCCCGCGCTGATTCACGGCCTCGACGGCGGCCAGCCAGTGATCGCGCAGTTCGGCGGCGCACGCCGAAGCGGTCGGCTCTGCAGCCTCCTGTCCCTTGGAGAGGCGCCTCAGAACGCGGGCGGCCGATGCCTCAACGTCGGCTGCGCGCTCACGCAGAGAGGCACGCTGAGGGGGCCGCATCTTTCCCTGAGTTGGCTTTGCCATCACAACCTCCACGCGCACGGCATGAAGCCGTAGGCGAAGACACCTCCGGCGATAATGGCGATGGCGGTCAGCAGCTCGCCGGCAGAATCGAGGAACCGAAGCGCGCGGCTATGCGGAGTATCAGGTCGAACCGGGGCGACTGCCTCCCAGGGTTCGATCGCACCGGGCAATGGCTCGTGCGGCAGGGAGCGGTAGCGGAGGTCACCTGTGTGTTCGCGAACCGTGCCAATGACAACAGGACGACGGATTGGAACGGGCTAGCTGAAGTCCGGAATGGTGGCGTAGGGCCGTGAGAGCGAACGGGAGCGTTCACCGGCGCGCGCCGGTGCTGTAGGCTTACTGATAGCCATGATCGTCTCCGAAGGACGTGCTTGGTTAGGGCCGAACAAGAGCACCACCTCTTGTTCGGCCCGGCGGTTTCTGACATTATCAACCTGCGAGAGGTTGTCAATGTCAGAAACCGGCAAAAACAAGGGCGGCCGTCCTCGCGTCGATGCCACTCCGATCACAGTTCGGGTCCCGCCGGGTCAGCTCGACAGCCTTGATGCATGGATCGCCGATCGTCCGGAGCCGAAGCCCAGCCGACCCGAGGCCATTAGGGAAGCTGTTTCGGAGCACCTGAAGGCGAAGGGCTACCTGAAGTGAGCCGCCCTCGTCGCGTCGGCCTGCCTTGGTACGTAGCTGAGAACTATGAGGCGTTGCGGGGTAGTCTTGCCGATGGCGCGAAGCTGCCGCCACTGTACGAGACGTGGCGTGCAGCAACCGAGCAGATGGAAGGCGTGGTCCAGCGCAGCGGCGTTGAGGTCGTGCGTGTGCCGATCGAGCCGGTGGCCTTCGCATCGTGGTGTGCACAAGATGGCTCAGAAAGAGACGGCGCAGCCCGTGCTAGGTATGCAGCCGAGATGATCGCCGCGGATGAGCCTGCCTGAAGGCAAAGTCGTCAGCGTCATCTTGCTCGTTGAGAACGGCGAGGGACCGGGGGTGCGGCTGCGCAAGGAATGAAAAGCCTGAGCAAGCCTCGTGGCTGATGAGCCCATACGCCCCGGCAGCGAGGCAGACTTCACCGTTCTCGCTGATGCCAACAAGGACCGGGAGCGCGTCAAGCTCGTTCACAACGAGCGTACGAAGCTTTCCGCGACGATGTTCAACAACGTCGCTACCGCCTTCTTCGTCGGCGGCGGGGTCGCTCCGATGCTCGGAGTATCCTCAGCATCCCCAAGCCCCTGGCAGCTCGCTCTCGGACCGGTTTGGCTCCTCGTAGGTTTCGTCCTACATTTCGGTGCTCGCCTCATCCTCAGGAGCCTCAAGTGATGAGCTTCCTGCAGATCTATCTGGTTTTGGGTCTGCCGGCCGTCGCCTTGATCGCGCTGGCCGTAGCTATCCTTCTGGCACGGCGAAGCGCGCGTCGCGTCGATGCGGCGGATGCTCAGGTGCAGCGTGCAGTCTCTGAGCGCCGCCGATACCTCGAAGGCTTGGCCGGCGAGGGCGTGAACGGGCTTGAAGGCAAGGTGGCTATAGCAAAAGCCAACATCGTCGCCATTCGTCGTTATGGCGAATGAGGATTTCCGCCGTCAGGCTCCCGGAGTCGCCATCCAGACCACGCCAGGGTTGACCGTTTCCGTGTCGCGCAGCTGCCGGGCCTCGCGGATCGCCTTGGGGGTCAGGCCGAGGTCAGCAACCGGTGCTCGCTTCGTGACATTCGGCATCGATCATGAGGGAATAGATCGTGACGTCGGACCCTGAATCCTCGCCCTCGATCAAGAGGACTGAGCTCAGCCGGTTGCCGGTCACCGGCCTCGATCACCTGGAGATCATCACCCAGCTCGTGGAGTTCCCGCCGGGGGCAACCTCGCTGCGCCACTTTCACAACGGCGAGGAGACCTTCTACGTGCTGGAAGGCGGCTTTGTGCAGGAGATCGGCCGGCCGCCGCGGGAGCGGATTCCCGGCGAGCACGGCATCATCCGGCGCGGCACCCATCACTCGGGCTACACCGTCGTCGGCGACAGGACCATCAAGGTCCTGTCGGTCTACGTCGCCGACAAGGACAAGCCGCTGCAGGTGCCCGTGGGGTGATCGCCGGAGCGCCTTAGCATTGCGAGGCAAGCATCCGAGACCGCAACTGATTGCTGATGCAGAAATTGGCGCAGTGAAGAGCGGGGATAGCCGCTAAGCCCCACTAGGAATGGCTGTGTTCACGTGCACCCTCGGTGGAGAGGCAGCTGCATGGTCACGATCTCAGAGATCCTTGAACGCCAAGAGAGGAATCGGCGCCAGCTGTACCAGATCTACGTGGATCTGCGGCGACAGGCTGAGCCGAGCGAGGACTTCGAACTGCACAGCCTCGCGGCTGAGGCCTACAAGGCCTTCATGCGCTCCTTTCTTGATGCTGATGAACGCCTTGTTCTGGATCTTCAGGATCAAATTGCCGAGATGCAAGCGGAGCTCAATCAGTGGCGTCGAGGCATCCGCCGATCGGAGCGAGATGATTAGCCGCTCCGCTGACCGCGCAATCGACGGTGGATGAGGGAGCTTAGGTGCAACCTAACGAATAGCATGCTCGGCAACGATGCGGCATTGTCTCCATCAATTGGGAAGCAAGTGTCACATGCCAACGATTGATTTGCAGGCCAAGATAATTCCGCCGACCCAAAACGTTTGGTTCGTCAGGCCAGGAAAAGACTACAAACTCTACCAAGCGTTCATCAATTACAATATGATTTTGGCCGACTTACCGAGTTTAGATTTGCGTAGCGGCGTAACACTTGCGCAACAACCTCAATTAATAAACCGCATTCACAGATCAAGAGCAATCCGAAAGTGGTATCGTGGAGATCGAGAAGATTCGTTTCCAAGTCGAAATTTAAACGCGTACCCTGATACTGTGCGTGATGGCGGAATTTCACAGCTAAACTCAGTTGTTGAGCGCTATTTTTCGGAGGCTCGACGCGACGATATCGTTTTAGTCATCCCAGGCGCCTACACTTCGGACGCTTATGTCGGTGCGCTTACTGAGGATCCTCAAGAAATTGTCAGTCTTAGCCTAGAGTACATGTACAGCAGCGAGCCTTTGCAAGGCCGTAGGGTTGAATGGCTAGGAAAGACGGCAAAAAAAACCCTGGCCAATCCAATCTTAGAAATCGCCGCAAAGCCAAATGCTTTTGTTCGCCTGGGACCCGAACTGAGGCGGGATATATACGAGTTGGCCTATCCAGGGTTTGTCTGGGGCGACGATACTAACGCGCGATTCAATGTTACGAGCAGCGAGTACACATCATACGATGATTTTTTGATACAAGGATTCTTCAACTTTGTATCATCAAATACACGAGCGATTGCCGAAGGCAATCCACATAATGTGCAGGGCTTCCGTTTGGCTGCATTTGAGCGAGCGGGGGAGTACACGCCTGATCTGAAAACGGACATCAATTCTCCAGGATATCTCAACCTATCTTCTACGAAGGTTGTGCCGCTCGTGGTCGCCGCGCTGTTCGTTGCGGCCGTTGAGATTGGACCCTCAGCCCAGCCAGCGGCGGAGGCTGGCACCCTTCGGATCGGAAATTCACTGGCAGCTGCCGATGACGCATGTGTCGCAGAGGTTGAGCGGCTCGCCCTTCAACAACTTATATTGCTGGGGGCTGACGGCTGGGCTGAGGCGTGCGAGAAGGCGCGACATTCCGCCGACCGGAATGGACTCAGAGGACCGGCCCGCGTGAGACGCTGAAGACTGAAAATGAGCATCCTGTCGAAAATATCTGCCTTGCCCCAATGGGCGACGGCTTTAATTTCGTCCGCAGGCGGCGTCGCGGCTGCAGTAACGACTTGGTTTTGGTCAGATTACACCACATTCCGCAATGCTCAGAATGAGATAAACAAAAGTACCGCCGAACAATCAATTAAATCTGATTCGGACCTAGATCCGTTTATCGTCAAATTTAAAAACTTGGTCGTCGGTAAAGGCGAGGTGACGGACAAGGACCGGGATGAGTTTACGGACGCTTTACGTCTTTCTCAGAGCCATGCTGCGGATCTAAAAAACAGATATCCGTCGTTACAAGCCCCCTTTGAAACGTATACGACATCGCTTGTTGGATTAAAGCAATCTTTAAGTAATCTGAATGGCCCCATCGACGGCAAGAAGTATGTGACCGCACTCGGTAGATACTTTGTGGCACAAGCTAAGTGGCGGCAGGAAGTCACGCGAGCGCAGACTGCCTATTGGCGTTCTTTCGCGTTTCGCTGATCTTCTTTGATTCTCTGTTTTTAGCTAGCCGCCACCCCGCCTTCCGCCGACAGATCCGCAGTCCGATCGCCATGAGCCTCGGCCGGAAAGCCTCCAGGGCCGCCCTTAGAGCCGCCTCATCTTGCCACCTGCCGGCGGCCATAAGGCACGGCACAGGATGCCGTCTCCGGGCCGCCAGGACGTGCAAGGTGCGCAGGAGAGCCCCGCCGCAGCCGACGGCGCCGAGCGGCCCGAGCAACAGCATGTCGGCCATGTTGACGGCGGCGAGCCGCCCGGCCGGCGGCTTCACGCCCAGACGAATCTCTGAGCAGATCCGGTTGACCTCGGCGGCCAGCCGAGCAGCATCGGCTGCCTTGGCCAAGTCACGCTCGTACGCGCGCTTGGCTCCGATCACCACGGCCGCATGCGCCCGGTAGCGGGCGGTGTACTCGGCCTAGCGCGCGGCCATGATCGAATCGACAACAGGCTTCTGCGCACCCACACAAACCAGCTACAGCTGCGTTGCCCTACGAGCCCGAAGATGGGCCGAACCGAGGAAACGCACATGAACGCCAAAACATTCGCCCTCGCGGCCTCTCTCGCCGTCGCTCTGACCGGCACAGCCTACGCGCAGGCGCCGGCCACCGCGCTAGGTGCGCCGCCGACCTCTACGGGTGTGGCCACGCCCCAAGCGGGATCAACTGGTGCTCCAGGAGCCGTAATAGGATCGCCGACCGGGCAGCCGGCCGACACGCGGTCGAACAGCTCCTCCGCCGCCGGCAATGCAAATCAGCCCGAGCGCGCGGCGCCTCAGGGCGGTGGCGGTGGCGGCAGCAAGTAGCCGCCGATCGCCATCATCTTAGCGCGCGCTCTTCAGCCCCGCCGGCTCAGCCGCGCGGGGCTTTTTCGTTCCATCCCAGAATTGAATTGCTGAGTTGTTGCAACCAGAGGTGGAAAACAGTAGAGGGAAAAGGTTCCAGATCGAGACACTCCTTCAGCCCGCCCGGCGCAACACCGCGGCGGGCTTATTTTACCTCGGCTGCGCCCCTCCCAATGCCTGTGTTAGCCCCATCAATGCCGCAGCGCGGGTCTTCCTTTTGCGCTGCAGCGCGGTAGCTCTCTCGACGGATCCGCTCGTTCTCAACACCCGAGGCTCGGATCTGGGAACGCCTGCCCGGCTCCAGCCGCGGTGGGCGTTTTCGTTAAGATCCAGCGGGCATCCTGTCGCCGGATTCGGCCAATCGCCCCTCACGATCCGGATCTGGAAAGCCCGCCCGGCCCAGTGCCGCGGCGGGCTGTTCTTTGCCCGCGATCAGCCTCACCGTGTCGTTGAGTTCGAGGCCTGAGGTTCGCGGTGAAGTTCAAATCGGTCGCCGTCGCGCTGCTCGTTGCCGCGCCGTTCATCCACGCTGGTGCTGTAGCCGCCCGCGAGTGCCGGGTCTTCAGGCCTGACGAGCTTGCTGTCGGCACCTACCGGAACGTCGATGGCTGCACCGTCCCGCGCCCACAGGATGCGAGCTGCCCGCCGCCGCGTGACGCTCAGTATCGATGCGGCGATGGCGATTGGAGCTATGCCCAGCATTGCCGAGGCGCATGCTCCCATCATGGGGGCGTGCGCTGCACAGTCGGCTCTGGCAGAAACTGCTGCCCGTAGGAATCCCGGCGCGGGACGCACAAGCGGCCGGCCCCTCATGGCCCGCTAACCGCCACCGGCCATCCTACCCCCGAGCCAAGTTGCGTATCGGCTCAACCTACCGCTGGTGAGATCGGACGCTCCCCCGCCTTGTGAGCAGATCGGGGCGGGGCCGAGCGGGTGAGTTAGGCCGGCGGCAGCCGCCGGGATGGCGGTGTCGGGGGGGCCCTATAAGGTCAGCCGCCAGTGGCGCGATGTTCGCCAGCCGGTGCTGGGCGGCCCGCACTCGCGTGCCTTTGGTTGAACCGTCGCGTGAGCACGGCAAAGAAACCTCCGCCGCCGACGATCGCCAGTCCGAGGGCGCACCATAGGAGCGCAGTGGGTGTCATGGCCTACTCCTCTGATCGCATGACGAGAAAATTTAAGACGTAAGGGAGGATATGGAACCCCAGCGCGATAACACACCACTGGGCAGCGTTTGCGTCCAGAGCCGCGTCGGCATCTCTAACGAACGGGACGATTGCTGCGGCTGCCAGAATGCCGGCAGCGAGCGTGTTGCAGAATGCGTTGAAGTGCTTCAGGCATTCATTGATGCGCTTTGCGTCGAGTTTCCGTATTGCCGGGTCGTCCGGGGGCTGTGAAGACGATCCTCCACCGAAGGCAGCAGCATTTGATTTGCGCACGGCTTGTTCAGTTTCAAGATCGGTGAAACTATCTACCGATCTAAGCTGAGTAGACGTTTTCCTCGTTCCGCCAGACATTATGCCGGCCTTCTGAGAACATTGTAAACCACTTGGTAAATGACGGCGACGGGGCCGCGGCATGGCATGACTGAGAACGAGATAAAATAATCAAAATCACCATCGTGGGCGAAATTCGGACCCACGCGAGTTGCGGTAGCAAGCACGAGATTTGTGGGTCTAAAATGCTCGATAGCTAACACGCCATCGTCTTCAACCTGAATATTGTTCGAAATCTTATTCTCGCCGTCAGTTCGGACGGTGAATTTTAATTTGTACTCATTGTCATCCGCGAAAGGCATAAGTACTGCCGTCTCGTTTGCGCCGGTAATAAACGTATCCGTAAAGACAAGCTCCATGCCTTCGATATTAGCAGTAGCTCGCGGCATCAGCGTGCCTCCTGGACTGGACTGATCAGGCCCACTTCGCCGGATCGAGAGCCTATCAGCCCTCACCCTATGCCGCGCGCATGGAACCCCCGCCGCCTTGCCGGGCGTGAGTCTTATGCCGCCGTGAGTTGGCGCCTCATTAATCTCACTCTTCTACGACGCTGGCCATGTCAAACCTCCCGCCCGCCGTCGCCTCCTGGCGCGACCAGATCGAGCGCCTGTCCGAGCTCGCCTCGCCGTGCCGGTATCTCGCCCCGGCGAAGTGGAAGGCGATGCGTGAGAACGCCATGGCCTTCATCGACCAGCACGGCACCGAGGCACACCGGCTTGGCTGGACCGCGCCGGAGCTGTTCGGCGTGCATCCGCAGACCAGCACCCTGCGCGTGGATTCGTGCCAGGTGCAGATACTAAGAGCGTCCGCCGCCCATGCGATAGACGCTGATCGTATGGCATTCGCACAGACCTCAGGCTACTGGTTCATCAAAGGTCAGATTCTGGGCATCGCGCTCCGGGAATTTGTTGCAAGAGGCGCTGAAGATGTCACGGTATTGGTGGAAGCGGCCTCGCAGATTGCGAGGGAGTATAGACCTTATAGGAAGAGGAATACCGGTTGAACGCTTTAGCTCGCACATAAGCTATCACGAAGCAGGTCACGCTTTTTTATCTTGGTATTTGGGGATAAAATTATTCAAGGTACAAGTCCTTCGACATAAACCAAGAAGATATCTGCAGACCAGACATAAACGCTCATTAGGCAATTCACCCGGTTTTTCGGAGCCAGTGTATAATTTTCGCGAAAGACTGCGCTATCCGCGGGCAAATGGCGCATATTTAGGAAAACAAATTCGCATAAAGCAAATTATGATTTCATACGCTGGGCCAAAAAATTCATCTTTGATAATGCCCAGAATGACAATAGAACATTGCTTTCTAGCTTTTGGCGAACGCGATTATGATATGATCCAAGAATGTCGAAAAAAAGCATGTGTTGGCGATAATCATTACAAAAGCATAGTGGCAAAAACTGAATCAATAATGGCTCTGCCACAGGCTCGCAGTGCGATGGTGTCAATTGCGGAATGGCTTGCCAGACACGGCCATATCAGTGGGCAAAATGTCGACCGCATATGCGCGGCTTCTTTTGCGCAATATCCAGATCGACACCGAATTTCAAACTGAGGTAGTACCAATCGTTCACCGCGCTTGTTCTTAAAGCTTGTGCCCCAGGACGAGGAGGCGGTAACTGCGCCGACGTCGGGCAGCCTGCATTAAGCAGGCGCTAGACCGCCACGGTGCCTCTCCGCCTCATCCTCGTTGGCATGCCGCCTCTTCGCGGCGATCACCTCCTCAATTCACACGATGGCCACCTCGTGCGCCTGGACGGTCCGCACGTCGCCGAGCGCCTGCCCGATCTGCCACCAGTGCCAGGATCGCACGTCGGCCGGCGCCTGCAGGTAGGCCTTCTGCGCGTCGGTCACGTCAGTTGCCCCACCGGTCAGCGCAAGCCTCTGATGTGGCGCGCGGTTTTTGACTCCATCCACAGCACTCCACCGCCATCTTGGCGGCCCCCGCCGACGGCAATTGAAGCACGCCGTCGCCTCGGGTCTGTTCCTTCTTCGTTCGCAAACGGAGGAGCACCAGAATGGGGCGCCTGGGCACCGTGCCGCCCGGCCGGGTATGGGTCGATTGCGCCGCGTGCAGGCGCTCGGGGCGCTACAGGGTCGCCAGCCTGCTTGACCGGTTCGGGCCCGACATCTCGACGCTCGACCTGCTGCGCCACCTCACGGCCTCCTGCCGCTACCAGCGCGCGCCTGGGGCGCTGCCCGCGCGGAAATACGAGCATCTGTGCCTCGCCGCGATCACGCTGCCGCAACCGGTGAAGCAGATCCCGCCGGTGCCGCCGGGCGTACCCTACACGATCGAGATCTGGGATCGGATCGGCGGGAGGCTCGAGCTGCACCTCGCCACCATCTACCCGCTGTCCCTGGCGATCGCCGCGTTCGAAGCCGCCTGTCTGGAGTGGCCGACGAAAGAGGTCACCCTGCGGGATCGGGCGCGGATCGTTCGGAAGCGGACATCGCCGCCGAGCCCACTCCCGACCCTTCTCTGACTTTCGGAACGTCTGCTTGCCGGAAGTCTGAGGGGCCGCGAATGACGGAAGGTGGCCGAAAGCGGACCAGCGGCTTTCAGCCCCAAAGGTTGAAAAGCGGCCGCTCGGCTGCAGATCTAGGCCGACACGATCCGCGATGCGTGTTGAGTTTGACCGACTGCTGATGCCTGCCCGCCACTCTGGTCATGAAGATCCGTTCCGGCCGTTTCCGGCATGAGCAGCGTCGCGCAGAAAGCGACCCCGTAGGCGCAGAGGGCGCAGGCGCCCATTGCCGTCCCCAGCGGCAAGCTCGCGGCCAGGATGCCCACCGTGGCGGGCACGACCGAACCGAAGCCGCGACCGCCCCCAAGGCAGAAGCCCTGGCCGCTGGCCCGGATCGAGGTCGGGAACAGTTCCGCGAAGGTCGGCAGCATGCCCGAGGCCAGGGCCCCCTGGAACGCGCCCAGGAAGAAGCTCAGGACGATGGTCGTGGTGAGTCCGATCGGCGCGAGGAGAAGGATCGCGACGTTGCCGGACTGCAGCACCAGGAAGGTCATGAAGGCGGGGCGGCGGCCGATCCGGTCCGACAGCCAGCCGTAGAGGAGCGGTCCGACGAGGGAGCCGAGGATGTTCATCGCGAGATAGCCGGTGCTCGACTTGATCGAGAGGCCGAGTGCCGTGCGCAGGTAGGTCGGCAGCCACGTGATCATCACGTAGGCGCCGCCGAAGATGCCGGTCGACATGATCGCGGCGGCGGCCGTGCGGCGCAGGTGCCGACCGGTGAAGATCGTCCAGAACGGCGGTGGCACAACGCCGTCGCGCTGCGCAGCCTGTGCCTCGGCGTAGATGCCGGATTCCGGGACGAGCCGGCGGATGAAGAACACGAGGCCTGCCGGGATGATGCCGACGGCGAAGAAGACGCGCCAGCCCGTTTCCTCGGAGAACAGGGACGCGATGACCGGAAGCAGGCTGACCGAGATCGCGTAGCCGACCGCGTAGCTGCTCTGGACGGAGGCCGCGACGCGCCCGCGCAGGGCCGGCCGGATCACCTCGCTGATCAGGACCCCGCCTACCGCGGCCTCGCCCCCGTAGCCGAGGCCCTGGAGGAAGCGGACGAGGGCGAGGGACCAGACGTCGCTCATGAACGCGGCCAGGCAGGTGAAGCCCGCGACCATCAGGATGGTGACCTGCAGGATCCTGACCCGACCGATCCGGTCGGCCAGGATGCCGGCGGCCCAGCCGCCGACCGCGGCCCCGGCGAGGGAGGCCGTGGCGAGGTATCCGGCCTCGGCTTGCGTCAGGCCGAGCGTCGCGATCAGCGCCGGGATGACGAGGGCGTAGATCGTCGTGTCCATGGCATCGAGGCCGAACCCCGCGAAGCAGGCCCAGTAGGTTCGGCGCTCGGTCTGATCGAGCGTGTGGTACCAGCCGAGCTTCATCATGTCGCGTCTCCTCCGGCCATACGGGATCGTGCGCCGCCTGGGCTGCCGGCCGGGCGGGCTGCACGGTTCAGCCGGTACCGTCTCTTCGTGGACGGTCGCCGGCCTCTGTCTCGGCGTTCGTCAGTCCTGCGGACCGTCCACGTATTCGAGACCGGCGGCGGCCAGAGGCCCGCGCATCGCGTAGAGGTCGAGGCCGAGTTCGCCGGCTGCGAGCCGGGCGCGCTTGGCGACCTCGTTGGCGGCCCGCGCGTCCGCCTGCGCGGCGACGGCCTCGGCGTCAGCATGGGGTACGACCACGACGCCGTCATCATCCGCCACGATCACGTCCCCCGGCCGGACCAGGGCGCCGGCGCAGACCACGGGGACGTTGACGCTGCCCAGCGTCGCCTTGACCGTGCCCTTGGCGGAGATCGCCCGCGACCAGACCGGGAAGCCCATCTCCTTGAGCGTGCGCACGTCGCGGCAGCCCGCGTCGATCACCAGGGCGACGCCGCCGCGTGCCTTCAGCGAGGTGGCCAGCAGGTCTCCGAACATGCCGTCGGTGTTGTCGGTCGTGCAGGCGACCACCAGGACGTCGCCGGGGCGGCACTGCTCGATGGCCACGTGCAGCATCCAGTTGTCGCCGGGCTGCGCCAGCACGGTCACGGCGCTGCCGGCGATCGCGGCGCCCTCCCAGATCGGGCGCATGTAGGTCTTCAGGAGGCCGGTACGCCCCTGCGCCTCGTGGACCGTGGAGACGCCGTGCCGGGCGAGCGTCGCGGCGACGGCCGGCGCGACGCGGGGGATGTTGCGGACGACGACGGTCCTCATGCCAGTTCCTCCAGCGTCATCGGGAAGAGGCGCTGATAGGCCTCCCCGTAGATCATCGCGGTTCCGGAGTTGCGGCCGCCCTGGACACCGCGGTTGAGCGCCACGCGGGTGTAGTATTCCCAGAGGTGCTTCTGGGCGGCGAGCACCTGAAACGCGCGGAACTTGGTCTCCCACACGGCATCGATGTTCAGGATGACCTGGGGCTTGAAGTTGCACTGCTCCGGCTGGTGCGGCTCGAACAGGAACACGGGCGGCGCGGCGTAGCTGCGGTCCGGGTCCGGCTTGTGCCCGGCGGCCTGGGCGATCACCCGGGCCTCCTGCGCCACGTGGGCGGCGACCGGATGGTCGAAATTATAGGGGTCTTCGAGGGCGTGGGTCAGCACGAAGGCCGGACGCTCCTCCCGGTAGACGTCGACGAGCCGGTCGAGGACGGCCTCGCCGACGCGCAGGGGATAGTCGCCGACGTCGAGGAACTCGATTTCGGCGCCGAGAATGCCGGCCGCCTCCTCGGCCTCGGCGCGGCGCCGGGCCTTCACGTCCTCGATCCGCACGCCCGCCTTCTTCCAGGCCCATTGGCTCTCGCCGCGCTCGCCGAACGACAGGCAGACGATCTTCATCCGGTAGCCCTTGCGTGCGTGCAGGGCGATGGCGCCGCCAGCGCGCCAGACGAAGTCGCCCGGATGGGCTGTCACCACGAGGCCCGATCGTGCTGCGGCCGCCATATCTCATCTCTCCCGGAGCGTGCGTCGCCTCTCGCGCACTATTGTGCATGCAGAGCTATCGCCGGCCGCCCGAGCAAACAAATGATTAAATTGAGGCTATTGATGCGCGTCATCGAATAATGCCCGCGGGTTCGGGCATGCCGGCGCGATGCCATCCGGGCGGTTCCTTCCTGCCGGGGGGGCGCGGTCAGAGCGCGTTGAAGTACGCCCGGATCATCCGGGCCAAGCTCTCCGCCACCGGTGACAGGGTGTGATTGCGGCGCGTCACGATGCCGATCGTCCGCGCGATGCTCGGTGCCCGGAGCGGCACGGCGACGATCTTTCCCTCGTCGGCGGCCTGAAAGGCGAGGCGCGGCACGACGGTCACGCCCAGGCCCCCGCGCACCATGCCGATGGCGGTGGCGACGCGGTGCACCTCGTAGGCCCAGGTCACGTCGGCGTAGCGTCCCCCCAGCCCCGCCGCGATGAGCAGGTTGTTGCCGGTCTGCTCCCCGATCCGGATGAGAATCTCACGGTCCAGCTCGGACCACGTCACCACCTTCGCGTCGGCGAGCGCGTGATTGGCCCGGCACACCAGCACGAAGGCTTCTTGATGGATCGGGGTGATGTCGAGGTCGTAGTGCTGCGCCCACATGATGGTGATGCCGAATTCGGCCTCGCCCGCCCGCACGCGCTCGATGATCGCGGTGGCCGATTGATCGAGGACGCGCACCAGCACGCCCGGGTGAGCGGCGCTGAAGCCCCGCAGGATAGCGGGCAGGTGGTGACCGGCGATCGTCGGCAGGCAGCCGAAGCGGACGACGTCCTGGCTCTCGCGGCCCTGCCGCCGCAGGGTCCCGAAGATCTGGGAGAGCTCGTCGACGATGCGCTGCGCGCTCGGCAGAAGCTCGACGCCGGCGGGCGTCAGCGTCACCTGCCGCGTCGTCCGCGCGACGAGCCTGACGCCGAGCTCGTCCTCCAGTTTCTTCAGGCGGTGGCTCAGGGCTGCCTGCGAGAGGCTGAGGCTGGCCGCGGCCCGGTTGAAGCTCCCCCAGTTGGCGATGCTGAGGAAGGCCTGAAGGCCCAGGAAGTCGATCCGCTCCATCACCCCTCGCCGTCGAAACGCGGCGCCAGCATTCGCACGGACGGAGAGGCCGCCGCTACGGATCGGCCCGCCGCCGGCCAACCACAAGGCGACGCCGCGGATGCCGCCGAGGCTCAGGCGAAGAGGCCGGTGCAGACCGCGCGCATGTCGGGGACCGCCTCCAGGTTCCGGACGGCGGACACGATTCGCCCGACCCGGTCGCGCGGCAGCCCGGCGAAGTCGGCGCAGCCCTCGAACTTGGCCACGGTGTCGTCGAAGCTCATCGGCTTCTCCGGGCTGCCGCGGGCGAAGTCGCCCTGACCCAAGACGGTGCGCCCGTCGGTCAACCGCAGCTCGACGTAGCTGCGCATCTTGTCGGCCCCGGCCGCGTCCGCGTCCGGGTTGTTGTAGAAGGTGACCCGGTCGATCATGGCCTGCAGCTCTGGCCGGTTGACCACGTCGTCCTGGAACTGCCCGAGCCCCGCCTTGCCGAGCACCAGCAGCACGGCCATGCAGTACTCCATGCTGAACTTGGCCTGCAGGCCCGTCCTGGGCCGGTGGTGGATCAGCGTGTTGAGCATCTGCCGGTTGGTGCCGACCCGGACCTGAGCCACCTCCTGCGGCCGGATGCCGTGCTGCGCGATGAGATCCGCCATCACGTCCATGGCGGGGTGCGTGAGCGAGCCCGAGGGATACGGCTTGATCGACACGCCGGGCGAGAGCAGCGACCACGGCCGGCCCAGGCGGCCGACGATCGCCCCGGGATCCCAGCCGCCCCCGAAGGCGGCGAAGAAGCCGCGCTTGGCCTCGAGGATGTCCTCGGCCGCCGTCCAGCCCAGGGCCGCGAGGTCGGCCGCCACGATGCCCGCCTCGGCGCTGTGGCCGGCCTGGAACGGCTTGGTCATCGTGCCGAAATTCTCGCGCAGGCCGCCGGCCTCCGCGCCGGCCACCCCGAAGGCGTTGCGCAACTGCCTGGCGTCGAGGCCGCGCAGCTTCCCCGCGGCCGCCGCCGAGCCGAACACCCCGCACATGCTAGTGGAGTGGAAGCCGCTCTCGTAGGAGCGGGGCGCAATCGCCTCGGCGAGCTTCGTCGCGACCTCGACGCCGAGATGGTAGGCCAGCATGAAGTCGCGGCCGGACTTGTTTAAGGCTTCCGCCAGGGCCAGGGCGGGGGGCAGGGTCGGCACCGTGGGGTGGGTCAGCAGACCGTAGACGCGGTCCTTCGCGACGGCGAGCTGCGTGTCGTCGAAATCGTCGGCGTGGATGGCGACGCCGTTGGCGAAGGCGGCGAAGCGTGGGGCGGCGTGCTGGTCCGTTCCGAGCACGGTGGACAGCCCGTTCAGGACGCCGAGCTCGGCGAGGTAGCGATGCACGATCGGGCCGGTCTCGGCCTTCTGTCCGGCGATGGCGAGGCCGAACGCGTCCAGGATGTGCTGCTTGCCGAGCGCGATCAGCTCCGGCGGCAGGTCCTCATAGCGGGTCGCGACCACGAAGGCGGCCGTTTCCGCCGTTACCCCGGCGGTGCCAGCCAGACCGGCGGGTGCGTCGGCGGCGAGGGCTCGACGGGATGCGTCGGGCAGAAGGCTCATCCCGGCGCCGAGCGCCGCCAGGCCGGACAGGAATTGCTTGCGGCTCAACGTCATCGTCGGATCCTCCTGGCTCGGGTCTCGTCGCGTGGCGCACCATCCCCGACGCCCCGGGGTCGCTCAGCTCAGGCGCAGTAGCCCCGCGACGTCGCGCATGGTCTTGACCGTCTCGATCCCCAGGACTGTGTCGATCAGCACGGAGGTCCTGTCCGCGCCGAGGACCGGCGCCATCAGGTCGCGGCATTTCGTGACCACCTCCGCGCGCGGCATCGGGTTGTCGGCCGTGCCGCGGACCGCCAGCACCTTGTCGGATAGGATTGTCCCGTCGTTCAACGCGATCTCCACGATGGCGGCGCGCGCCGGTTCGAGGCGCTCCAACTCGTCGCTCGGGATCAGCTGCACTTTGGCGCGCAGACGCAGGACCGTCGGGTCGGCCATGCGGCCCTTGTCGTGCGCCGCCTGAAACGAGGCGGTGCCGTCGAGCAGCATGATCGCCACCATGTGCTGGAGGCAGATGTCGGGCATGTCGCGGTTGTCGACCACCCGCGCCTCGGTGTGGGCCACGCGCACGATCACCGACTGGATCGTCCCGGGATCGATGGACCGCCGCCGCAGGATGTTGCTGAGGGCATCGAGCGGCGCCTGGATCGGGGAGCCCACTGTCCATTTCTTGATGTTGGTGCGGGCGACCTCGTAGCGCTCGCCGAGGCCGGCCGTCAGCTCGTCGAGGTGGGCATCGGGCGCGTAGGCGAGGAAGTAGTTATCGGCGCCGGAGAAGATGTCGTCGATGCCGGTGCATCCGGCCTTCACCATCAGCGCCGCGGTGAGGCCGCTGCGCGCGGGCATGCCGGCGAACACGAAGGACTTCTCGATGTGCTGCGTGTCGCGGGTCCAGGCGCCGATGCCGGAGGATTGCTGGGCCGCGTAATCGAGGACCCAGCGCATCTGCTGCGCATCGAGCCCGGCGGCGCAGGCGGCGGCCGCCGCGGCCCCGAAGGCACCCGCGATGGCGTGGGTGCTCTTGTGGCCGGTGTTGCGGAACGGGATCGCGTCGAAGCTGAGGGTGACCCGCGGGCCGACGTCGTAGCCCAGCGTCACGGCGCGCAGGAAGCGCGTGCCGTCGATCCCGAATTTCTCCGCGGCGGCCAGCGCCGCCGGCACGATCGGCGCGCCCGGATGCGACTGCGAGAACTCGTTCGAATCGTCGGTCTCGTCCGAATGCGCCAGCATGCCGTTGACCAGCGCCGCCACGAGCGGGTCGGCCGTGGCTCTGGACGCGACGAGCGTCGCGTCGCCGGAGCCGCCGTAGGAGGCCGCGAAGCTGTAGGCCGCCTTGGCCGGCAGCAGGCCGGAGCCCGACACCATGGCGGCGAAGGTGTCGAGGATATGGTGCTTGGCCGCCTCGACGACTGCGTCCGGCAGGGCCCGGTCACCGGCCTCGGCCATGTAGGCGCTGAGCTTCGCCATGACCGGACTGATCGTGCCTGTGGCCGCCAGGGCGCGCAGCGGTGCGGTCCCCAGGATGGCAGCGACGCCGACGCCGGCGCCGCGCAGCAGAGCCCGGCGGCTCGCCTGCATCGGATTCGTTCTCGGTGACATCGGGACTCCGGGCGGTTCGTGCAGCGCGCGGCTCAGGCGCGCTCGGGGATCGGCGAGAGGACGGGCTCGCCCGCGAAGAAGGTGGTGAGGTTGGCCACGACCTGACCGATCGTCGCCTCCAGGGTCTCCGGGGAACGCCCGGCGATGTGCGGCGACAGCACGACGTTCGGCAGTGCGCAGAGCGCCGCCGGCACCTCGGGCTCGCCCTCGATCACATCGAGGGCCGCCCCGGCGAGGCGGCCCGCTCCCAAAGCCTCGATCAGGGCGTCGGTGTCCACGACCGAGCCGCGCCCGACATTCACGAGGAAGCCGCCAGGACCGAGGGCGTCGAGGGCTGCGCGGCCGACGCAGTGGCGGGTCGCGGCGCCGCCCGGCAGCGCCACGAACAGCACGTCCGCCCAGGCACAGAGATCGACCAGGCTCGGCGCGTAGTCCCACGGCGCGTCAGGGACAGGCCGGCGGTTGTGGTAGCGCACCGCCATGTCGAAGCCGGCGCAGCGCCGGGCGATGCGGTTGCCGATCCCGCCAAGCCCCAGGATTCCGGCGCGCTTGCCCTGCGCCCCCGGCCGGGCGGTCCCGCCCTCCCGCCAGCGGCCCGCCCGCACGGCGGCATCGAAGCGCGGAATGTCGCGCAGCACCGCCAGGAACAGGCCCAGCGCGTGATCGGCCACGCAGGCCGCGTTGGTGCCGGTGCCGTGCGTGATGACGATCCCGCGCGCCCGGGCCGCCGGCAGGTCGACACCCTCGTAGCCGACTCCCTGCGCGCAGATGATGCCGAGAGCCGGCAGCGCGTCGATCAGGCCGGCCGGGATCGGCGTCGTCCCGTTCGTCACGATGGCCCGGATGCGTTCGCCCGCCCACGCGGCGACCTCCGCGCGGGCCTCGGGCGTGACGGCTTGGTGCACGGTGAAGTGCGCCTGCAGCCGGTCGAGGGCGAAGGCCGCGAGGTCGATTGCCAGCAGCACGTCCGGCCTGAGCTCGTCCGCCTTGTCCCGTGATGCTTCACTGCTCATGTGCTTCGCCGCCTCGGAGGTTCACGGGGTCGGCCCGACGGGGATCCGGTGCAGGTGGTCGGGTCCGAGTTCGGACAGGGTGTTCGCGCCGAGCAGGCCCATGTTGCGGACGATCTCGTCCTTCAGGATCGCGATCGCGCGCTCGACCTCGGGCTGGCCGCCGACCGCGGCGGCGTAGAGGAACGGCCGTCCGACGAACACGAAGGCGGCGCCCAGCGCCAGCGCCTTCAGCACGTCGGTGCCGCGGCGGAAGCCGCTGTCGATCATCACCGGGATCGTGCCACCGAGCGCCGCGACGACCGCTGGCAGGGTGCGAAAGGGGGAGACGGTCGCGTCGAGCTGGCGGCCGCCATGGTTCGACAGGATCACGCCGTCGGCCCCGAGATCCCGGGCCACCACGGCGTCGGCTGCCGCCATGATCCCCTTGATGACGAGCCGGCCGCGCCAGCGCTCCCGCACCAGCCGCAGGTGGTCCCAGCACAGGTGGTCGCGGTTGCCGAAATCCCGCAGCACCGAGGCGGACAGGATCGGCGCCCCTCGCACCGCGTAGGAATTCTCGAAATGCGGCATGCCGTGGCGCACCAGCGTGCGCAGGAACGTGCCCGCACTCCAGCGCGGGCGCGCGAGCCCGTCGAGGGCCAGCCGCAGGCTCGGCCGGAGCGGCGTCGAGAAGCCGGTGCGGGTGATGTTCTCGCGGTTGCCGGAGATCACGGTGTCGACGGTCACGACCAACGTGCCGAAGCCCGCCCTCGCGACCCGGTCGACCAGGGCCGCGATCCGATCGGGCTCGGCGGGCAGGTAGGCCTGGAACCACGCGTCCGGGTTGTGCGGGATCACGTCCTCCATGCGGATGAGGGAGGAGCCGCTCATGATCATCGGCACCCGCGCCGCCCGCGCGGCGGCAGCCAGCGCGATGTCACCGCGATAGGCGGCGAGCGCGCTCAGGCCCATCGGGGCGATGCCGAACGGCGCGGCGTAGTCCTGGCCGAGCAGTGTCGCGGCAGCCTTGCGCGCGCCGACCCCGACGAGGACCCGCGGTACGAACCCGACCTCGCGCAGCGCCCGCCGATTGTCGTCGAGCGCTGCGTTGGTCTCCGCGGCGCCCACGATATAGCCGAACACGGGCCGCGGCAGGTATCGCCGTGCCGCCGCCTCGTAATCCGCCAGGGCCAGCGCGACGGGCTTGCCGCGCCGGCGCGTGCCGGTGGCGGTCTCGGTGGCCGCCGTGCCGGGGATCGCTTCCGTGTGGCCGGGCAGTTTCTGGGCGCCTGACGCCATCGATCTTCCGTTCGGTGCTGGCCCGGTTGTCCCGACGCCCGCAAGACAGCCAAGTCTGAGCCCGTACTTCACAAGTGTGTAAGATCGGCTGCCCGCTGTCTATAGGTGTAGGCATGCCGGCGCCGTCGAGGCATGCGGCGAATGACGAAGCGAGGCCCCCGTTCGGGCCTCAGGATATGTGACAGAGCCGATCTTGCGGTTCGCCCTCTCGTTGCGGACGGAAGCCGGCTTTACCCTCGGCGACGCCGGGCTGCATCAAAAAATTCATATCCGTGCATTGCAGCTGCATCCGCGGCGAGCCATCAAGGGCGTCGGAGTCAAGCTGGAGGACGCCGATGAGCCGCGACTGCCTAGCCCCGAAAGTCTCCGAGCCACCGGACGTCGCGCTGCCGGACGGCGCCTGCGACAGCCACACCCACGTGTTCGGACCCTACGCCCGCTACCCCCTGGCGGAGGACCGCAGCTACACGCCGCCGGAGAACGACGGCGCGGCCCTGTTGCGTCAGCTCGACGCCATAGGTCTCGCGCGGTGCGTGATCGTCACCGCCAGCGCCTACGGGGCCGATAACCGCGCCATGCTGGATGCACTCGCGCTGGCCCCCGACCGCCTGCGCGGCGTCGCGGTCCTGTCCGAAGAAGTCACTGAGCCCGAACTCGACGCCCTGACGGCGGCTGGCGTGCGTGGCGTGCGCGTCAACCTGTTCCGGCGGGACGGCCATCAGGTCTACCGCAACGGCATGGGGCTGGAGGTTTTGAGCGCGCTCGCCCCGCGGCTGAAGGCGCGGGGCTGGCATCTCCAGGCCTGGCTGCACGCGCCGGACCTGCCCGAGCTCTGGCCGGCGCTGGCTGCCTGCGGCATGCCGGTGGTGATCGACCATATGGGCCGCATGAGCACGGCCCGGGGCATCGACGATCCGGGCTTCGCACGGCTGTGCCGGCTGGTGGCGGACGGGGTGGCCTGGACCAAGATCTCGGGGGCGGACCGCCTTACCGTGGCAGGTCCCCCCTACGACGACGTGGACCCCTTCGCGGCCGCCCTGATTGCGGCCAATCCGGAGCGCCTCGTCTGGGGCAGCGACTGGCCGCACATCAACTATTTCGGCGGCGCGACCGACCACGGCGTCCCATCGGACGGCGATCTGTTGCGGGCGCTCCGGCGCTGGACTGACGACAGGGACCTGCGCCGCATCCTCGTAAACAACCCGGCCGCGCTCTACGGCTTCCCGTGAGCGACGATGCTACCGGGACCCCGCGCCTTCCGGTATCAACGGCCGGTCGGCGGGCGGACAGGCCGGATCATGCGTTTCATAGATGTGAATAATCGCAGCGCGGTGCGGGCCTCGTGACCTTGCTCGCGGACATCCCGCCCGAGGCGCAGGGCGCGGCCGTCAAGTCGGCCCGCCGCGTGGTCGAGGTGCTGGAGCATTTCGACCGCGTCCAGTGCCCGCAATCGCTCACTGAGATAGCCCTGGCGCTGGGCTACCCGGCCTCCAGCACCCTGGCCCTGCTCAAGAGCCTGCTCGCCCTCGATTATCTCTCGTACGACTTCGAGCGCCGCACCTACAGCCCGACCATGCGGGTCGCCATGCTGGGCGCCTGGGTTCAGGCCTGCGTGTTCCGCGACGGGGTGCTGATCCGCCTGATGGAGGCGCTGCAGGAGGCGACCGGCGAGACCGTCGTGCTCGGGATGCAGAACGACCTCCACGTGCAGTACATTCACGTGGTCCAGGCGCGCCATCTCCTGCGCTATCACCTGCATCCCGGCACGTTCCGGCCGATCCACTCCACGGCCGCTGGGCGCATGCTGCTGGCGCACCAGTCCCGCGACGCGATCGCCCGCCTCGTCCGGCAACTCGACCGGCGCGCCGGGGTGACGCTGGACCTGGATGCCTTCTGGGACGGCCTCCAGGAGGTCCGCGCCGCCGGCTTCGCGTGGTCGGCCAATCAGGTGACCGAGGGCGCCGGGACCATGGCGGTGCTCGCACCCAAGATGGCCGACGGGCGGGCCACCGTCCTCGGCGTCGCCGGCCCCCTGTCGCGGCTCGAGCCGAACCGGGAGCGGATCCTCGCGAGCCTGCGCACCATCGTCGGGCCGCCTCTCGTCGATCCTAAAAATTCACGGTTGTAAATTTTTAGGAAGTGAGCGACCCTCCGGTCAACGCACGCCGATGCGCCGGATCCCGCGGGACCCGCGCCGGACAGACGGGAGGAGCGGATGACGAGCGGCATCGCCGAGCTTCGGGGGAAGCGCTACGACCTCGACCTGCCCTCGATGCGCGATCGGGTCTCGCCCGAGGAGTGGGAGGCGCGGGTCAACCTCGCGGCCTGCTACCGGCTGGTCGCGCTTTGGGACATGACCGACATGATCGCGAACCACATCTCGGTTCGCGTCCCAGGCGAGCCGGAGCACTTCCTGATCAACGCCTACGGGCTGCTCTACGAGGAGATCTCGGCCTCGAACCTCGTCAAGATCGATTTCGACGGCAACATCGTCGACAAGCCCAATTTCGATTACGGCGTGAACCGCGCCGGCTTCGTGATCCACAGCGCGGTCCACCGGGCCCGGCACGAGGTCGATTGCGTGATCCACACGCACACGCCGGCCGGCATGGCGATCTCCGCCATGAAGTGCGGCCTCCTGCCGATGACCCAGACGGCGATGCGCTTCTCGACCGTCGCCTACCACGATTACGAGGGCGTGGCGGTCGATCTCGACGAGCAGAAGCGCATCGTGGACGATCTCGGCGCGGCCGACCTGATGATTCTGCGCAACCACGGCCTGCTGGTGGTCGGGCCGACCGTGCCGCAGGCCTTCAGCAACATCTACCGCGCGGAACTCGCCTGCAAGGCGCAGCTCATGGCGATGGCGGCGAGCACCGACCTCGTCCTGCCGTCGGATGAGGTCATCGCCAAGACCAACCACCTCTACCGGCCCGAGGTGCGCCGCCCGTTCGGCGTGCTCGAATGGCCGGCGCTCCTGCGCAAGCTCGACCGGATCGACCCGACCTACCGGGATTGATCGCCGTGACCGCGGCTCACCCCGGCACGGTGATCGAGGCGCTGGCGGACTACGCGGCCACCGAGGGCGAGCGATCGCTGCCGGCGGACGTACGGCACCACGCCAAGCGCGCCCTGATCGACTGGTTCGCCGCGCTCCTGCCGGGCGCGCAGCTCCCGCCCGCGACCCTGCTGGCCGCGGCGCTCGCGGACGAGTTCGGGGTGACCGGCGGCGCCGTGGTGTACGGCACCGGGCGCCGGGCCCCCTTGCGCACGGCGGCGCTGATCAACGCCACCGCCTCGCACATCATCGAGTTCGACGACATCTTCCGCGATGCGATCTACCATCCGGGCTGCCCGGTCATCGGCGCGGCGCTGGCCGCCGCGCAGACATGCGGCGCCGACGGCGTGGCTTTGTTGCGCGCCATCGTGATCGGCTACGAGGTCTCGACGCGCATCGGCGTCGCGGTGCAGCCCTCGCATTACCGCTACTGGCACACGACCGGCACGATCGGGACCTTCGGGGCCGCCGCCGCGACGGCCGCCCTGCTCGGCCTCGATGCCACGCGCTTCGCCCACGCGCTGGCCACCGCCGCCACGATGGCGGCCGGGCTCCAGCAGGCCTTCCGCTCCGACGCCATGTCGAAGCCGCTCCATGCCGGGCACGCCGCGGAGGCCGGGGCGCTCGCCGCCCTGGCGGCCAGCCGCGGCGTCACCGGCGCCCTCGACGTGCTGGAGGGCGAGGCCGGCTTTGGGGCCGCGATGAGCCGGGGCGCCGCGTGGGCACACGCCGTCGATGACCTCGGGCGCCGCTACAACATCTGCGCCATGACGTTCAAGAACCACGGCTGCTGCGGCCACGCCTTCGCGGCGATCGACGCCGCCCTGGCTCTGCGGCCGGATCTCGACCTCGACGCCATCGAGGCCGTCACCATTGGCACCTACCGGACGGCCCTCGACGTCACCGACCGGCGCGCGGTCGCCACTCCCTTCGAGGGGCGGTTCTCGACGCCCTTCACGGTGGCGAGCGCCCTGGTCCACGGCAGCGTGCGGCTCGACGCGGTCTCGCCGGAGCGCCTCGCCGATCCGCGGGTCCAAGCGCTGATGCGCCGCGTCACCATGGTGGTCGATCCGGAATGCGAGGCCGCGTTCCCGGCCCGGCGCTCGGCCGTAGTGACCATCACCCTGGCGGATGGCCGCCAGCTCACGCAGCGTCAGCCGACCCGCAAGGGCGACCCCGACGCGCCGCTCACCGACGACGAGCTGGCCGACAAGTTCCGCGAACTCGCGAGCCCCGCCGTGGGGGACGCTGCGGCGCGCGATCTCCTCGCGACGCTGCGCACCCTCGACACGGCTTCGGCCGGCGTGGTGGCGCGGCTCGGGCTTGGACCGCCAGGTCCGGAATAGCGGTTCGGGCCGACCGAACACCTCCGCCAGAGCCGCGAGACCGGCCGGCGGCCTCCAGGGAGGAGAGCGCATGGACACCCGGGCAATCCCCGCCGGCCTCGCCGTACAGGACGGCCCGCGGTCGGACGGGGTGACGGACCTGAAGCGCGACACGATCCGTCTGATCAACCGGCGGTTCATGCCGATCCTCGTCATCGCCTACATGGTCTCGTTCATCGACCGGGTGAATGTCGGCTTCGCGGCTTTGACGGCCAACCGGGAACTCGGCCTCTCGGCCACCGCCTACGGCTGGGGCGCCGGGATCTTCTTCCTCGGCTACTTCCTGTTCGAGTATCCGAGCAATGTGATGATGGGCCGGGTCGGCGCCCGGATCTGGCTGTCCCGCATCATGATCACCTGGGGCTTCATCTCGGCCGGGATGGCGCTCGTGACCGGGCCGGTCTCGTTCTGCATCGCCCGGTTCCTGCTCGGCGTCGCGGAGGCCGGGTTCTTCCCCGGCCTGCTCCTGTTCGCCTCGCTCTGGTACCCGAAGGCCTACCGTGCCCGCTGCATCGGCATCATGCTGGTCGGCATGGCGGTGTCGAGCCTCGTCGGCGCGCCGATCTCCGGGCTGCTGCTCGGCCTCGACGGGTGGCTCGGCCTGTCCGGCTGGCAGTGGATGTACATCCTCGAGGGGCTGCCGGCCGTCGTCCTCGGCGTGCTGCTGTTCGTCCTGACCGACACGCCCGACAAGGCCGAATGGTTAAGCCGCGAGCAGCGGGACTGGCTGCGCCGGACGCTGGCCGCCGAGCCGGTCCGGGCGCACGCCGCGCGGAACGTCTGGGCGACGATCCGCGATCCGCGGGTGCTGTTCTACGCGCTCCTGTTCTTCAACGTCACGACGGCGAGCTACGGCCTGAGCCTGTGGCTGCCGCAGATCATCAAGGCCGCCGGCCTGACCAACGCCCAGACCGGTTTCGTGACCGCGATCCCCTACGCGTTCGGCACGCTGGCCATGGTGCTGGGCGGCTGGTGGTCGGACCGGCACGCGGACCGGATCGTGCCGACCGCCGCCATGACCTTCCTGGTCGCCGCCGGCCTCACGGCCTCGGTCTGGCTCGCCCAGCCGCTCGCGCAGTTCGCCGCGATCTGCGTGGTGATGATCGGGATCTACGGGCTGAAAGGCCCGTCGCTCGCCCTCTACACGGAGAGCTTTCCCGGCCCGGCGGCGGCGGGCTCGATCGCCATGGTGACGGCGCTCGGCAACCTGTCGGGCTTCCTGCCCCCCTACCTCGTCGGCTGGATCAAGGACGCGACGGGGCACTTCACCTACGGCCTCTTGTTCCTGGCCGGAGTCGCCTTCCTGGGCGGCGTGCAGGCCCTGCTAGCCCCCGCCTTCGAGCGCCGCGTCGCCGCGGCCGCGGCACGATGATGGAGCGCCCCGCGATGCTCGCCACCGACACCGCCCTCGGGGAAGCGCGCCCCGCCCTCCACCGCCGCATCGCCTCGATCCTCGGCGGGTCGGTTGGCAACCTGATCGAGTGGTTCGACCTTCACATCTACACGGCGTTCTCGCTCTACTTCGCGCCGCAGTTCTTCCCCGGCGACTCGCCAAACGTGCAGCTCCTCAATGCCGCCGGGATCTTCGCCCTGGGCTTTCTGCTGCGGCCCCTCGGAAGCTGGATCTTCGGCATCTACGCCGACCGGCACGGGCGGCGCGCGGCGCTGAGCCTGTGCGTGACCCTGATGTGCGCGGGGTCCTTGATGATCGCGATCTGCCCAACCTACGCGCAGGCCGGGATCCTGGCGCCAGCTTTGCTGCTCCTGGCCCGCATGCTCCAGGGCCTGTCGCTCGGCGGCGAGTACGGGGCGAGTTCCGTCTACCTGACGGAGATCGCGGATCCGCGCCGCCGGGGTTTCTTCAGCAGCTTCAACTACGTGACGCTGATCTCCGGCCAATTGCTCGCGACTTTCCTGCTGGTGGTGATGCGGATCC
This sequence comes from Methylobacterium sp. E-005, assembly GCF_022829725.1. GTDB lineage: Bacteria > Pseudomonadota > Alphaproteobacteria > Rhizobiales > Beijerinckiaceae > Methylobacterium. The sequence goes on along the minus strand of NZ_JAKSYG010000164.1, from coordinate 5,222 downwards.
TGCTCAGCACCGACCAGATCGCCGGCTGGGGCTGGCGCATCCCCTTCGCCATCGGGGCGGCCTGCGCGGTGATCGGCTACGCCCTGCGCCGGAACATCGACGAGACGGACCAGTTCAAGGCGCTCAAGCGGCGCGGCACCGCGGAGCGTCCGACCCTGCGCCTCCTGGCTGATCCGCGCGCGCTGGTGCTGGTCGCCGGCATGACGGTCGGCGGCACGGTCGCGTTCTTCACCTACACGGTCTACATGCACCGCTTCCTGTCGAACTCGGCGGGGCTGACGCGGGACCAGACGACGCTGGTCTCCTGCGCCACGTTGTTCGTGTTCGCCCTGCTGCAGCCGCTGCTCGGGGCGCTGTCGGACCGGATCGGGCGCAAGCCCCTGCTGCTCGCCCTCGGCCTGCTCGGGACGCTGGGCACCGTGCCGCTGATGACCGCGATGACGCGCGTCCACGACGCGTGGTCGGCGCTGATCCTCCTGATGATCGCGCTCGTCATCGTATCCGGCTACACCTCGGTGAACTCGGTGGTGAAGGCGGAGCTGTTCCCGACTAGCGTGCGGGTGCTGGGCGTCGGCCTGCCCTATACCTTGGCGACATCCCTGTTCGGCGGGAGCGCCGAGTATGTCGGCCTGTGGTTCAAGCATCTCGGCCACGAGAGCCTGTTTTTCTACTACGTGAGCGCCTGCATCGCCTGCACGTTCGTCACGACGCTGTTCCTCAAGGAGGGCGGCACGGCGAGCCTCGACCCGGAGCGGGTCGCGGGAAGCCTTACCGGCGGGGACGACGCGCGCGACCGGTTCCCGATCCATGACGATCACAGCCAAACCGACCGAGGACTGATTCCATGGCAGACCCTCAACTCATCGTGCAGCGGGACGGGCCGATCGGCTGGCTGATCTTCAGCAACGTCGCCAAGCACAACGCCATGACGTTCGAGATGTGGGGCGGCGTGCCCGAAGCGGTCGCCGGCCTCGCGGAGGATCCGGAGATCCGCATCGTCGCGCTGAAGGGCGCGGGCGAGAAGGCGTTCGTGTCCGGCGCCGACATCTCCGAGTTCGAGACGAAGCGCGGCTCCGGCGAGGCCCAGATGGCCTACAACGCCGCCGCCGATGCGGCGACCGCGATCATCCAGACCTGCCCCAAGCCGACGCTCGCCATGGTGCGCGGCTACTGCATCGGCGGCGGTCTCGCCCTGGCGCTGGCCTGCGACCTGCGCTTCGCCGCCGAGGGCACGCGCTTCGCCATTCCCGCGGCCAAGCTCGGGCTCGGCTACCGCTACGCCGGCATGCGCCGCCTCGTCGACGTGGTCGGCCCCTCGCGGGCCAAGGACATCTTCTACTCGGCGCGCCAGTTCGACACCGCCGAGGCGCTCGGCATGGGGCTAATCAACCGGGTCGTGCCCAGGGAGGCGCTGGAGGAGGAGCTCCGCGCCTACGGCGCCCGCGTCGCCGCCAACGCGCCGCTGACGATCGCGGCCGCCAAGCTCGCCATCGACGCCGCCACCACCGAACCCGGGCCGGACGCGCTTGCCGCCATCGACCGGGCGATCAAGGCCTGCTTCGCCAGCGAGGATTACCGGGAGGGCCCGATCGCCTTCCGCGAGAAGCGGCCCCCGAACTTCAAGGGCCGCTGAGCGGCGCCCGACCTACCACGTTACGCGAAACCGGGAGACGCCCATGCCTTCTGCCACCGCGCTGAGCCGCTTCACGGTGCTGGATCTCACCCGCGTGCGCTCGGGCCCCACGGCGGTGCGCCAGCTCGCCGATTGGGGCGCCGACGTCATCAAGATCGAGCCCCCCGGGGGCGACCGGATCGGCGGCAACCGCGACGGCTCGGATTTCCAGAACCTGCACCGGAACAAGCGCAGCCTCACCCTCGACCTGAAGCAGCCCGAGGGCGTCGCCGTGCTGAAGCGGCTCGCGCGATCGGCCGACGTGCTCGTCGAGAACTTCAGGCCGGACGTGAAGGACCGCCTGGGCATCGGCTACGCGGCGCTGGCGGCCGAGAATCCCCGGCTCGTCTACGCTAGCATCTCCGGCTACGGGCAGGACGGCCCCTACCGCATGCGCCCCGGCCTCGATCAGATCGCGCAGGGGATGGGCGGGCTGATGTCGATCACCGGCGAGGCCGGCGGGGGGCCGGTGCGGGCCGGCATCGCGGTGGCCGATTCGAGCGCCGGCCTGTACTGCGCCCTCGGCATCCTGACGGCGCTCCTGGAGCGGGAGCAGTCGGGCCAGGGGCAGTGGATCCAGACCTCGCTGCTGCAGGCGCAGATCGCGCTGCTCGACTTCCAGGCGGCGCGCTGGACCATGGACCACGAGGTCCCGCCGCAGATCGGCAACCACCATCCGACCGCCAGCCCGATGGGCGCGTTCCCGACCGCCGACGGGCACGTCAACATCGCGCCGATCGGCGAGGCCATGTGGCGGCGCCTGTGCGGCGTACTGGGCCATCCCGAATGGGCCGAGGACCCGCGCTTCGCCGACCAGCCGGCCCGCAGCCGCAACCGCCACGACCTCGCCGCGGCGATCGCCGCGGTGACGCGGACCCGGAACGCCGCCCAATGGGTCGAGGCCCTGAACGCCGCCGAGATCGCCTGCGGCCCCGTCTACACGATGGATGAGGTCTTCTCTGACCCGCAGGTGCAGCATCTCGGTATGTCCGAGACGGTGGAGCACCCGCGCCTCGGGCCCATCGGTCTGGTCGCCCAGCCGATCCGGATGTCCCGCTCGGAAGGGCACGTGCGGGCAGCGGCGCCCGATCTCGGCGCGCAGAGCGACGCGATCCTGAACGCCTTCGGCTTCGACGCGCAGGCGGTGGCGGACCTGCGGGAGAAGCACGTGATCTGACGACCCGCCAGCCCGGCGCCGAGACCGGGCGGCCATCAGGGGAGGACACCATGCCGGATCGGAGACGTCCATGGACCGCGTGAGCCTCGCCGCGGTCTTGGACCGCACGCCCACAGCCGCACGGGTGACGTCGAGCACCCGGGTCTTCTGGATCACCTGGGCGGGCTGGATGCTCGATGGCTTCGACTCGGCCATCTACATCTTCGTGCTGGTCCCGGCGGTGTCGGACCTCTTGGCGGCCGGCGGCATCGAGCCCGCCCGCGGCACGATCGCGCTCTACGGCGGCTATTTCTTCTCGATCTTCATGCTCGGCTGGGCCTGCTCGATGTTCTGGGGCTGGCTCGCCGACCGGATCGGGCGCGTGAAGGTGATGTGCCTGACGATCCTCGTCTACTCGGTGTTCACCGGGCTCTGCGGCCTCGCGGGCGGGCTCGCCTCCTTCGCGGTGTTCCGGTTCTGCGCGGGGTTCGGCGTCGGCGGCGAGTGGGCTGCCGGAACGCCGCTGCTGCACGAATCGGTGAGCGAGCATCAGCGCGTGCGGCTCGCGGGCTGGCTCCACACCGCGACGCCGACCGGCCTGCTGCTGGGCGCGGCCGCCTCGTTCCTCGCCCCGGTGATCGGCTGGCGGGGCATGTTCTTCCTGGGCGTGCTGCCGGCCCTCCTCGTGGTGGCGATCCGCGCCACCGTGCAGGAGCCGCCGCGGGCGCAGCAGGCTCGGACCGAGTCCGGCCCTGATCAGCCGGGCCTCGCCGCCATGTTCATGGGGCCGCAGGGCCGCGCCACCTGGGCGGCCGGGCTCATGATGTCCTGCATCATCCTGGGCCTGTGGTCCTCGACCTACTGGGCGCCGACCCTGGTGATCAGCAAGCTCGTCGCCGCCGGCTCGACGCCCGCCGCCGCCCAGAAGGTGGCGGCGATCAGTGGGATCATCACCAACATCGGCACGCTGATCGGCTGCCTCGCGATGCCGTTCATCGCGACATGGTTCGGCAGCCGCCGCCGGACGGCCACGGCTTTCTTCCTCGGCGCCTTCACCATCAACCTCGTAGCCTATCTCGGCGCCGCCGTCTGGCTCGACAGCGTGACGCTGTTCATCGCGCTGCTGCCGCTCGTCGGCTTCTTCACCAACGCGGTGTTCGCGCTCTACACGATCTGGCTGCCCGAGCTGTTTCCCACGCGCCGCCGGGCCTTCGGGTCCGGCTTCGCCTTCAGCTTCGGGCGCATCCTCGGCGCTCTCGGGCCGACGATCGTCGGCAGCCTCGTGGCCGTGACGGGGTCGTATCCGGAAGCCCTGGCGATCATCTCGCTGATCTATCTCATCGGCTTGCCGACGATCTGGCTGGCTCCCGAGACGGCGAACAAGGAGCTTCCTGTCTGAAAGCGGGATGCTCTCGCAAGATCCGACGATCCTGCGCGACCCGGTGCTTCACGCCGACATCCTGCGCCTCCTCCTCGAATGGCGCCGCGCTCGGACGCGCCGACAGGCCGGGGCGACGCGGATCAGCGTCGCGAACATCTGACGCGTGCCCAGGCTTCGCCCCGGCGACCCACCGAAGGGCGTAGCCCTTTGGAAGCCCTTGAGTCCCGTCAGACGCCACCGACGGTGTGGCCGCGCGCACGGCGGTTGACGAGGAGGAGCGGGAGCGCCGTGACGATGATCAGAACCGCGGCCGCCGCCGCCGCGAGGCCGGCGCCGGTTCCCTCGATCGCCCGGTACATCACCACCGTCGTCGTCGCCCAGCGGCTCGTGTAGAGCACGATCGTGGCGCTGAGCTCGGATGCCGCGGTTATCCACACGAGGACGAAGCCGCCGATGAGGCCGCTGGCCATCAGCGGTACGGTCAGCGTGGCGAAGGTCTTCGCCGGCGACACGCCGAGATTGATCGACGCCTCCTCGAGGGACGGATCGAGCTGGTGGACGATGGCCGCCGAGGCGCGGACCGCGAACGGGAGCTTGCGCACCACGTAGGCGACTACGAGGATCAGCCACCCGCCCGTCAGCACCAGCGGCCCGCTGTTGAAGGCGACGATCAGGCCGATCGCCAGGATCGTGCCGGAGACCGCGAACGGCACCATGCTGACGAGGTCGAGCAGGCCGGAGAGCCCGGAGCGGGAGCGGGCCACCACGTAGCCGTGGCCTGCCCCCTGAAAAGTGGTCCTCCCTGAGGTATGGCTTTGAGCCATGTGGAGGATGTCGTCATGGGACGGAAGAAGCATACGGCTGAAGAGATTGTTGCTAAGCTGCGGCAGGTCGATGTCTTGATCTCGCAGGGTCGCAAGGTTGCCGAAGCAATCCGGTCAATCGAGGTGACCGAGGTCACATACTACCGCTGGCGGTCCGAGTACGGCGGCTTGAAGGGTGATCAGGTCAAG